>NZ_JAWOUB010000024.1:0-54038 GCF_033339195.1 Vibrio sp. 811
GGGGTGTAGCTCCAATTGGCAGAGCAGCGGATTCCAAATCCGCGTGTTGGGAGTTCGAATCTCTCCACCCCTGCCATTTTTCCCTTAGGGGATATGAAAAGCCTCAACTTCGGTTGAGGCTTTTTGCCATCTAGTATTATGAAAATAAAGAGTTTCAGATCTCTTGCCTATCAACCCCATCAAAAGCTCATCAGAAACGTTCATAAAGCCTCTCCAAAACACTTCCGGTACATATCCTGAACTTTCAGCTTCGACCTCGTGGTGAGCTATACAGCTATGAATAGCGCTTGCGGCTACCTAGGGTTAATATTGCCAACAAACACCTTTCATAGAAATTCGCGACTGGTATGGTCTATATCCGGTCACGATGTACTACCGATCTGGTGAGCGAGACGAGTTCATATCCCACTGTTCTTTTAGTCGATAGAGCTAAGGCATGTCGACACTCATCAGACGGTGAGCTACGGGGCATCGTTTATATGGTTTACCTTTATCCGAGTTGTGTAAGGTATCCGGGGATAAATCTCAGTCCTTGTTATAGCAATGTAGGAGTGTTGCCGATGTTTGTTTATTCATGCTGTGGTGATGATTAGAAGTGAGATTACAACGCTGAGCAAAACGAGAATGACGGCAATATACTATTGCTAAAGACTGCTTTTGAGATTTATCCCGAATCCCTTCGATATAAACCGTTATAGTACTTTCTGTGAAGTATGGAGGGTGGTTAAAAGTCTATGTAAAAATTAACAAGTATCTCTATTGCTAGGTGCTTACCTTTAGGGTTATTCGAACTTTTGGAACTGAATGCGGGGCTCACACACAACCAATCACTTAAATTGTTTGAGGGGGGAGGTGTGTTTGTTGGGGGAGGGAGGCGTGTCATCACTTGAATGTGAGAACTATATACTAGTAGATATGAAAACAGCTCGGTTAGAGCCGAGCTGTTATAGATATTAGCTAATAATATTTAGGTTTTTTAACCTAAACTTCATAGCATCTTTAGATGTATCAAATTTAGATGCTAATTCTTCAATAGCTTGTTCTAGTGAAATCTTTTTATTTTGCTTTTTGTAGAGGCTTACAAGCTTAGATACTTCTTTTTTAACAAGCTGTGCAGGCATCAAAAGCTGAGCTGCAAATCTATTTGCACGTTGTTCAATGTAACTATTGCTTCCTTCTTTTCGGTTCAACCGTTCAATGAACTCTTCATTGACATTAGTGTCATTTAAAGAAGGGAATATATCGAAAACAAGGTGCCCTACTTCATGCGCTTTCGTAAAGCGCATTCTTGTGTCTGCTTCAGTCGGGTTTGTCCAGATACGCACGTCTTTGACGTTATTTTCATTGTCACGTTTTACGTGAATAAAGCCAGCAGTATTTAGATTTGATAAGTCCAGTTCTTCGCTAAGACTTACGCCTTCAATGCTGTTGATGATCAAATCAATATCGATTGGAAGCTCGATTGAATCAAGATCACCGTATACTTTTTTCAGAACATCTTGCGCTGAAGTAATTTCACTAATTTCAGAAAAGGTGATTTTTTTGTTGACAGTTATCAGCATATTACCCCCTCTTACTATTATTGTATTATGTCTGACAAATTACCGTTGTCGCTGCAATCCGGCGAATCTGTGCGCTGATTATACAGCTCTTTGTCTTTTATTCTATTGATAATCTGTTGTTCTAAGCCATCTGCGATGGTGTTCAACCTTGTATCGAGAAGTTCTGTTACTTTTGAATCAGTTAAAGATGTCTCTACAAGATTCCTCACTAAACCTTCTTTAGTCAGAGTTGCTCGTACATGAGTTAACGTTTCATCTTTTAAATCATTAATTTCTCTTTTTTTGTATGCTTTTGCTCCTAGAAAGAAAAATATACCAGCACATGCCAATATAATACTGAGCCCTGTTAGGTGATTAGCGTAGCTGTTTTGAATAGTTTCGAACATTGATGTGAAATTGTCCACACTTTGTTCCTGCACGGTCGCAACATTTTCTATCTTACTATCGAAACTCGAGGACAACATCACTATTTTGGTTTCAAATAGTTTCTCTTGATTTGAGATTGAGTCATTGAGGCTTTTGATATCAGACGAATTAGACTTTAGCGATCCTTCTAGTTCGTCGGTTTTGGTCGTAAGATTATTGATTTCATTGATTAAACACTTGTTGTACGCCACAAGTGAAGGAATGTCATTAGAAGTATATATAGACTTTCTATCAATTAGAAAGTTGAATTCGCTACAGTTGCTAGACATCTTTATCTCATATGAAATTTTGTTGCTATATTCTCGCTTAGTTAGCCAAATTCTTCAAACGTTTGATATGTTCGATAAGCATACATATTAGATTTATTACGCTAGGATTTTTGGATTATAACGTTAAGTAAATTTTCTTCGCTGTCGCGGCGGGTATCAACAATGAGATATATAGAGAATTACGAGATTTTGTTAAAGACTGTTTCTGAAATTTATCCCTGAGTCCCACCATAACAATCCACCTCAACGGCTTCCACATACTACATCCTTCACATTCGAGTATAAGTGTCCCTTCAAACATATATAAAAATTAAGTGACTGATAGAAATAGGAGCATTTTGTCATGACGCTTAATAGAACAATCAACCTGACCAATTCGATAATGAAAACCTTATCTGGTCCCAGTGCGGACTCTCGCTCTAACGATTTGGAGTGGTCTGACGGTGGAGGAGATAACAGTGTAATTGGTTTGAAGGTGCTCGTTGGACGTACTGGGAATCGGCGCTTTCATTTACGTTATTTGTCACCTGTGAGCCGGAAGAAATCAAGCATCACCATTGCTAGGTGGCCTGATCTCACGGTAGAAGAAGCTAGAGCTAAAGCGCGTAAGTTCAAGGTACAAATCGCTGATGGTATTGATCCGAAGCTAGAACGTGATTCCCGCTCTGCTATTGTGATGCCAGATGTGTACACTTTTTTCCACGAAACATATCTACCTTGGGCGAAAAATCGTAAGAGGTCATGGCGTGATGATGAAACACGGTTCTTGCGATGTAAGCCCATCTACAAAATTCCCATGGATAGACTTTCTGCTCATGCCATCATGAAGCTTCAATCCCACCTCGCCACTGAAACCTATAATGGTAAACCGTATTCTGTAGCCACGAATAACAGGGTTATTGCACTTGTTAAGGGATTTTGCTCACTATCATCTAAGGTTTTTGATCTGCCTAATCATGCAACTAAGGTTAGCTTACTGCCTGAGAATGGTGCCCGTGAGCGATTCTTAAATGTTGAGGAAACTGCTTTACTGATAAAGGTTGCTCGAACTTATTACTGTAAAGTGAAAGGGAATCTGATTGCGCTATTGTGGTTAACAGGTTGTAGAATATCTGAGTTAATGGAGAGGCAATGGAGTGACGTTGATTTTGATAATCGTACACTTTTCATCAAAACGACCAAAAATAAGAAACCCCATTTAGTCTATTTATCGCCACTGATGTTGGAGTTACTTTCTGAGCTTCAGGACTTAAAGAAACCGGGGAATCCACATGTGTTTCCCGGTAGTCGAGATGGGACACATATATCACCGCCACGTAAAGCTTTGAGGTTGATACTTGATCGTGCTGGTATCGACCCTGAGGGGGTTGTTTTCCATACTGCGAGGCATTCGGTAGCGAGTAATCTACTGAACTCTGGGATGGATGTTACGTCGGTTCAGCGCGTTTTAAACCACGCTGATATGTCGAGCACGCTTTTTTACCGAAAATTTGATAGGACAGCGCTAGAACGTGGAGCGAATGCTTTGTCTGATATGGTTGAGAGAGCCAGTGAGAATATAGCGCTACCCGAACCTAAGTCATCTGAAAACTAATATTAAATGAAATAGATAGCCCCTGAATAGTTAGTTCTATTCAGGGGCTTTTTTGTATCTGGAATTTAGATGGAGAGATCGAATGAAAATTGTGAAAAGTCTTATTGATACTGAACAGTTGGAGTTGCCCTTACCGATTAAAGAGCAACTGATGTATCAGCTATTGCTTCCTTGGTCTGGCGATCGTGATGAGGCTGAGAAATTTTGGGAGGAAGTTTCCACCTGTCTGATTTTGATTGAGCGAAATGATACCGATCAAGACTTAGTTGACGTTGATGAAGATACGGAAGTCATTCTGTCATATGCGTTAGAAAACCCTGAGTTTGTCATTTTGCTACCAGACGAGACTGAACCCTATGTCTTTGCGTGCTGTGTCCATGCTGACGATGGCAGTGGAAGTTTTGTGGTGGGTTCTACGAGTAACACTACTCAAGCGATTAAAACGTTAATTGAACTGGCTGAATAAGGGGGAATTTGTATGAGCCAAGAACCTGTAACTGAGAACGAAGTTGATCTATTCACCATTGTTAAAGAAGGGCAGAGTCCAAAGCTTAGTCCTAAATCTGAGAGCTTCCTTGAGTACCAGATTGCCTATAAAGAGGATGATCAGGAGTTCTATATACGTGTTTCTAAAAATTCGTCGTCGGGATTGTTCTCGAACAGTTGGGTGCGTCTTGAAGCTATCTTTACGCTACTTGATGGTCAAGTTGGTAAAACTCTTAAGTCAGCAGCGTTGAAACCCGTAATAACAGGTGGAAGTAGTAATTCGTGTGGGTTCTTAGCGGCTATCCTGCGAACTATCTCTATCCTCGATCCTGTACCCGATAATGTGTTCTTACATCAGGTGTCTGGGCGCTATGAAGTGGTGAAGACTGAGCTTCGAGCACTAGCCTCTAACCCTGACTAATCTTTCATACCTAGCCTCGTTCTGAGGCGGTTTACTTAATTATTACAACGAGAATTTATTATGAACTTAACTCTTCAATTTGATGTTGAGCGATTTGTGCTGCCTATTAGCATAGACCTTCAAAATGCTTTAAACCGTATTTGTAACGAGTCGGGAAAGGTGTCGTCTTCAACTCAAGCTGTAACCGTCAACTTTCGAGAGCGTGCTTACTGTCCTGAAAATGGAGGGTATCACCCTGTCGAGATTCGTATCACTAGGCTTAATGATCAATGGGTTTTCGATTACATCACTGACTTTAGTTACTGTGGATTGATGCCTGAGCTAGAGAAAGAAATCGACTTTGATTTTGGGAATGGTGTGGCTTACATCCGATATATGGGTGAAGTTCCCATTACTGAATCCAGTGTCGCTGAGTTCTATTCGATGTGGGAGAGTAATTTTCTGTCCTACCTATCAATGGACTGCTTTGATGAGATTAAGGTAATGGCGGAAGATGCATAACGCTTATTAGCGTTGCGATGAACAGGAACTTGACCGGAGCGAGTAAGGGAAAAGTGCTCTACGGCTTTATCCTGTTCATTAGTTCAAGTAGGTGAATGAGTGATGGGATATTTGCTCTTAATTGATAAACCTAACTCAAGGATTGTACATCCGTTGCACCATGTTGGAACGTTTATGGACTGATAGAAAACTCCCATTGCGTCAGTGGCAATGGGAGTGAATTTAGTGGTTCTAAAATGAAAGTTTTTATACGTCGAATTATTTGATTGGTGAACTTATTTTGCATTTAGTTGTGAGTTTGCTGATAAATTAGTCATTTAATCGGACCTGGCTCAGCCAGTTATTTATTAGTTTATTAGCGTTAGCTTAAAAACAGCATCGTTTTGAGTTTTACCTTGCTCGGTATCGGTTTGTGATTCTGCTAAATCAGTCACTTTCCATACCCAACATAGGTGACTTAAAAATCAGAGCATAGTGGTAAGTTCTTGGTGAGGGAGGGCTGTAGTGGCCCAGTGAAACATCATTATGTCGCGGTAACTGGACAGCATAGTGCTCTACCATCAAGAAGGTACTGTTCACCGTCACTCAGTGTGCTGGCCTTCTACTTGGTTGAATCTAAATACGCTTGAAGCTCTTGCTTCAACAAGTAACCTATCCAATCAGGCGAGAGTACCTCTGCATGAGGTAGCCACGTTTTAAGTTGGCGTAGTAATTCTGGAATATCCTTGGTTTGGTGACTAATTAACACATCACCGGAATCTAGCTCTTTCAACATTCGGAAGTCATCAGCGTTACCTTCATTTAAGAAGGCTTCTACCCCTTTGGCGCTCATTTGAATAAGGACATCAATGGGGGTGAGTAACTCACCTTCGTATTCACAACCAGTCAGCTTTTGCTCAATGCTAGGGTCAGGATAGTATTTATCCTCGTAACGCACTAACTCACGAATCTTAGCCACTCTGAGAGACTCTAGACGGTTTCTGTGTGTCCCAGCGATGTACCACAATCCGCGTTCATTCAACAGTTTGTAGCTGTGGAACTCCTCGTAGGTTTCCCCTTCATGGCTAAAGCTAATCACGTTTCGTCGTTGTATCGATTCGATAAGTTTCTCGAACACTGAAGCACATTCACTGATGTCCTCGACTTGTGGGTTCTTGAAGAGAAAGGGTGGTGTGGTTTTGTTGTTCAATACGCCATTGCTTAGATAGTGCTTACCCGAAAACAACGTATCGAATCCCATGTTTAACAGTAGGAGAGATAGCTCATTATTAGTCTGTCTGCCTAGGAACTTGGGGTCTAACGAGTAACAAGCACCATCACGCTGAATCGGTAGGTAGTTTAACCGTTCATTGAAGTCACGATTTAACGTCCTTCTCGCTACTCCAAATTCACGACTTAAATCGTCCAGATGCAACTTCTCACCTGTATTCAAACGGGTCAGGATGATGCCAAGTCTTTTCGCTAGTTTGTCATGCTCTTTCATTCTACGCATTGTAGTTAGGTCACTCGTCAGGTGATGTCGTGGTCGGAAAGAACCTGATTATTTCTAGCTAATTTTCATAAGGTTACTGATATTGCTATAGCTTTCATCGGTTACCCCAAGGTATGTCTTACAAGGCATTCATCAATCATTTCAATATTTCTACATCTGAGCGACACACCCTGTCGTTCACCCCTTCTAAACTAATCATTCACGTTAACGCCGTCTCTTATAAGTGGCGTCATTACGTATTTAAGGAAAACAACAATGAAAAAATCAATCATCCTGCTAGGTCTAACTTCGCTATTCGCACCTTCAGTATTCGCAGGCGGCACGTTCGGTGGTAATCCGGGCGATATCTCGAAAATGAAAGAACTACTAGAGCCACAATGGAATGGCAAGGCAGGTATTCAGAACACAGCATCTTACGGAGTTATCGTGCAATGGAAAGCGGATGTCTGTGGAACAATGAATGGTCATGTTACGGATGTGACTCAATGCGGCCCAGATACTCCGAAAGGTAAAGCACAATAAGTTTTGTTGCGGAGCTTGGTTCACGATATCCCAGTTTCGAAATTGGAACTCTCTAGGCTGAGGTATCAATGAGCTCCGCAACACCCACAATCAACCAACAAGAAGGAGCCTTAACATGGCGATTAAATCAATTACAACACTCGTTACAACCTGCCCTGCATGTGGTGAGCGTGCTTATGATGATGGTAGCTGTCAGGTGTGCGGTCACTCTCATTAGGTAGTAATCGTAATTATCTAAGGGCGATATCGAGAGGTATCGCCCTTTTAGATTTCTAGAGGAAAGGAAAAACATTATGGCGAAAACACATTTTCATTCTAACTCTCAGCAGCGTTGGTTTAAGCCTAGCGTTTCAATGGGATTAAAAGGGGCACAGTATAGTTCTATTGCTGCATCTCGTGTTTGCCCTCAATTTATCGTTCTTGCGGGAGCTGTGGGGTTTGTTACTGGCGCTGTCATTGGTGGTGTTCTGGATGAGCTAGACGTTCTCTAATGATTGAAGGAGTGGGGGTAACTCTGCTTCTTTTTTTTTTTTTTTTTTTTCTTACGTTGATGGCTCAGAGTTCGTATTGACTATGGCTTTGATATGTCGAGTTAAGAAGATATTAAAGATAAATTTCACAACCAGTATTAGCAATGTAGAAGTGTTGCTGATGTTCGTTTCATTATCTAGTCACGATGATTCACTTTGTCATTGTTGTGCTCATTCTGTTCTAAATTCAGCACTGTTCCATTGCACTAAAAACAATGTTTGAAATTTAGTGTAGCAGGGTTTGGTTTTGTTGCTTCTAAGTAGTACAGCTTTACGTTTTTCAGACGTATCCAGTCTATAAGAAGAGGTTTTCTGGTCGATATTTGTTCGATCAGACAAGAAAGAGAAATTATTTTAACGAATGGCATCCTGTTTATGCATTCAGAACTATTTCGTATGTTTTTTGTTCTAAGAACTTTTACGGCAAGAAGAAGGCGCAACCCGTCGTTATTAAAATGCAGCTATTCACTATTTTGGTTTTTTAGTCATTACCTTTAGTTTAATTCGTTTAAAATCAGTGGTTTGAGTTTGGTTTGGGTGTTGATTATATTCTTTGAAAGATTAATATGTGCTTTCTTTAAACAACGGAGGGTCTGAAAAATGACACGTAAAACAAAGAGAAAAGGTTTCATCCATACACTAGATGGCAACACACTAGCTATGAGACTAATTGCCTCAATTATTCGATTAGAAGACTTAATTATTTTTCTCGAAGGTAAAGGACGACAAGTTTCCTACGCAAAGCTTTCAGATAAAGAGGGTAGAACTGTTGCCGATGCTGATGCTTGTACTGATGAGGTGATCAACTCAGATAGCTTTATCAACCTAGGCAAAGGTAATCACGTTCGTTGTTCTACTATCGAGGCGGTCGAGACCTGTAATGGTCAAGATCATAAAGGCATTCTGATTCGTGGTGAGGGTGATGCGATATTGAGCTTCCTGCCTATCTCCCAATTAGAAGCCCGTGAGAAGGTCGCTGAAGCGTTACATGATGCGCTGGTTTCTTATGAAGCTGGTAAGTTTGTACAACCTGATCTAACTAAAATCCTATCCACTCACTAATCGTACGAAGGTAAATGATATGAACACTCTAAAACTGAAAGACTTAATCGAAATGATCAAAAAATGTGGTCAAGATTGTCCGCAGGGTAACCGCAGAACAATGGGAGGACTACTCGTTCACTGTATTGAGAGTTACGAAGATGAACACGGAACAATGCAGCAATCTGCGTATTTAATGAAATATGTTCGTACCTGTATGAATAACAACGTTGAAAAGAAAGGTGTCGATAGCATTGGCTATTTGCAACTAATCAAGTTTGTTAAGTCATGGGCTCGCACAGCAAAGTTTAAGTAAGGATAACATCGCTGTAATACGGTCTAGCAAGCCACTGCCTACGTGCATTAGTCTCATCAGAGCATCAGTCCTTCGGGCGCGAAATTTCCTAAACTAGTCTCATCTCCGAGCACCCCTTTATTACCAATCTTTCTATATCCGATAACCGACGAAGTATGTCCGGTAATGGATGTACTTCGTCTTTTTTATTCTTAACGAATGGGTAAATAAAGATGAAAACGTTAGAAACAGTCCCAAAAACAGCCTATCAATTGATGCGAGAAACCGAGCGTGAGTTAGAAGACTTCTTTCAATCCACATTCTTCGATACAAAGTCGTTGCTTTTGGATGATCAAGTTAGCAAGTTCGAAGCCGAGCTGCGAGGGCGTGAGGAATCTAAAAAGGAAATAGATGAACGTATTAATCAATACTTAGAGGGGATTAAATCTGCTCCGTGGGCTTCAATGCGTGGTAAGGGTAAAGCTATTCATATATCGATAGACTCTGAGTGGGTATTTAACCCTGAGACGGGTAAGAACGATATTCTTTGCTACTCCTACAGTGTTCGCATTGGTGATAAGTCGTTTAGTGGCGTGAAACATACCGACATGGCGAAACTGATTAAGCAGTGTCGTGATCAAGGTCTGTCGAAAGAAGATGAAATGGATAAGCGTAAGCAGCTTACCCAGAAAGGTTATAAGGACAGCTTTGACAAATTCATCCAAGAGTTGCTTATAAAAGCTAAAGCTCGCGGTTTCATCGATGAATGGCCTGAGCATACCTTTATCTACGCCCACTTCTTACGTGCCGATATCGCTTCTTTCGAAGAGTTTTGGAACATTGGTAAAAATAACAAGAACCATAAGAACGCACTGACAACGGTTCAAGGTACTGTCACATCTGGTCGTGGTGCTTACGGTATCGATCTGGACTCAATCGGTCGCAGTAAGTACAAAATAGAAAACACTAAGTTCTACTCTTCATCAAATAACGCTTTCGAAACCAAAGTTCGCTTCGTCGATACCATGTTGCTGAGTAGCAAGGCGTCGCTTGATGAGATCGGTGAGTTGGTTGGTTTTCCTAAGATGACGCTACCGGACAACATGATAGAGCGAATGGATGACCTGTATTGTAAGGATACTAGTCTGTTTAATCGTTACGCGATTCGTGATGCGGACATTGCTTTGGAATATGGCTTGCGAATGCAAAAGTTCGCATTGGTTGACCTTCGTGAAGATATTGGTCTGGAGCTGAATAGCTTACCTTCGACATTAGGCAATCTTGGTGTATCGTTGTTCCGTGATTCATGTGGTGGTGCGGCTGAGATGCATCAGTTCTTAGGGTATGAGAAGCGCAAGAATCAGTACTACCATGCTAAAAGTAATTCTATCCGCAATTCCGTTGAACTGGCGAAGACGGTGAGCCGTGAGTATACCGATGCACTAGCTGTGTCCGCATTTTATGGTGGCGCTAATTTTGGCGCGTACTTTGGCCCCACGGAGGTCGGTGATTACAACGATTTCGACCTTTCCGGTGCTTACACCACGGCTCTCGTCGATATTCTCGAAGCAGACTATTTGAATTCGTTTGAGTCTAAGGATATTGAAGATTATCTCGGTCATAAGATGGGCTTTGCTTATGTTCGCTTCAAGCATGATGACAAGGAAAATTTTGGACTTTTGCCTTGCCGCACTTCACTTCGAGGGATCTACTATCCACTTGAAGGTGAAACGTACGTAACAGCGCCGGAACTACAATTAGCTCATGATGCTGGTGTAGAGATCGAGATACTCCATGGTCAGGTGATCCCGTGGAAGAATGGCTCTACATCTAAGTTTAAAGAGTTTACCAAGACGATTCGTAAGCAACGAGCTAAGTATAAAGAAAAGGGCAATGAGCTGTACGAGAAGCTTTGGAAGCTCATTGGTAACACTCTTTACGGAAAGGTTGGACAAGGCTTACGTGATAAGTCTGCTTTCGATTTAGCTTCAGGTTTAAGTAGTAAAATTCCTTATTCACCAGTGACTAATGCGCACTATGCGGCACATGCTACAGGTTTTGTTCGCGCAACCATGTTAGAAGTTATACGTAAGCTCAATGAACGTTACGGTGATGACATTAAGATAATTTCAGCCACAACAGACGGCTGGCTTTGCAAAGCCACAGAAGAGCAATTAGAGCCATGCTTAGATGGTCCATTAGCGCGTCGGTTCCAGCAGATCTGTACCGAAGTCAGTGGCGAAGACATGATGCAACTAAAGCACCATGCTAAACAGATTATCTCTATGAGGACTCGTGGACAATTGACTGCTGAATTGGGTGATACAAAACCGGTATGTGCTAAAGCAGGGACAAAAGCACCGAAAGGCGTTGATGAAAATGAGTGGATGGTTGAGCTGTTCTTAGATCGTTATCCGGGTCAGAAGGTCGCACGTAAACACTTAGCATCAGCACGTGACCAATGGTTAAAAGAGATGGATCTTGTCTCTATCCATACCGAACAGACACTTAACCTCGAATATGACTTCAAGCGTCGTCCTGTAAACCCTCGTATGGTGGAAGTTCGCCACCCTAAAAGCGGTGGAATGGTAGAGCACCTATCTTTCGATACGGTTCCATGGAATACCGTTGATGAGGGTTTAGATGCTCGTACTTACTTCGACGAGTGGCGTGTAAACAACTGTCTAAAAACGATGGAAGATTGGGACAATTGGATGGACTTCTATAAGGTTCGTAGTTATCTCAAGGGAACAGGTGTTAAATACCTAGAAGATGGCTCAGAGGGCATTTTCAAGGTGCAGATGTTACGAGCTATCACTCAAGGTAAATGGGGGCTACCAGAGACACCTAATCGCGCTCCTCGTGGTTATTACCCAAGCTTGATGGAGAAATTGGCAGATGGTGGCATTCAATTAACCAGCACTCAGGACTTGAGCAATGCTAAGGGACGTAAGCTACTTGAATCAGCGTTGCCAATCACGAGTCGCATGTTGCCACTGCTTTCTTGGTTTGTTCGTGAATATCCGATGGTAGATATGTCGCTTATTTTCCATCCAGACGAGGTTGATGAAGCGGTATTGATGCTTGAAGAATACAACCTTGACCATACTGAAAAACTCGCTGCGTAGTATCACGAAACACTCTCTAAGCCAGATTCCGAAAGGGATCTGGCTTTCTATTTCAGAACCAGTGGTAGCAATGTAGTGGAACGATTGCTGTTGTTTATCTGCCGTGTGCTGGTGGATTGCCCGAAGATAGTAGAGTAGCAATCTTGCTGAAGTAATCACGCACTCTACGACTGCTACTATCAGGGTTTGAAATTTTGGGTGATAGAAGTACGGAGGGTGACCTGCTTAATAGTTCTATGATTTTTATGGCTCATCTGAGCTATCTAGTATGAAACTGTATGATCTTGTAATAACATTTGTAGAAAACAGTAACGTATAGATCTGGAAGCAAGATGGCAGTTTTAAACCCTACCGTAATTGAATCACTTCAAATCGAGAATTTTATTTATCATGTCATTCGTCATGATTTAGAAGAGCCTTCGTTCAATGATGAAGTGACTTTAGAGCAGGAGCAGAAGGAGTTTTTTGAGCGACAAATACGTCGAGCCTGTGAAGGAACACAGTTTTTGTTTTCTAACCCTGAAGATAATACTTGTCGAATTGACTGCCTAGATATCCTAGGAGATATCACTACGCTCGTCCCTAAATCACGAGTTTTAACTCAACGTTTTTTTAGTGCTCACAACCGCACTATGAGTGATGGAATCTTTATTGTTGCAGTAGTATCTGTTCTGGTTGGTGATAAGCGACATAAGTTGCTTTCTTTCCTGAAAATTGACTTCACGACAGTATATCAACAGCAGAGAAATGAAGTTAATGGTCGACATATCGTATCTTTAACCCGAATTATTGACTCTTTGGCCGATACCCCGAGAGCTTTGCAAAAGTGGGCGATTCTAGATCCAGGAACTGAATTTGCTTGGGACGTAATCGCATTGCAGCGAGGAAAAACTGATAAAGTTAAAGATACCAATGAGGCTATCTCTGACTACTTTCGAAACTTCTTGCAAGTGATTGTGAGGGATAACCCATCGTCGTTAACTAAGAAGACTGTTGCAAAGACTTCTGATTGGTCAAAAGAAGTTGCGGGTTTGTTGCCACCGCATGTTAAGCATACAGATATAAAAGCACGTTCTGTTTCTTTCTTTGACTCTCACGACCAATTTGATACGGACAGTTACGTAGAACATGTTCTTGGTTCATTTATCCCGCCAGAGCTAAAAGAGGATGAACTGACAGAAGAGCAGCAACAACAAAAAGCTATATATCTACAACAGCAGACGGAGTGTAAGGATTCTCTTATTGATATGCTTACTACTAGTGAAATATCTGGACAGGTTTTCGAGTGTCGTCCAAACTCCATACCGTCTGCAAATCGCAAGAGTAAGTTAGTTACTGGTGAGGATGTAGCCATTTTCTTCAAAGGTGAATTGGCAGACAATAACATTAAGATCGACGAAGAAAACGGTGAGAAGGTGATTACCATTCGAACCACTCAGTTTGAAATGACCTAATGATGTTAGAGACGCTAAAACTACTGCAAATGCATTCAAATATGTTAGAGCTCGATGATCGTATCGAGTTCAACTTTTGTCCGCCTCAAATTCGTGACATTTATGGCGAAGATAGAAGTAGGTTTAGTTTCTTAAAGCTGCGTTGGGAAGGGGAGCTTCAAGATGACTGGAGTGTCTTTGAACAGATTCCTGATAACGCTCGCTGCAAAGCTGTAGTAAATAAAGGTGATGTATTAAATAGTGAAATATCAGTAGATGTTCAGGAAGGGGTCAACCAGTACCTATTTTTTTCAGAAGATGCTTACTCAACCTGGCTACAAAGAAATATTTCCGGCATTTTCGATCGAAATTGCTGCTTAAACTCTTCAAGTCCAATAGTCATCTGGCTTGGTTTTGGTGATGTTGATGTTAAAGGTGAGCGTTTATCCATCATCTCCTTGAGTAAGCAAAGTTCCCCAATTTTTAATGTAGCTAGTGGTATAAATATTCCTTCTAGTGACGATGTAAAAGCTCAGACCCACTTTGTGGGTCAGGCTGAAACAGTATGTGAACCTTTAAATTATCGATTACCTAGGGATATTGACGTATGTCCTTTGACCCAGCCTTTTTACAACGCGTATGAACAATTGCTTGCAGTTTCTTTATCCAAAGAGTTTTTAGGTTCGAATAGCATTGTTGTATCTGGTATTAAACGATTGAGTTTGAAATTGGTAGCAGATAATCATGTTTGCGATACTGCCCAACTAGGTTTGTTGGAATCTGTTGTTTCTTGGGTTTACGAGGAAAGAACCCAAGTTCGGCTACTTTTAGTGATGGATAGAATTAGTCTAGATCTTGCGGATGATTGTTGTTTTATACCTAGTATATACAGTCAGTTAACTAAAGCTCTGGAGCAAGCTAAAGATAAGTACGAGTTTGTAATAAAGGATAGAAAGGAAGCTCATGCTAAGGAAATATCTGACTTCCAAAAAGATATAAAGTCTGCTACCGATGGTTATTCTAAGTCTACAAATGATTTAGTATCGGGATTATTTAAAGATGCTTTATCTGCAATTTTCTTTTTAGCAATAATGCTGTTTTCTCGACTGATCGGGAAAGAAGATCTACTGGACTCTGAAAATATACATTGGCTTTTCAAAATACTCTCCGTGTATCTATTACTTAGTCCGGTGATCAGGATTTATTTTGAGAGACAGACTTTAAGTCTCTCCTTGGGTGATTTAGAACATTGGAAAGATACAACAAGAAATCATATTTCACATAAAGAAGTGAAGGATCTTATCGATTCTCGAACAAAGCCTTATAAATGTTTGTATAGAAAGGCAATGCTGCTAGTTTTTGGTGCTTCAATTATCTTGTCTATCTTTGCTTGGAATATACCTAGACTTATGAATCACGCTGCGCATACTGAAGAGCAGGTAGAGCAGGTAGAGCAGGTAGAGCAGGTAGAGCAGGTAGAGCAGGTAGAGCAGGTAGAGCAGGTTAGTAAAGCTCAATCTACTAATTAGTTGTCAAAATCGATATGCAATACATCACAATTCCCTAGGTAACTTAACAACGTACTAAATCTCAGATCCTGTTAATGATAGGAGTGCAGCGCTTCGACTATTAGTGATTACCAGAGTGTCATTGTCTTCTGGCAGTCTCGTAGGATTCTCGCTGGGAGGGTTTCACTAATCGCTGGTGGAGTTATAGCAATGTATCATTGCTAAAGACATATTCGGAAATTTAGCTCTAAGCCTTAGTGTGGTGGTAGCTGGTTAGCGATTTTCGATACGCTCTAGCAATGTCATGCCGTGGTGGAAGTTACCCAAAATATTAGCTTGTGAAATTGCCCATATGGCTCATGCCAACATAACTGACTAGTGCGATTGGTTATATCTTTAATGCAGCGAAATTATTTATTCCAAATCCGCGTGTTGGGAGTTCGAATCTCTCCACCCCTGCCACATATCAGGCTCTGACTTAGGTCAGAGCCTTTTTTGTATCTGGTTTCTTCTCATTATTACAGCTTATTTCTACTCTTATCCCGTAAGTATGGCTTTCTGCTGTACTTTGGCAGCATTTAATCTACTGAACGAACGAAACTACAGTTAGCTGTAATGATCAGTGGCCCGAAATTTTAATAATAAAGGGGAATCACTATTTATATTTAGTTACACTCAACCGATCTGGATTAATGAGTAACTATGTATGGATATATCTCGTCGACGCTTTCTTCAATCATCCTTAGCAATCTCCGCGCTTGCCGTTCTACCTGCATGTTCTCTATCTAGGAGCACTAATAAGCAGGGGCAATATATATACGATATCACTGCAGAGCCTTCTACTGCAGAATTGGTCCCTGGGTTTAACACAGACGTACTCGCATTTAATGGTTCGATTCCAGCGCCTGTGATTCGTTGTCGCCAAGGCGAGAAAGTTATAATTCGGTTTACTAACAAGCTTTCAGAGCCGACTACAATCCACTGGCATGGCTTGCGAATCCCTATTGAAATGGATGGTGTACCTTTCTTAAGTCAGTTGCCTATCATGCCGGGTGAAACATTCGTTTATGAATTTACACCACCAGATGCGGGCACATTTTGGTATCACCCACATATGAATAGTGTGAAGCAGCTTGGTAAGGGCTTAGTTGGGCTAATTATCGTTGAAGAGGCTGAGCCTGTTCTATTTGATGAAGAACAGGAAATAGTTCTAAAGAATTGGCATTTAGACAAACAAGGTCAGTGGAAGAACCTTATGGTACCGCGCTTGAGCGCTCGTATGGGGACTCCCGGAGAGTGGAGTAGCGTCAATGGTGTGCATGAACCTGTTTATACGCTGAAGCAGAATGCTACCACGCGATTAAGAATTGCTAATGTCGATAACACCATTACTTACCCGATCGCTATAGAAGGGGCAGAGGCTTGGGTTATTGCTATAGATGGTAATCCTGTTAAAACGCCTTATAAGCTCACTCAGCACAAAATTGGTCCAGGAATGAGGTTAGATATCGGATTGATTGCTCCGAAGGTTGGAAAACGTGTTTATGTGCGTCAAATGAAAGGACGCTTCCCATTCCCTTTGTGCGAGTTTGACGTTGTTGAGTCTGACCTGCCGAACAACCAGAAACTGCCTTTATTACCTCTCAACCCTGTGCCAGCTCTCGATTTGAAAAATGCAGAGCAAATCGATTATGTGTTTGAGTGGGAGGGCGCGATCACTCCTGCTGATAAATCGGGCAAAGCGATACCTAAATTCTGGCTGATGAACAAACGGGCTTGGGAGGGAATGAGCAAAGATAATATTCCAGCGCCGCTTTCAACATTGGAGATGGGAAAAACCTATATCTTCAACCTAAAGAACGTCACCCAATATCATCATCCTATTCATCTTCATGGACACACATTTACGGTTCTTGAGTTAGATGGCAAAAAACTCGACGAACCGTTTCATACCGATACGGTCTTACTTGGAAAAAACGGCAGTGCGAAAGCGGCATTTGTTGCAGATAACCCAGGGTGTTGGATGTACCATTGTCATGTAATTGAACATATGAAGACGGGTTTGATGGGTTACATTGAAGTAAAGTGACTCCTGTAACTTTTAAAATCTTGATAAGTTTTAAGCGCTATACTTTGCTGAATTCTAAGATTGTATAATCACTATTGCCGTAAATTTGATTACAATGTCGCCATTAACTTTTCTGGGGGAATTATGGGACAACTATCCGTTTTGGGTTTTATTGCATTGGGTGGTGCATTTGGTGCATGTTCTCGTTACTTAATTTCTGAACTTTGTGTCATTTTATTGGGGCGTGGTTTTCCATATGGTACGTTAACCGTTAACGTTGTTGGCTCATTTATGATGGGCTTATTGATAGCAGCTTTCGATAATGAACTTTTGGCAACGGAACCTTGGCGACAAGTGATTGGCTTGGGTTTTTTAGGGGCACTAACGACGTTTTCCACCTTCTCGATGGATAATGTGTTGCTCATGCAGCAGGGCGCTTTCTTTAAGATGGGATTGAACGTATTGTTGAATGTCGTGTTAAGTATTTCAGCTGCGTGGATAGGCTTTCAATTATTGATGCGCAGCTAGCAAAGTAGTTAAAAATTGAACAGGTCGGCTTGGTTTCACCAAGCCGTTTTTATATACTGATATCACTTGTCGGAGTGCCATAAGGCTGAGACCGTTAATTCGGGATCCGTTGAACCTGATCAGATTAGAATCTGCGAAGGGAACAAGAGAAGATATTCACACCGGAGTTCCTTCTGGTTGACCTATCAAAAGTCGAATGTTGTTACAGGCAAATATCGTAAGCTTTAACTAGCCTTAATTTGACTCCTCTTGTCGCATCTATCCGCCAAGCATTTTTATCCAATTACTTTTTATCTAGTATAACAAAGCAAGGAAAAATGCTATGTCGAGTCGCAAACAAGCGAGACTGGAAGCAAAACAGTTCATTGATACACTCTCGGTACAACCGTACCCCAATTCAAGCAAAGTCTACGTAGAAGGCTCACGTCCAGATATTCGTGTACCAATGCGTGAAATATCACTCGCTGATAGCCTTATTGGAGGCACAAAAGAAGCGCCTATATTCGAACCTAATGAGCCAGTACGCGTTTACGATACGTCGGGTGTATACACAGATCCAGAGCACACCATAGACCTCTATAATGGCTTACCAAAGCTGAGAGAAGGGTGGATTGAAGAGCGCGCCGATACTGAGCTACTTGATGAAGTAAGCTCGGTGTACACCAAAGAACGCTTAGAAGACGAAACACTAGACGATCTTCGTTACGGTAATCTACCACGTATTCGACGTGCCAAAGATGGCCATTGTGTGACTCAATTGTACTATGCTCGCAAAGGTATTATTACCCCAGAAATGGAATATATCGCGCTGCGTGAAAACATGGGGCGTGCCAAGTATCGCGATGAAGTGCTGAATCAACAGCATCCGGGTCAAAGCTTCGGAGCGAACCTACCAAAAGATATTACCGCCGAATTCGTGCGCAAAGAAGTCGCCGAAGGTCGCGCTATTATCCCTTCCAATATTAACCACCCAGAATCCGAACCAATGATCATTGGACGTAACTTTTTGGTCAAAGTGAACGCAAACATCGGTAACTCATCGGTCACTTCTTCGATTGAGGAAGAAGTAGAGAAGCTCGTTTGGGCGACACGTTGGGGTGGCGATACCGTTATGGATCTCTCTACTGGACGCAATATTCACGAAACTCGCGAGTGGATTCTACGTAACAGTCCGGTTCCGATCGGTACCGTGCCAATGTACCAAGCGCTTGAGAAAGTGAACGGTGTTGCGGAAAACCTTAACTGGGAAGTGATGCGCGATACCCTGATTGAGCAAGCAGAGCAGGGCGTTGACTACTTTACTATCCATGCCGGTTTACTACTTCGTTATGTGCCAATGACTGCAAAACGCGTTACTGGCATCGTCTCTCGTGGTGGTTCTATCATCGCGAAATGGTGTTTAGCGCATCACCAAGAAAGCTTCTTATATACCCACTTCCGAGAGATCTGTGAAATCTGTGCTAAGTATGATGTCGCACTATCTCTCGGTGATGGTCTGCGTCCTGGTTCGGTTGCCGATGCTAACGACGAAGCGCAATTTGCAGAGCTTCGTACTCTTGGTGAGTTAACCAAGATAGCGTGGGAATACGACGTACAGGTGATTATCGAAGGTCCTGGTCATGTTCCAATGCACATGATCAAAGAGAACATGGAAGAACAGTTAGAGCACTGCCATGAAGCTCCTTTCTATACCCTTGGCCCATTGACGACAGACGTTGCTCCAGGTTACGACCATATTACTTCAGGTATTGGCGCTGCCATGATTGGCTGGTATGGCTGTGCGATGCTTTGCTACGTCACTCCTAAAGAGCATCTTGGTTTACCAAACAAAGAAGACGTGAAAGTAGGCATGATAACTTACAAGCTTGCTGCGCACGCCGCGGATTTGGCGAAGGGACATCCTGGTGCACAAGTTCGTGATAACGCGCTTTCTAAAGCTCGCTTCGAGTTCCGCTGGGAAGACCAATTCAACTTGTCACTCGATCCAGATACCGCGCGCGCTTTCCATGACGAAACCTTGCCTCAAGAGTCTGGAAAAGTTGCTCACTTCTGTTCGATGTGCGGGCCAAAGTTCTGCTCGATGAAGATCTCGCAAGAGGTTCGAGAATATGCGAAAGACACAGAGCAAGTTGCTGCGGACCAAGCAATCTCAATCAAAATGCTGGATGACCCTCTTGAGGGGATGCGTCAGAAATCGCAAGAATTTAGAGAGTCAGGTTCCGAGCTATACCACCCAGCAGCACATGCCGAGGTAAGTGACTAATGAGCAAAATCCTTATTCCGTCATCATTGATTGAACTGACTGGTTTAGTTCAGCAATGTTTGTTGTTGGCGAAAGAACAGGGTTTTAGCATCGAAGACATTGAGTTGGGTGTGAGCCCAACTCAATCTATTCAGCTTGTTCGCGACCAACAGACCACACGCATAACGACAGATCTTATTAATGGTTATGACTCTGAGAATGAGAGTTCATTTGTGCTCTATTACCGCTCTGCTTTATCGGTAGAAGCGTGTGCTAAGCAACCGTCGAAAGCGATTTATATTGGCATTGCTGATACGCATGTATCCGATGAAAAGGAGAAAGTGCTTCAGCTTGATATCTGGCGTCACCCAATTAACAACGAAGTGAGAGCGCTTTCCGTTAAGTCCAAATTCAACGCAATGTTCGATCCCGAACATCACCTTGCTTGGATAGTAACGCTGACAGTACTCGATTTTCCTATCGAAGATGCGTTAACACTTGCTCGAGGAATGCTAACTCAACAAGCGAATGTTTCACGTGAAACACTGTCGAATGACAACCTTGGTGAGGGAAGATCTACTCAGTGGGCTGACCAATTTGATGATTTCCCCACACCTGTACTAGAGGATAACCGGCTAGGTATTCAAGTTGGTTGGTCTGCACAAGGTGAGAGCGTTAGCTTTCCAACTCTAACTAAGCAAAGTCTAGGGCTTTATCCAGTCGTTGATGATGTTGCTTGGATTGAGCGTCTACTGCCATTAGGCATCAACACTATTCAACTGCGAATCAAGAACCCACAACAAGCCGATTTAGAACAACAGATCATTCGAGCAATTGAGCTAGGTCGTCAGTATCAAGCACAAGTGTTCATCAATGACTATTGGCAGTTGGCAATCAAGCATGGAGCTTATGGCGTTCACCTAGGACAAGAAGACATAGAAGAATCGAATTTGGCTCAGATAACTAGAGCCGGCATTCGTCTTGGTCTTTCTACGCATGGTTATTACGAACTACTGCGCATCGTACAAATTCATCCTAGCTACATCGCACTAGGGCATATTTTCCCAACCACCACAAAACAGATGCCATCGAAACCACAAGGTTTGGTGCGCTTGGCTTTGTATCAAAAGCTGATTGATAGCATTCCTTATACAAATACAGAGGCTGCTTTCAGAACTTCAAAAGACAAAGAAGTAAGTGACTATGTGCTTGGCTTTCCGACGGTTGCGATTGGTGGTATTGACCAATCTAATGCAGACCAAGTTTGGCGCACGGGCGTCTCTAGTTTGGCAGTTGTGCGAGCTATTACGTTGGCAGAATCACCTCAGTCCGTCATTGAGTTCTTTGCACAACTGATGAAAGAAAGACAGCTAACGTTTACTGATCAGAATAGTGAATTAGCGCATACCAAGAGAGGCGAGAATGCTCACGGATAAGCAGTTCCTTCGCTATCAACGCCAAGTAGCTCTGCCTGAAATTGCTGAAAGTGGGCAAGAGCGTTTGAGCAAATCGCATGTGCTGATCATCGGTTGTGGTGGGTTAGGGAGCGCAGCGAGTTTGTACTTGGCATCAGCGGGTGTTGGTAAATTGGTTGTGGTCGATGACGATGAAGTTGATAGCAGTAACCTGCAACGCCAGATCATTTATCGCGAACAAGACCTCCAAGTTGCGAAAACAAAAGCGACTGTAAAGCAACTGACTGACCTTAATTCTATGGTTCAAATTCGCGCTCTTAATAAGCGATTAGACAAAGCACAGCTGCAGCTTGAGGTGATGCTAGCGGATGTGGTGCTCGACTGCACCGATAACATGCCAACGCGCCAGCTAATTAACCAAGTTTGTTTCGAGCAAAATACGCCGCTCATCTCGGCGGCGGCAATTGGTTGGCAAGGGCAATTCGCTGTCTTTGATTACCAAACACCAAGTGAACAAGAAGCGCAGAGTAAAGCGTGTTACCGCTGTTTGTATCCGTTCGACGAATTACCGCAAACGCAAAAGTGCAGTGAGAGCGGTGTCGTCGGTCCGGTGGTCGGCACACTTGGTAACTACCAAGCGATAGCAGCAATTCAAAAACTGGCGACGGGAAAGTTTCATGTCGAGACTGCCAAGTTGCATCTGTTTGATGGGTTGAAACTGCAATGGCAAACCATGGCGATAAGCAAAGATAAACAGTGCCAAGTGTGTGCTCAGATTTAGCTTGTGAGTAATGGGCAGAATTAAGATAGTTGGAAGCAATGACGTTATCAGAACAACAAACAACACAAATGACCGCTGCTGACTTAGATGTGATCACTATTGTCATCAATGACCAGTCACATCAAGTTGCCAGTGAGTCGAATCTACAGCAAATCATTAGTCAATTTGCGCTGCCTGAAATGGGCTGTGTTTTTGCAATTAATAACAATGTTGTGCCACGCAGTGAGTGGGCTAGCACAGTTCTTTCACAGGGAGATAGCATCTCTTTGTTTCAAGCGATCGCAGGGGGTTAAAGTCGATGCTTAAAATTGGTGATAAACAATTCGAATCAAGACTGTTCACGGGAACAGGGAAATTTGCCAGCAGCCGATTAATGGCAGAAGCGATTCAAGTATCGGGTTCTCAACTTGCGACCATGGCGTTGAAGCGTGTGGATGTGAATGACCAACAAGACGATATTTTGCTGCCGCTAGTAAAAGCGGGGGTGAACTTATTGCCAAACACATCAGGAGCAAAGAATGCTAAAGATGCTGTGTTTGCTGCACAACTGGCGCGAGAAGCGTTGGGTACTAACTGGCTAAAACTGGAAATTCATCCAGACCCGAAGTACTTGATGCCCGATCCAATTGAGACACTTGCAGCCGCTGAACAGCTGGTTCGTGAAGGCTTCATTGTCCTTCCTTACTGTCATGCTGACCCGGTTCTGTGTAAACGATTGGAAGAGGTTGGCTGCGCTGCTGTCATGCCATTGGGTGCTCCGATTGGTTCCAACAAAGGGATAGTTTCTCACGATTTCCTAGAGATCATCATCGACCAAGCTAATGTTCCTGTCATTGTTGATGCGGGTATTGGTGCTCCTTCACATGCCGCGCGTGCGATGGAAATGGGCGCGGATGCCGTGCTCGTTAATACTGCGATTGCAGCTTCGAGCGATCCCGTTGCGATGGCGAAGGCATTTAAGTTGGCGGTAGAGTCGGGGCGTATGGCTTATGAAGCCGGACTTGCTGGTAAGGTTTCTCATGCGGTTGCGTCGAGTCCACTGACGTCATTCCTAGATGAGCTTTAGCCCTAGATTGATTTAGCTAATAAGCGAGGAAAACATGAGCTTCGTTGAACAATTTAAGCAGCTTAATTGGGATGACATTTCGATGTCTATCTATGCGAAAACGGCAAAAGACGTCGAGCGAGCATTGAATAAACCCAAGCGTGATTTGGAAGACTTTAAAGCGCTAATTTCACCAGCGGCTGAAGCGTACTTAGAGCAAATGGCGCAGCTGTCATATTCGGCAACTCGTAAGCGCTTTGGTAATACCATGTCGCTTTACATTCCATTGTACCTTTCTAACTTGTGTGCCAATGCTTGTACTTATTGTGGCTTCTCGATGGAGAATAGAATCAAACGTCGTACTTTGAATAGGGACGAAGTGGCTGCAGAAGTTGAAGCCATTAAACGCATGAAGTTTGATAGCGTATTGCTGGTGACTGGCGAACACGAAACCAAAGTGGGCATGAAATACTTTCGCGAAATGGTGCCGATGATTAAGAAGCGCTTTAACTATTTGGCGATGGAAGTACAGCCACTTGATCAAGACGAATACGCTGAGCTCAAGACATTGGGTTTGGATGCGGTGATGGTCTATCAAGAAACGTATCACCCTTCGACTTACGCCGAGCACCATTTGCGTGGCAATAAGATGGATTTTGAATACCGATTGGATACACCCGATCGTCTTGCAAAGGCGGGCATCGATAAGATCGGTATTGGTGCTTTAATAGGGTTGGAAGAGTGGCGAACAGATTGTTTTTATGTGGCAGCGCACTTGGACTATCTTGAGCGCACATATTGGCAGACTCGTTACTCAATTTCTTTCCCACGTTTACGTCCTTGTAAGGGCGCGCTCCAACCCAAATCAGTCATGACGGATAAACAGCTTGTGCAGTTGATCTGCGCTTATCGCTTGTTGAATCCAGAAGTGGAGTTGTCATTATCGACTCGTGAATCACCAAAGTTCAGAGACAATGCATTACCGTTAGGTATCACCAGTATGTCTGCTGCATCTAAAACTCAGCCGGGTGGTTATGCGATGGATGATGTTGAACTCGAGCAGTTTGAGATCAGTGATGAGCGAAGTGCTGGTTCTGTGGAAGATATGATTCGAGCCAAAGGCTTTGATCCTGTATGGCGAGATTGGCACTCGGCTTATTCTGGTTAATCAGCAAATAAAGACACTGGTCATCGTTATGTTTCACGTGAAACATAAGTAAAGAAAAGAGGGTTGATGCAAAACATCAACCCTCTACTTTTTTCTAGCTTCTAGCTTCTAGCTTCTAGCTTCTAGCTTCTAGCTTCTAGCTTCTAGCTTCTAGCTTCTAGCTGTGTGCTACTGGTAGCGTTGCTTGACGAAGCCACTCTTTCACATCACCTTCAACAAGTGGGCTGATCTCATCCCATACTTTCTGATGGTAATCATTCAGCCAAGCAAGTTCTGGACGAGTTAGCATATCAACGTTGATATTGCGCTTGTCGATTGGACAGCGCGTTAGCGACTCAAATGACAGAACAGGGAAGTCACCGTTAGTTGGGGTTTCAACAACAAGCTCTAGGTTCTCAATACGGATACCAA
This sequence comes from Vibrio sp. 811, assembly GCF_033339195.1. Classification (NCBI taxonomy): domain Bacteria; kingdom Pseudomonadati; phylum Pseudomonadota; class Gammaproteobacteria; order Vibrionales; family Vibrionaceae; genus Vibrio; species Vibrio sp. 811. Next base: position 24,867 of record NZ_JAWOUB010000024.1, read on the forward strand.
ACGCATCGGCACGGTAGTAACCTGGCTCGTTGGATAGCACCATGCCTTCTGTTAGAGGCACGTCGACTTGCTTCTTCGAAATGCTCGCTGGACCTTCATGAACACTTAGGAAGTGACCAACACCGTGACCAGTACCGTGATCGTAATCGTAGCCTTCCGCCCATAGGTGCTGACGAGCTAGCGTATCGATTTGGTAACCACGTGTGCCTTTCGGGAAACGTGCACGAGCAACACCGATGTGACCTTTTAGTGCGAGAGTGAATTGTTTAATCATCTCTTGTGAAGGCTGACCGATCGCAATGGTACGCGTGATGTCTGTCGTGCCATCTAGGTACTGACCGCCTGAATCCACTAGGTAAAGTGTGTTCAGTTCTAGCTTGCCAGGTTCAGGTTGGTTCTCGTGATTATAGTGGCACATCGCCGCGTTGCCACCTGCTGCCGAGATAGTATCGAAGCTAAGATCCATAAGTGTCGGTTCTTCGCTACGGAACGCTTCCAGTTTGTCTGCCAGCGTCGCTTCATCATGCAGGTTACCAGTAGCGACTTCAGCATCTAACCAAGACAGGAACTTACTCATCGCTACGCCATCGCGGATATGACATGCTTTCATGCCTGCGATTTCAACTGCGTTCTTTGCTGCTTTTGGCATTAGGCATGGATCAGCTTTACTCACCACAGATGCGCCAGCGTTTTGTAGAACCAGCTTAAACCACGCGTTACTTGTCGCAGGGTCAACCAGTACATTCTTGCCAGTTAGGTTTTCTAGTCGTGCTTGCAATGCTTCTGGGTGATGAACCGTCACGCCGGCACCAACATGAGCGTCAAACTCAGCAGGTAGGCGAGCAGGATCTAGGAAGTATTCCACGCTTGAGTCTGAATGCAGAATCGCGTGAGAAAGCAGAACTGGTAGACGTGAGACATCTAGACCACGAACGTTGAGCAACCAACAGATAGAATCAAGTGCTGTGATCACTGCGCTGTCTGCACCGGCTTTTTTCACGAGCTCTGCGATTTCTTGGCGTTTGCTTTCACTTGATTGTCCAACTGTTTCTGTTGCCATTAGGCGAACATCAGAAACCACAGGAGCAGGGCGGTCGTGCCACAGTTCATCAATTGGGTTGCTATCGAGAATCTTAAGCTCAAGGGCACCTGCAAGTTTTGCTTGTGCCATGTCTAGCCAAGCAGAGTTGTGCATGCGAGGGTCGATTGCCACAGACGCGCCATTTGCAAGATGGTCTTTAATCCAATCTAGTGCAGGCTCTTCAATCAAGTGACGGTATTCGAATAGATCAGCAGGAACCTGCTTTGTTACTTGTACTGTGTAGCGACCATCAACAAAGATAGCGGCTTTGTCTTTGGTGATTACCGCAGCACCAGCAGAACCGGTAAAGCCAGTTAGCCAATGTAAACGCTCGTTGTGCGCTGGTACGTATTCACCCAAGTACTCGTCTTCATGAGGGACAAGTAGGGCATCAATATTATGTTGTGCTAGCCATTCGCGAATTGCATTCACGCGGCTTTGGGTATCGTTGTGCATCTGTGTTATTCCTTCAAATTACCGCTCCTTCATGCTCAGGTGTGGGAGCTGTTTCCATCTGCTTCATGCAGTTTACGATTCCATTGAGGTTCGCAATCACTTCAATAGAGTCGGAGTACAACTAGGCCATAGATGAGCCAAAAAGGACTACGACAGTTAAGCTACTCATTTTAGCCGCTAAGCGCAAATTGAGCGCGGTGTTTTTATCTAAGGTGATCGGTTTTTTGTGTGATCATCGTACGTAGCCAGCCTAATGCAGGGTCGTTTTCTCTGTCTCGGTGCCAGAATAAAGTGTAAGCCATAGGTGGGAATTCTAACGGTAGTGGCAGCACGACCAAATCAAGCTGTTTGGCCGCAAGTTGCACAAAATGACTTGGCGCAGTAAAGATAAAGTCGGTGTATGAACATAAACTTGCGGCACTGTTAAAGTCGGGCACAGTGACGGCAATATCGCGGTCGGCGCCAATATCTGCAAGGCGATAATCCAGCAACCAACGGTCGTTGCCATCACAACGTACTTGTACATGGCGTAGGGCGAGATAGGCTTCCAGATTCCAAGGTTGTTTTAGCGCAGGGTGGTTTTTGCGAATAATGCACATTTGGTAATCACGATAAATTTCCAACTCGCAAATGTCATCGGGTGGTTGAAGAGTCAGCTTGGCATCGTTTATATCGATATCTTTTCCAGTTAAGCCTAAATCCAGTTCGCCGCGTTGAAGCATTTTAAATGTATTATCCGACCACGGGTGTGTGCTAATTGTCACGCCAGGTGCTTGTTGAAAAATCGCCGGTAAGAAATGGGGTAGAATGAGAGGGTAGACACTCTCTACCGCTGCTATTTGAAAACGGTATTCGCTGCTTTGCGGAGAAAACTCTTCGGGTTGAGTCAGCACTTCTAACTGATTTATCAACAGATCCAGTTTCGGTTTAAGAAACAATGCGCGCGGCGTAGGTGTTAATCCATGTGAGTTTCGAGTGAAAAGCGGGTCATCAAATTGAATGCGCAGTTTAGCCAGTGATTTACTTACGGCGGATTGGCTTAAGCACAATCGGTGGGCCGCACGAGTGACATTTAACTCTTCAATCAGCACTTTAAAGCAGACCAATAGATTTAAATCGATACGAGCCAGTTTTTCGACGTTCACAGTGAGTTTCCTCTGAGGAATAATGCTCATGATTATACATCATTTCCATTCATATCATCAGATGATTAAGCTTTACCCAAAGTTCTTTATCCAATTCGGAGTGTTGTGTGTCTAGCCAGTTTTCTAATAGTAAAAAACAGATGGCGTTATTGACCCTTTTGGTTCTTTTCAGTCCTTTAGCGATTGATATTTATCTACCTGCTTTACCTCTTATTGCTTCCACTTTTCAGGTCGATAATGCGCTAGCACAAGACACGATCACTTGGTTCTTATTTGCTATGGGTGTTGGTCAGCTATTCGCAGGTCCCTTAGCAGATAAACTCGGACGTCGAACTGTTGCATTGGGCGGTATCACCATTTACGCGATGAGCGCTTTATTGGCGTGGAGTGCTCAAAATATTGAGTGGATGTTGGTTTCCCGACTGCTACAAGGCTTAGGTGCGTGTGCGACATCGGTAGCAGCCTTTGCAACAGTTCGCGATATTTTTGGCCCGGAAAAAAGCGGCAAAATGATCAGCTACCTTAACGGTGCGATTTGTTTTATTCCGGCTTTAGCTCCAATTCTAGGTAGCTGGTTAACTCAGCAATTTGACTGGCGTGCTAACTTTAGCTTTATGGCTGGTTTTGCTGTGGTGTCTGGATCATTGATGTTTTTCATGATGAAAGAGACTAACCCGTCAACAGAAAAGCAAGCCGTGTTTAAGCTTAGTCGGTATTGGGCAGTGCTTAGCACACCATCTTTTGTTTTCCATGCGTCATTATGCTTGATGGCGATGGCGGTTATTCTTGCTTACGTTACCTCAGCACCGTCGGTATTGATGACGGGGATGGGGCTGTCGATGAATGAATTCACTTTCTGGTTTGGTGTAAATGCGGTGATAAACATTGCGGCATGTATGCTGGCGCCTAAGTTTATGGAGCGCGTTGGAACTCACAACACCTTGGTCACCGGGATCTCAACTCTGGGTCTCGCAGGTGTGATCATGCTAGTGATGAATGGTCAGAATACCGCGCTTTCTTTCATGCTACCTATCTTCATGTCTTCTGTAGGTTTTGCATTCATTCTGGGTGCAGCGGCAGGGAAAGCGTTAGAACCGTTTGGTGATAAGGCGGGCACGGCAGCTGCACTGCTTGGATTGTTCCAAATGAGTGGCTCTGGTTTGTTGGTGGGTACACTGCAACGCTTATCTCTGGATCCACAAACCTTGATCGCAATTCATATGTGGGTCCTATTACCTGCGTTGGTCGTTCTGTTTACAAAAGCAGGGAAGAACTGGCACTCGAGCTTTGCGAAAGCGTAAATCAGTGTAATTTAGTATTTTCCAATGTAAGTAAGGCGTGTATATTTGTCACTCAGACTTTTCCTGACACCATAACGGAACTCAAAAAGTAATGTCGTTAACCACGTATGAAATGGCTCGTATTCTAGAGCAAATGGAAGATTCACCAGAAAAGGTGATGTTTGGCAAGTTGCTTAATGAGCTGGGTAATCAAAGCTCCGAGCGTATTCGTAGTGCGGCTAAACAAGTACCTCTGCCAATTTTGCGTGATATCGTGTACCAATTTCAGCAAGTGATTGAGTCACGCAAAGATGAACAAGTCGAGCAGATGGCAAAAGACCTCGCTCAGCAAGGTATCTCAGCAGAAGAGCTACTGGCTTACTTGAATAAATAATAAAAAATCCCCGCATGATGCGGGGATTTTTTTAGCTCGTCATTTTCTTTTTCAGGATGTGGTCCAAAGACAGCGGTCCTGGCCCCCATACGATTACGATAAGAATCATCAATCCCCAAAGTTGGTGGTCATAAAAACCTTTCTCCCACAACAGTGGGTAAGAGATCACTGCGATGATGTTGAACACAAACAGAATTGCTGCCATCGGGCGGGTAATCAATCCCAGTGCCAAGAACACCGGTAGAACCAACTCCGCAGCCGTACCTAAATAAGCCGCCAATTCCCATGGCAAGATTGGCACTTGGTATTCCAGCTCAAATAAGTACAACGTGCTATCCCAAGACGAGATTTTGATTAGTCCTGAATTGAAGAACACCCAAGCAACCCAAAAGCGGCAAAAGAGAAGTAGTAAAGGGACAAAGCCAGCTTGTAAGGTACTGATTAAATCGTCATACCGATTCACTAAGTTTTTAACCGTATCCTTCATAGAGTGCTCCTTAGATTGATTGCAATGTAAAGCCGTCAACAATATCGAGTGCCATGATGCGATTGAGATGAGCGAGTAAAACTTCAGGTATTTCGCTCAAACTCTGCTTCTGCTCTAAACATTGCAGCAGTTGGAACACATCAGCATCGAGTGCGTGACACAAGGCTTCTCCATTGGCTTGAATCGAGATGACACCTTGCTGTAATTGGTTGATATTAAGTTGTTCGAATTGCCCAGTTTGAATCGCGCTAAATAGATCGAATACTGCGTAGTTGGAGTCAAAGCTGCGGCAGCCCTTTTTAAGGTGTAAGACTAAAGTGGGTTGTTGCTCTTCACTCACTTCGCCAAGTAACGCAAGCGGTTTTAATTCCGCTGCATTGGATTGCTCATACTGTGCTTGACGAGCTAGGTCGATATGCCACTCGAAGCGTGCGACTTCAGGGCTGTAAGGTGCTTTTGCGATCACCTGACTGAACTGCATGATGGTGTCTTGAAAGCCTTCGCCATAATGCACCACATTTCCTTCTTCTAATGGGTAAGAAAGAACATGCTGGCGAGCTATCTGTTCAAAGCATTCTTCACCAAGCAGCGCTTCAACCATCGGGTAGGTCGCGGATAACACCTCGCTTAAGCTGACGATAAAGTTATTGCGGTAAATCTGCATGCGTTCATCAGCGGTAAACGTATCACTGGCAATATCGCAATCTTCACCGAGTGCTTGATAGTGTAGGGCTTTAGCAAACTGGCTTTGTAAGGTGGCTAGATTCATGATGCCTTCCTTGGTTCGCTTTGTTCACTTGGAAGTGTGCCTTGCAACAGTAGTTGCGATGCTTTCTGTGCTTCTTCGAGCAAGACTTCTGGCGCGGGGATATCCAAATCCCATTCAATCAACGTATGACGTGGACCGTGTTTTTTTGTCCACTGCGCGAACAGTTGCCAAACTTCATCACTAACTGGGCGGCTATGGGTATCAATCCATATCTCACCTTTGTCGAGTTGTTTGATGGTAAAACCTGCCAAGTGAATCTCATCCACTTTGTCGGCTGGAATCGCATCTAGGCATGTGTCGCAATCAAAACCGTGGTTGAACGCCGAAACATAAACATTGTTTAGATCGAGCAATAAACGACAGTCAGTGCGCTTTTGCACTTCGGTAAGAAACTCCCATTCGCTGATGGTCGAATGTTGAAACTTCACATAACTAGATGGGTTCTCTATCAAGATCTCGCGTTGCAAATATTCCTGCACTTCATTCACGTTACGAGTGAACACGTTGAGCGCTTCTTCCGTATACGGAAGTGGAAGCAGGTCATTAAAGTAGTGACCGCCGTTTTCACTCCAACTTAAATGGTCAGAAACAAGGATTGGGTCGATTGAGTTAATCAGTGCTTTAAGTTGCGCAAGATGCTTTTGACTAACACGTTCCACCGAACCTAGCGACAAACCAATACCGTGGCAGCTAATTTGATATTGCTCGCGAAGCGTTTGTAGCTGATGGCGCTCTGTTGCATTGGGTTGGAAATAGTTTTCACTGTGGATTTCTAACCAAGACAACTCGGGTTGGTTTTGGCTAAAGTAATCGAGGTGAGGGGTTCTTAATCCAACTCCAACAAGGTCGTGGAAGGTGTGGTGTTTCACGTGAAACTCCTTTTCAAATCGTGCGGGAAGAGAAGGATGCGTCTTGGCTTTGCGTTGGTTGAGCGTCAACGCATCCTCACAATAGCTAGCGATAAAAGATTATGAAGAAGAAGTGCTACCGCCAGCGAGTTTGTCACAAAGACCTTTTGGTACGACTACGAATGCGTCTTTTTGGTTATCTTCTTTAGAAGTACCAGCGCATGAGCTGCTTTTTGTTGCACAGTCGTTTTTACCTGCTTTAGAAACGCCATAGCACTTTTCTTTTTCAGCAGCGACAGCTGGAGCTGCAGTTAGCATTGTGCCACCAAGAGCTAGAAGACCAGTAACAGCAGCAGTAACAGCTAGATTCGACTTTTTCATAATAAATTCCTCTGAATGATTTCCTTTACTTTAAGTTGGCAAGATGAATCGCCTGTTTTGGCGTTTTTGTTATCAACTTGCTTAACTTAAAAGATAGGAAACTGGCTAAAAAACTTTCAGAAAAATTTCTGAAGTAAATAGGTTTGTAGGGTCAAATAGGTATAACTAATTGATGTGTTGGGCAAAAAAACATCGATTTTTTTATCAAGTTTTGTCTAAACAGCACCCGGTTGTTTAGGTTATAATCGGTTTTTATGTATAAATAACCAGTAGCTCTCATCATGATGGATCCATCTCTATTACTCGACGGTTTGAACGATAAACAACGTGAAGCCGTTGCAGCACCTCTAGAAAACTTGCTCGTTCTTGCTGGCGCAGGAAGTGGTAAGACACGCGTTCTTGTTCACCGTATCGCTTGGCTGATGTCGGTCGAGCAAGCTTCTCCGTTTTCAATCATGTCGGTAACCTTTACCAATAAGGCGGCGGCAGAGATGCGTGGACGTATCGAAGAGCTAATGATGGGCAGTGCAGGCGGTATGTGGAATGGTACTTTCCACGGCATTTGTCACCGTATTCTGCGTGCACACTATCTTGATGCGAAGCTACCGGAAGATTTCCAAATCATTGACAGTGACGACCAGCAGCGTCTGCTAAAGCGTTTGATCAAAGCGCAAAACCTCGATGAGAAGCAATGGCCTGCACGCCAAGTGGCATGGTGGATTAACGGTAAGAAAGACGAAGGTCTGCGTCCGTCGCACATTGATGCGTACCATGATCCAGTGACCAAGACATATCTACAGTTGTACACCGCTTACCAAGAGGCGTGTGACCGTGCTGGTTTAGTCGATTTTGCGGAGATCTTGCTGCGCGCACATGAGCTACTGCGTGATAACAAGTTCGTTCGTGAACACTACCAAGCACGCTTTAAGCACATCTTGGTGGATGAGTTCCAAGATACCAACAACATTCAATATGCTTGGCTACGTATGATGGCGGGTCCTGAGTGTCACGTGATGATCGTAGGTGATGACGACCAGTCGATTTATGGTTGGCGTGGTGCAAAAGTCGAGAACATTGAGAAGTTTACGCTCGAATTCCCAAGCGTGAATACCATTCGTCTTGAGCAAAACTACCGTTCCACTAAGACCATTCTGGAAGCATCTAACACCCTGATTGCGAATAACACCGAGCGTATGGGTAAAGAGTTGTGGACGGATGGCGTGGTCGGTGAGCCTATCTCGGTTTACAGCGCTTACAACGAATTAGATGAAGCCCGTTTTGCGGTGAACAAAATCAAAGAGTGGCAAGACAAGGGCGGTGCTCTGAATGACGCTGCGATGCTTTACCGTAACAACGCCCAGTCGCGTGTTCTGGAAGAAGCGTTAATTCAAGCCGGTCTGCCTTATCGTATCTATGGCGGCATGCGATTCTTCGAACGTCAGGAAATCAAAGATGCCTTGAGCTACATGCGTCTGATTGCCAACCGTAACGATGATGCAGCGTTTGAACGTGTGGTGAATACGCCAACGCGTGGTTTGGGCGATAAGACGCTTGAAACCATCCGTTTTGCGGCTCGTGACCGTGGTTGCACCATGTGGGAAGCGAGTGTAGCTATGTTGGACGAGAAGGTGCTTGCTGGTCGCGCTGCTGGTGCTCTGAGCCGTTTTATCGAGCTTGTCACCGCGCTAGAAGACGACACCTTAGAGATGCCGCTGCATCACCAAACTGACCATGTAATTAAATACTCGGGCTTGTTCGCGATGTACGAGCAAGAGAAGGGCGAAAAGTCTAAGGCACGTATTGAGAACTTGGAGGAATTGGTGACCGCAACTCGCCAATTCGAGAAACCAGAAGAAGCCGAAGACATGTCACTGCTGACGGCATTCCTAACCCACGCAGCACTAGAAGCGGGCGAAGGACAAGCGGACGAATTTGAAGATGCGGTTCAGCTCATGACATTACACAGTGCGAAAGGTCTAGAGTTCCCATTGGTGTTTATGGTCGGTGTGGAAGAAGGCATGTTCCCAAGCCAAATGTCGGCAGAAGAAGCAGGGCGCTTAGAAGAAGAACGCCGTCTGTGTTACGTAGGCATGACCCGTGCAATGCAGAAACTGTACATCACTTATGCTGAAATGCGTCGTTTGTACGGTCAGGATAAATACCATAAACCGTCTCGCTTTATCCGTGAACTGCCAGAAACTTGTTTAGATGAAGTACGAATGAAGGCGCAAGTTAGCCGTCCTTCAAGCAGTGGTCGATTTAGCCAAACTGTTGTGAAAGAGAGCTTTAATGAAACCGGCTTTACGCTAGGTTCTCGTGTGATGCATCCAAAGTTTGGTGAAGGCACCATCATCAACTTCGAAGGCAGTGGTCCACAGAGCCGTGTACAGATTGCCTTTAACGGTGAAGGCATCAAATGGTTGGTAACTGCTTACGCACGACTAGAGAAACTGTAAGACTTGACCAAAACTCATACCAATCTTAGTAAATAACTGGTCATTCTAGCTTGTTAAAATACTCGATAACTGCGTTGCAATTTTTGATTGTAGAATAACTACTTATCGAAAAATTGCGCCTTGTTCTCAAGCATTTTCCCTACGCTATTTCTGATCCTTATTTACTGTGATTGGTATCATCAACTTAAGAGCTGCTTCGGCGGCTCTTTTTGTTTGTGCAGTTTTGGTGTCGCTAACGCAGTAAAAAATGGAATGATAAATGGAGTACAAAAGCGCGACTTAACGATGCCGTTTGAAGTGAAAGGTGGGCGTTGTGGGTGAATGCCTGTTTTCAGCAGATCTACTGAGAAAAACTTTAGGCAAAGAAAAACCCCGAGGGCTTGCGCCCATCGGGGTTATAGTCTTACTCGCAGCAATCCAGCTACTAAGAGTGCTCCATGCATCTAATCCATGATAGTGTGCTGAATCCGTCAGCTTAATCCTTACGTCGCCTTCCTAGCGGTGTCCTTAGTGACCTTATCCTGGTCTGCTAACTATCCTCGTTAGCTCTCATCACTTGTTCCCTGAGCGGTGTCCCTGACATCATCCTGATGTTCAAATCCTTGCCTCGTCCAGAGGTGTCCATTTCCCGTCCTTAGTAGCAACCATCCTAGTCACTATTGATTTCGTTCAATGTCCAATTTTGCAATCCATGCTCGACTATTCATCCTGAATAACCGTTTCTTCTTCCTGAAGTTCACCAAGTCCGTGGTGTTTCCTGTTCCGTGTCAGCATCCTTCCGACAGGTTTAATATTACGTGTTTAACGATTTCCAACAACGGGCTAATCTCACATTTTTTTACACTCTTAGCGTTCAAAAAAGATACATAAGTATTAAATTCAATGGCTTATTATCTTTGTTGTACGGTTTTACCATTAAAAAAGAGAGGTTTGCTCAACCCTTTGTGAGAGATCTCGCACAAGGGGTCGAGCGAAAGACTCTTACTGCCCGATAGCGGCACCTTCACGTCTTGGATCCGCAGCGCCTTCAAGACCGTCTTTTGTTATGCGTATCGCATGCAGACCAGAGTTCAAATCCCGAACATCGGTTTTAAAACCCATCTTCTCCAGAGCAGGCTGTAAGCCCTCTGCGGCGGTACCTTGCTCAATATCTAAGGTGCCAAAACGGTTCAGCAATCGTGGCTGATTAATCGCGCTTTGGATGTCCATATCCCATTGCGTATGGGCGATAATGGCTTGTGCGACGTAACCAATAATGCGGCTGCCACCCGGTGAGCCAATTGCCATGTAAGGCTTGTCATCCTTCATCATAATGGTTGGTGCCATGGATGAACGTGGGCGTTTTCCCGGTTCTAAGCGGTTCGCGATTGGCACACCATCTTGATGCGTGCGGAAAGAGAAATCGGTCAGTTCGTTATTGAGCAAGAAGCCGCGTACCATCAAGCGTGAGCCAAAGGCGTTCTCAATGGTTGTTGTCATTGAAACCACATTGCCTTGCTTATCGACGATATTGAAATGGCTGGTGGAAGGCAGCTCGATCGATTGGTCCATGCTTAAGTTCATCGCGTGCGACCAAGGAGGGTTGCCGGCTTCAACCTTACTCAAGGCTTTACCGACTTGAATGAGCTCAGCACGTTGTTTGAGATAATCTTTATCAAGCAAGCCTTCGGTTGGCATTGGCACATAATCTTGGTCAGCCATGTACTTACCGCGATCCGCAAACGCAAGGCGCGATGCATCGGCGATCACTTGCCATGATTTTGCGCTTTCGGCTCCCCAACCTTTAAGATCGTATTGCTCGGTGATCGCGAGAATCTGTCCAACCGTCAATGCGCCAGAGCTAGGTGGTCCCATGCCGCAGATGTCATAGCTTTGGTAAGCCGCACAAACCGGTTCACGTTGCTTGATTTGGAACGCATCAAAGTCAGGTTGTGCCAATACGCCAGGATTGCCCGGTGCATTCTGTACGGTCTTGATGATGTCTGTAGCGATATCGCCTTGATAGAAAGCTTTTGCCCCTTGCTCTGCAATTGCCGTCAGAGTTTGCGCGTATTCAGGGTTCTTCAACAACGTGCCTTCGGTTTTTGGTGAGCCGTCTGGATTGAAGAAGTAAGCCTTAGTCGCAGGGAAGCGTGATAGGCGCTTAGTATCTTTCTCAATCAGACTCGCGAGGCGAGGACTGACTTCGAAACCTTGCTCAGCCAAGGTAATCACAGGTTGGATGATCTTCTTCCATTCCAACTTGCCGTATTTCTGGTGCGTGTCCCACAGCAGTTTCACTGTACCAGGAGTGGCAACGGAGCGCCCGCCGACAACCGCATCGTAAAATTGTAGGGGTTGTCCTTTTTCGTCTAAAAAGAGTTTCGGCGTCGCGGCGAGCGGTGCGGTTTCGCGTCCATCATACGTAGTTAGTTTTTGTTTCTCACTGTCCCAATACACTAAGAAGGCGCCACCACCAATACCTGATGATTGCGGTTCTACCAAGCCCAGCATCAGCTGCACGGCAACCATAGCATCAATAGCATTACCACCTTGGGCAATAACATCCGCACCAGCTTGGGTTGCAATTGGGTTAGCAGCGGTAACCATATAATCTTTCGCTTTGATCAATTGTTTTTGCTCGAAGCCAGTGCTGTGCTCCGGCGCAACCGCATCTGCTGCTTGGTTAGCAAAGACTGAGGTAGATAAGATTAGTGGGGAAGTAAGAAAAAGACCCGTGGTCACGAGTCGGTTGAACGTCCAATGCATGATGACTCTCCATGTTGCCAGTTTTGTGCTTTGAGCTTGGCAGTTATGGAGAGTCACGTCGAGTCAGCAATCTTAGAAATGTCGATTGTGCTACGCTTTTAAATCAGTACTTTATCCGATAAAAGTATTGATAGTTTGGTATAGAATACTGCCGCCCACTAGAGTAAATACCACGCCGCATAGACCGTCGATGTAGATACCCGCTTGTTGCAATTTACGCTGTAAGCGCTGTGTCGACAGCATCCATGCAAGGCTAGAGAACCAGAATAGCGACAAGCCAAACAGGATGACCAGTGCAATACCTTTGCCAGTAATCGACATACCTGCTGGGACTAAACTCGACATCAAACTGACAAAGAACACCAGGGCTTTTGGGTTAAGAATGTTGGTCGCAAACCCTTTAGCAAACGCTTGACGCTTATTGCTGATCACTAGGTTATTTTGCTTCTTAGGTTGATCCGTCAGTGGGTTTTGGATCATCGAGATCACGGCACGCAATGCGCCAATTCCTAAGTAGAGCAGGTAACTACCACCGAGCAGTTGTACCACGGAATACAGCACTGGGTGTTGGTGGACGACAAAACTCACACCTGTCAGGCTGAACAAAGAGTGCAGCAAAATACCGACGGACAATCCCAACGCAATGTACAAGCCAGTTTGACGACCATGACGCGTCGCATTTTGTACGACCAGCGCAAAGTCCGGACCTGGACTCATTAGGGCAATAAAATGAATGCTGGCGAGTGTCAGCAATATGGTGGATTCATTCATAACACATCTCAAATTTAACCAATGCGGCTATTGTCGTGGTAAGTCACCTGTGGCGCTTGTAAAAAACTGACAGCTTTCTCGGTAAATGAAATTAACGAGCCACTTGAGAAGGGGAAACGCCGTAGGTCTGTTTAAACGCTTTGCTGAAATGCGCTTGATCATAGAAACCGATTTGATGAGCGACGTCGGTACCACATTGACCAGCTTGCAGTAACTTCATGCCTTGTTCAAGGCGCAGGCGTGCGAACCATGCATAAGGCGTCATGCCAGTTTGCGCTTTAAAGTGGCGCTGGAACTGAGTTGGGCTCAGTTGGCACAGCTCTGAAAGTGAATCCAAACGCACCGCTTGGTCAAGGTTAGCCATTAGATAATCTTTTAACGTCCCAAGCGATTGGTTTCCTAGCGGCACCACTTTTTGTCGCTCAAGCGATCCGTAGCGATCAAAAAGTTGGTTAAATCCTTCAAAAGGAAGGCAATCTTTGGTGAGTTGGCTGAGGTTTTCACGACGAAGCAGCCCGTGTAAGTTACTAAGTTGTGAAAATATCTGCGGATCCGAGATGATCAGTTCGTTGAAGTGTATTATTTGACCGTTTTGCTTAAGATCAGCCAGATCGCTCAATAGATGAGGTTCGATCGCAAACACATTTACTTCGTAGCCACTCTCGAGCTTAGATTGCCCGTCGTGCAGCTCATCCGGCGGCATAATCACAATTTGCCCGTGACCAACTTGGTGGCTGTTACCTTGGTATTGGAACTTCTGCGCACCATGCGTGATCAGGCCGAGATGAAAATCCAGATGGTAATGCCTTTGAAAAGCAAATTTCTGGTATTTCGCCTCTATTAGACTCAAGTTGTCATGGTCGGTTGCGTAGTACTGAATATGTTCCATTAAATAAAAAAGCTTGGTCACATTATGACCAAGCTTATCTGGCAATTTCTAACTTGTCTTGTAAAAAACGATCACTGTGGCTGAACGATTCGGCGTGAGCGACGGTTATTACGTAATCCATCAAAGCTAAACACGACTAGTGCTCCCCAAATAAAGACGAAAGTGATCGCTTTATCCATGGTAAAGGGTTCGCCATACATCAATACTGCAAGTAAAAACATTAAGCTTGGGCCTATATATTGGAAAAAGCCCAAAGTCGATAATTTGAGTCTTGTTGCTGCACCCGTAAAGCACAGCAGTGGCAGGGTTGTTATAACCCCAGCCGCGATCAACAAACTATTTAACGTAAGTGGATTCGTAAGCATATTTGAGGTTGGTGTATCGGCAATAAAAAGCAAATAAACAGCGGCCACTGGCAGTAGAAGTAATGTCTCGATAAACAAGCCAGTTTTTGCATCGACACTGACTTTCTTTCTTAATAAGCCATAAAAGCCGAAGCTCATTGCTAACGCCATCGCAACAACAGGTACGGAGCCAAATACAATCAGTTGAACGAGTACGCCACAACCTGCCAATACAACCGCGAACCACTGTAATTTACGCAGTCGCTCACCAAGGAAGACCATCCCGAGTAAGACGTTGATCAGTGGGTTAATGTAATAACCTAAGCTGGCGTCGAGCATATGATTCGAGTTTACCGCCCAAATGAAAATCAACCAATTACCGCCAATTAGCATGGAACTTGCGATCAGGTAAGCGATTTTCGTTTTGTCTTTCGCGATGTGGTAAGCCGAGCGCCAGTGACGGCCAAAATGGAGGAGTGCAGCAAGCAAAAAGAAAGACCATATCACTCGGTGGCTTAGAATTTCCAAAGGAGATACTTGTGCGATGGACTTAAAGTACATCGGCGCAATGCCCCACATGGTATACGCACCAATCGCTAGCAAGATACCTTGCCGCGCGCGTTGTTGTTCGTCTTCTGGTGTCATGAAGTGTCACCTAATTGTGTGTTTTATAGAGCAGAAAATCAGTATACGAGTCGTGATGCGAAACACCTAACAATTTGCGGTTTTATTCACCATGAAACCCCATTACAATGTGCCCTCACTTTGTGTGCCAGTGGTATGCATAAGCACCTCTTTTTTAAGACCCAATCTGAGACTTTTCATGACCTCGACCTTGTTAGCCGAACAATCTGATTCGCCTGTAACGCCTCAACGTGTGTTGGAGGATGTGTTTGGTTACCAAGAGTTCCGTGATGGTCAGCAGTTGGTGATTGATGCTGCGGTAGAAGGTCGCGACAGCTTAGTTATCCTGCCTACTGGTGGCGGTAAGTCGCTGTGTTATCAAATCCCTGCTTTGGTTCGCTCTGGCATTACTTTGGTGATTTCTCCGCTTATTTCGCTGATGAAAGACCAAGTGGACCAGCTTAAAGCCAACGGTGTAGCGGCTGAATGCATTAACTCGACCATGCCTCGTGAAGAACTGCTCAGCGTGTATAACCGCATGCACACTGGTCATCTTAAGTTGGTGTACGTCTCGCCAGAACGCGTATTGATGCGTGATTTCATTGAGCGCTTGGAAAACTTGCCGCTATCGATGATTGCCGTCGATGAAGCGCACTGTATTTCCCAGTGGGGACACGACTTCCGTCCAGAATATGCCGCGCTTGGTCAACTTAAGCAGCAGTTTTCCCATGTGCCATTTATGGCGCTGACGGCGACCGCAGATGACGCAACGCGCCGAGATATTCTTGAACGTCTGCAACTGAATAATCCAGA
This sequence comes from Vibrio sp. 811, assembly GCF_033339195.1. Lineage (NCBI taxonomy): Bacteria > Pseudomonadati > Pseudomonadota > Gammaproteobacteria > Vibrionales > Vibrionaceae > Vibrio > Vibrio sp. 811. The sequence goes on from NZ_JAWOUB010000024.1 coordinate 40,353, forward strand.
GGTTTACCTAGGCAGCTTCGACCGTCCTAACATTCGCTACAACTTAGTTGAGAAGCACAAGCCGGTTTCGCAAATCGTTCGTTATCTTGAAACCCAAAAGGGTAACTGCGGCATCATCTATTGTGGTAGCCGTAAGAAAGTTGAGATGGTGACCGAGAAGCTGTGCAACAACCACATTCGTGCTGCTGGTTATCACGCCGGTATGGACGCTGATGAGCGCGCTTACGTTCAAGAAGCTTTCCAACGTGATGACATCCAAATTGTAGTGGCGACCGTGGCATTCGGTATGGGCATCAACAAACCAAACGTGCGTTTTGTGGTTCACTTTGATATCCCGCGCAACATCGAGTCTTACTATCAGGAAACGGGTCGTGCAGGGCGTGATGGTCTACCTGCCGAAGCGATGATGTTGTATGACCCAGCGGACATCAGTTGGCTGCGTCGTATGTTGGATGAGAAAGACGATGGTCCACAGAAGCAGGTGGAAACCCACAAACTGAATGCGATGAGTGCCTTTGCTGAGGCGCAAACTTGTCGTCGTCAGGTGCTATTAAATTACTTTGGTGAGTATCGTGAGAAGCCATGTGGCAACTGTGATATTTGCTTAGATCCACCGAAGCACTTTGATGCAACAGAAGAAGCACGTAAGGCGTTGTCTTGTGTGTACCGAGTGAATCAGAGCTTTGGTATGGGCTACGTGGTAGAGGTGCTACGTGGTATGCAAAACATTCGTGTACGTGAAAATGGGCACGATAAGATTTCTACCTACGCGATAGGGCGCGATCACAGCCACGATTACTGGGTGAGTATCTTCCGTCAGTTAATCCACAAAGGGCTGTTGTTTCAAAACATCACGCGTAACTCAACGCTGCAACTTACCGAAGAGGCGCGTCCGCTGCTGCGTGGCGATGTGACTCTGGAGTTAGCGGTTCCGCGTTTAGACACCGCAGCACGCGCGGCGAAGTCGGACAAACTGACCAGCAAGAACTACGACAAAAAGCTGTTTGCTAAGTTACGTAAGCTGCGTAAGTCGATTGCTGATGAAGATGGTTTGCCACCATACGTGGTCTTCAGTGATGCGACTCTGATTGATATGGCGGAAATTCTGCCAACGTCTTACGGCGAAATGCTGGCAGTCAGCGGTGTTGGTCAGCGCAAACTAGAGAAGTACGCCGACCCATTCCTCGATTTGATTCAAGAACACATTACTCACCACGGATAAGGAACCAAGATGCAAAAGGAATTTGGCTTAGCGGACTACATGGCACAAGAAGGGCGCTTAATCATTACCGCGCCGAGCTTTGACCTTGATAGCTTTCCTGCTTTAGGTGAGCGTTTAGTTAGTTTGCTTTCTGCTACTGTGGTGGAAAAGCAGTGGGATGCGGACATTCACTCTTGGCTGATCGACTTTGAAGGTTGCCGACTGTTTATGAAAGCAGAGCATTACAGCGAAGCGATTTGGTTTGAAGCGTTAGCGATTGAAGAGAGCAGGGAAGAGTTGGATTATCTCGCAGGATTGTTTCAACGCGGCTTCTAAAAATAGAACTTTCTTGAAAGGGTGTTTCACATGAAACACCCTTTTTTATGCTCAAACGTTTGCGTAAAACAGACGACTTGCGGCGAAAAGTGGTTAATGTATAATCGCCCACCGCTTCGCTCAGAAAGAGCCAAGCCAGTTTATTTTTCATTTTACATTGTTGGTAAGAGCCACTTTATTCAGTGACTCGATTTGGGTTCCCTCACCCCCAAACCAAACTAAAAAGGTATCGCATGAGTAACTTTACCCCTGCGCAGCAGCGCAACGCCCTTATCTATCTGGTTCTATTCCACCTAGTCATTATTGCATCTAGCAATTACCTAGTTCAGCTACCGTTTACTATTTTCGGTTTCCATACCACTTGGGGCGCATTCACTTTCCCATTTATATTCCTAGCGACTGACTTAACTGTGCGTATTTTCGGTGCTCAGTTGGCGCGTAAGATCATCTTCTTAGTGATGTTGCCTGCTTTGGCAGTGTCTTACTTCTTATCGGTGGTGTTCTTCGAAGGTCAATTCCAAGGTTTTGGTCACCTAGGGGAATTTAACTTATTCGTTGCTCGTATCGCGATTGCTAGCTTCATGGCGTACCTACTTGGTCAGATCATGGATGTGCACGTGTTCAACCGCCTACGTCAAATGAAGCAATGGTGGGTGGCACCAACGTGTTCAACGCTTTTCGGTAATGCACTTGATACCATCGCTTTCTTCGCCATTGCGTTCTATCAAAGCCCAGATCCATTTATGGCAGAGCATTGGACGGAAATCGCGCTGGTGGATTACGGCTTCAAACTGATTATCAGTCTTGGTTTGTTCGTTCCGATGTACGGCGTATTACTGAATTACCTAATTAAGAAGCTGACTGAGGTGAACCCTGACTTTAAGGTGACGACAAGCGTTCAGTCTTAATATCAGTGGGAACCCCGAAAGCCGCTTGCTCAAATCAAGCGGCTTTTTTGTGCCTGTTTACTTGGGTTTAGAGCGTTTTGTACAGCGTGGGGAGTAATTAGATCATGGGTGTCCAAAAGCTCCCTGAGCTGTACGAAGGTAAAAATGAGCAGTAAAAAAGGTCCCGAGTGAGACCTTTTAATCGAAGGTACGGCACGTAGAGGAAGCTCGCTGGTGAAATGGCTAACAGAGCATCTTCTCAATCAAAATGGCTTTTTGCGCATCGAAGGCGCCAAGTTGCAGGCCGTTATCCCAGCTGATGCTTTGATTGAACATCGCCAACATCAAACCGACACTGCGTTGATTGGCGTCCTGCCAGCAATCAGACTCGCTGTACTCTCCATCATTTATCGCGTTGCCATTAACGAGAATGGGCTCGAAACGCCATTTTTCTCCGACACGGTAGTAGCCTTTGCTGGTTAAGGTCTGGTTGGATTGAATCGTTAGATTGTGCTCGATGCCCGGTTCACCTGTTAGTTCAAATACAAACCTTAGCTGGTGGTCGTCACATTGCAGCTCAACGATCAGTTGGCCGTTTTCCTCAACCAGTGTTGATTGAGAGTAGTCTCCGAAGCAATGCAGCAACCAAGAAATAGGGTGGCTAGCTGTCTCAAGAAACCACTCTTTGAGCGTGAAGGTGCCTGGTAGATTAACTTGGGTGACTAGATTGACCACACAAGGTTGGGTTTGCGAGGCGAGCCACTTCTCTATCGTCTTGGCGGTCTCTAGCTGAGCAAAGGCGTAATTAACCAATAGGTTGGAGTTCGGTTGCTGCCAGTGAGTGATGTCGGAATTCAATCCCACCAATGGCTTTTCACAAATTAGCTTGGTTGAACCTAACTTCTTAATTATCTCTGCATGAGTATGCGCAGGTGTCGCGATTGTCACTACATCAAGTTGCTTGAGTGCGCTGATGTTCGTTTCTGCCTTTGGGATTGCTTCTTCACTGCACGCTTGCTGAAGCGGTTCTATTTGGTTGGCGCATAACGTTGTGACCGATACACCATTGTTTCTATAGTGCGGAATGTGCGTGCGTCCCCAGTTGATTCCTATGATGCCGGCTTGCTGGATTTGCTCTGATTTGTTGAAACGTTCACTCAATGGCGGCAAGGCAATTCGTTCATCGGTTAGACGTTGGTCATGGTGATAGTCATTGCTTGGCAGCACTTGCCATGGCTTGTTGTAATGCTGTTTGAGTGCACAAACGAGTTCGTAGAAATTCCACTTATCCTTTAAGTTGCTATCAAGATGGTATAAACCGGCTTCGTTCCGCTCAATAAGCTGCAAAAAGGCGAGTGCAGTATCGTCCATATGAGAAGTCGCGGGATACCAAGCTGTGCTAGCGGTAATAACGCCGTACTCTTCATGTTGGCGGTTGAGATGCGCCAACATGTTATTGCCTTCTGCTTGGTGATGGAGCTGCCAACCAATTCGAGCAACCATCGCATCTGGATTTGCTTGCCAGATTGCATCTTCACAACGAACTTTGTATTTGCCGTAATCATCTTGGGTGTTTCTTTCTTCAAAGATGCCATAAGGCCCGTTTTTTGTGGCATCAAATACCATTGCTGTGCTGACAAAGAGGTAAGGAATATTATGGCGTTTGCAGTGCTCACCAAGCCACGCTGCCCACGCTTCACTCCCCATCGCCATATGGCACACCGCATCAATGTGGTGCTGCTGCCAAAATTGCTCACTTTGCTGTAGATCATCCGGCGGGATTTGATGGTGATTCCATTCCAATACATTCCAGCCGCGAAGTTGGAACTGATGAGCAACTATAGGGGCGAGAGTGCCAGTTAAGCCAGTCATTAAAACGGTTTTCATTATGGTGCATCTTGGTTGGCTAAATCGTGTTTATCAATAAAGCATGGCTGTTTTTCGATGTAGAGCGGAGAAGCTGAGATTTTTGCTGGGCAGCACGTTTTGTAGGGGAAATAGAAGCAAAAAAGCCCAAGCGAACGCCTGGGCTTTAGTATTGTAAGGCAGTGATATTCGCTTATTTTGCTACGATATTTAATGGCCAGCCGATGTCTGTCTGACGGTTGGATTCAATTTCCAACTCAGCCGCAGTCAGTGGGTTTTTCTCTAGCCATTGCGCATCAATGTGTAACGTTAGATTGTCGCCTTCAACCGTTAGAGTCACATTTGGCTCTAGATCAGGATTGCGACGATGGCTGAGCAGAACCGCAAGACGCAACAATCTCAATACTCGTTTTGCACTCGAGCCTGATAATGCATGCTGCTCAGGTAAAGAAGTGAGTTGTTCGCGATAGCGACGAGCCACTTCACCAATAAAGAACTTCTGCGCGCGCGTGTAACCAGGCAGATCCAAATTCTGCAGCAAGTAAGCACTATGCTCTCCGCCTTTTTTGAAATCGATAGTTAAGCCAATTTCATGCAGTTTTGCGGCGGTCTCGAGTAATATCTTGCCCTGAGGCTCTGTAATCCACTCATCGCCCCCAGCTTGCTGTAAAAGCGTGTGTGCCAGACTAGCGACTTGTTCACCGTATTGGTGATCGAGCTGATAACGATTTTGTACGCTAGCGATAGTGCGGGCACGAATGTCTTCTTGACGAAGCTCTTCAACCATCTCATACACTAAGCCTTCGCGTAGTGCGCCGCCAGCCAGTGTCATAGCATCGATTTCAAGCAATTCAAAAACGGCAATCAAAATAGAGAGGCCACTAGGGAACACTAATGCGCGCTCAAGTGTTAAGCCTTCAATATCGAGCTCTTCTAAATGGTCGGCCAACATGGCTTGCTTCTGTAGACGCTTGAGTTTGGAGTGAGTGATTACTTCGTCCATGCCTTGCGCCAGCATTATCTCTTGCAATGCCTGAACAGTGCCTGATGCACCAACGCACACATCCCAACCAATTTCTGTATAACGTTCTAAAATCGGCTGGATGGTCTGTTTCGCTCCTTCAATTGCCGCGTCAAAGTTACGAGCATTCAATTGGCGATCTTTAAAGAAGTTTTCAAGCCAAGTCACGCAGCCCATTTTTAAGCTGGTCAGTGCTTTGGCTTCGAAACCTTCACCGATAATCAGTTCGGTACTTGCTCCACCGATATCGACTACAAGGCGACGACCACTACCGCCAGAGGTGTGAGCGACACCTTTATAGATAGTGGCAGCTTCTTCTTCACCAGTAATCACTTCGATAGGCTGGCCTAGAATTTGGTTAGCCTTTTCTAAAAATACATCTACATTGGTCGCGGTACGTAATGTTGCAGTACCGACGATGCGAATGTTTTGTTTAGGAATGTCCTGCAAGCGTTCCGCAAATAGACTTAAGCAGTCCCATCCTCGCTGCATAGCTTCCATACTAAGAGAATTATGTTCATCTAAGCCCGCTGCTAGACGAACTTTGCGCTTAATTTTAGCCATTGTTTGAACGCTGCCATCGATGTGACGCACAACGAGCATGTGAAAACTGTTCGACCCGAGGTCGATGGCGGCATATAGCGGTGATGATCCTGCTTGACTCATAAAACGAACTCAGTTTCCTATTACGATTGTTTTGGTGCCGATTGACGCGGTTGGCGTGGACGACGTCCCTGCGGCTTACGGTTACCAGAACCAGAACGGGTACCGCCAGTATTCGTGCGGCGCTGTTGGTTGCGTGGTGCACGCATACGAATCGGAGCTGGTAGATCTTGAATCAGTGCCGACGAATCGTACTCTGAAACTGGGATTGTATGCTCAATGTATTCTTCGATTGCTGGTAGGTTAACCGCGTACTCTTCACAAGCAAAACTGATCGAATGACCGCTCGCACCAGCGCGACCAGTACGGCCAATACGGTGAACATAATCTTCACAGTCGTCAGGAAGGTCGTAGTTGAAAACGTGCGTTACCTGAGGAATATGCAGACCACGCGCTGCAACGTCAGTTGCAACTAAGATGTCGACATAACCTTTGGTGAATTGCTCAAGAATCTTCTCACGCTTCTTCTGCGGTACATCGCCAGTAAGAAGGCCTACACGATGTCCATCGGCAGCCAAATGACCCCAAACCGATTCACACTTATGCTTGGTATTGGCAAAAATGATAGCGCGATCTGGCCACTCTTCTTCAATTAGTGTTTGAAGCAGTGCCATTTTGTCTTCATTCGAAGGGTAGAAAAGCTCTTCCTGGATACGGTGGCCAGTTTTTTGTTCTGGTTCGACAACGACATGCTCAGGAGTATTCATGTGTTCGAATGCCAGTTCTTGAACGCGGTAAGAAAGCGTAGCTGAGAACAGCATGTTCAAACGCTCTTTTGGTTCTGGCATACGACGGAACAAGAAGCGAATGTCTTTAATAAAGCCAAGATCGAACATGCGGTCGGCTTCGTCCAGAACAACAGCTTGAATGTTGTTGAGGTTAAATACGCGCTGTTTGTAGAAATCGATGATACGGCCTGTTGTTCCGATCAGAATATCTACGCCGTCTTGCAGTTTCGCAAGTTGCTTGTCGTAGCTTTCACCACCGTAAGCTAGAGCGGTTTTTAGACCTGTGCTTTCAGTTAATGATTCTGCATCATTGTAAATCTGAATAGCGAGCTCACGTGTAGGCGCCATAATAATTGCGCGTGGCTGTGTAGGCTTACGACCTTCATGTTCCGGAGTCGTCAGAAGGTGGTTGAACGTAGCAGTAAGAAACGCGAGCGTTTTACCAGTACCCGTTTGGGCCTGGCCTGCGATGTCTTGGCCGGTGAGCAGGACCGGCAACGCCAAGGCTTGGATAGGGGTACAAAATTCGAACCCTTTTTTGTCCAATCCTTCAATAACTTGGGGCTTTAAGCCCAAATCGGCGAACTTTTGCTCTGTGATATGCGTCTTTTTCATGGCTATAGAATATCAGCTAAAGCTTGCAATACGAAAGTAAATACATTCCAATAGGGCATCTAATTACTGGTTATCATCCAACCAGTTTCGAAAAACACATTGGAGTGGAAGATGAGTGATAAGATTTTGCAGCTAACTGATGACGGTTTTGAAAACGATGTAATCAACGCTGCAGGCCCGGTTCTAGTGGATTTTTGGGCAGAATGGTGTGGTCCTTGTAAAATGATCGCTCCTATTTTGGACGAAATCGCAGACGAGTACGAAGGCAAACTCACTATCGGTAAACTAAACATCGACCATAACGCAGGTACACCACCTAAGTTTGGTATTCGCGGCATTCCAACGCTATTACTATTTAAAGATGGTAACGTAGCGGCAACGAAAGTAGGTGCTCTGTCTAAAACTCAACTGAAAGAGTTCCTAGACGCAAACTTATAATCACCAAGTGATTACAGATAAAACCGTGCAAAGTTACAATGCACGGTTTTGTTTTTCTAACTCTGGACTAGAATACTAATTAGTGCTAACTTATCGCGCGTTAATTGAACAAATTTCTCTTCTTGGTCGATCCTGAGACCAAATCCATCTTAACTAGAAAACAGATCTTATTTTGACTAAACAAGAATCCACCACCATGAACCTTACCGAACTGAAGAACAGACCTGTGTCTGACCTTGTAAAACTGGGCGAAAGCTTAGGATTAGAGAACCTAGCTCGCTTAAGAAAACAAGACATCATCTTCGCGATTTTAAAAGCGCACGCGAAAGGCGGCGAAGACATCTTTGGCGATGGGGTTCTGGAAATTCTGCAAGACGGCTTTGGTTTCCTACGCAGTGCAGATAGTTCATACCTTGCGGGTCCGGACGATATCTACGTATCACCAAGTCAGATTCGTCGCTTTAACCTACGTACTGGTGACTCTATCGCTGGTAAAATTCGTCCACCAAAAGACGGTGAACGTTACTTTGCCCTTCTAAAAGTCAATACCGTTAACGACGATAAACCAGACAACGCCCGTAACAAGATCCTATTTGAAAACCTTACCCCTCTACATGCGAATGAGCGCATGGTTATGGAGCGTGGTAACGGTTCAACAGAAGACATTACAGCACGTGTTTTAGACTTGGCATCGCCAATCGGTAAAGGTCAACGTGGTCTGATTGTTGCTCCGCCTAAAGCGGGTAAAACAATGCTTCTGCAAAACATCGCGCAAAGCATCGCGTACAACCACCCAGAGTGTGAGTTGATGGTTCTTCTTATCGACGAACGTCCAGAAGAAGTAACTGAGATGCAGCGCCTAGTTAAAGGTGAAGTGGTTGCGTCGACTTTCGATGAGCCAGCATCTCGTCACGTACAAGTAGCGGAAATGGTGATCGAGAAAGCAAAACGTCTTGTTGAACATAAGAAAGACGTGGTTATCTTGCTTGACTCTATCACTCGTCTAGCTCGTGCTTACAACACCGTAGTGCCTTCATCAGGTAAAGTACTAACTGGTGGTGTGGATGCAAACGCATTACATCGTCCTAAGCGTTTCTTCGGTGCTGCACGTAACGTAGAAGAAGGCGGCAGCCTAACTATCATCGCAACGGCACTAGTAGATACTGGTTCTAAAATGGATGAAGTTATCTACGAAGAGTTCAAGGGTACAGGTAACATGGAACTGCACTTGAACCGTAAGATTGCTGAGAAGCGTGTATTCCCTGCGATTGACTTTAACCGCTCAGGTACACGTCGTGAAGAGCTACTGACGAAGACTGACGAACTACAGAAGATGTGGATTCTGCGTAAGATCGTTCACCCAATGGGCGAAATCGACGCAATGGAGTTCCTAATCGATAAGCTAGCGATGACGAAGACCAACGATGAGTTCTTCGATGCGATGCGTCGTCAATAATCTCAGATAAGTGATTCTGCGAAAAGCCACCGTATATCGGTGGCTTTTTTATTGCTTTCTCCCGATAGAAGTATCAGAATGAAGGAAATGTTATCGGGAGGTTAACATGCAACAAGGAATGTTGTCGTCATTACTCCTGAGCTTGTCACTTATCACTCTACCTGCGACATTATCTGCCAAGGAAATGCATGAGTCTGTAGTAGAACAGTGGCTTCAGGATACTCAAATACAGACTAAAGTCTCTGAACTGCTTGATTACGCTGTCAGAGATGAAGTCGACTCGCTTAAATTTGCCCTTGATCGACTTGCTTTGCCTCAACAAGAGGTGGTGCGCTTTCAATTATTGGAAAAGCTTGAAAAGCAAGATGTGATTCTCACGCCTCGAATGGCTCTGTTTGTTGAGTCCCAGATCCGTATGACCCCGACTTATCAAGTGTTAGAGCGAGGTGATGGGTATGAATTTAGTGTGCCCGCTTTTAACTTTCCCGTTATTGCGAGTCGCTTGATTAAGCGTTGGAAACAAGACCAAAGTACCTTGGACTTTGTCTTACAAGCTGAACGAAGAGAGCTTAACTTAAAGCAATGGCTTACAGGGCCATCTCAACAAGCTCAAGCGCGTGAAGCGCTTTTGATTCGAGAGTTAGACAGCTTATCACCCAATGCGCTTGCTGCATTAACGGCCCAGTTAACCAAAGCAAATGTGACCAGTTGGTTACCCTCGACGGCCGTGATAGTCAGGTTGGCACAAGTTAGTCAGGATGAGGAAGTGTACAACTTACTCTGGCGGATGAAAGCCGATTACAACAGCCAGTCCGAACTTGAGCGTTTAGCTGCGGTTGGAGACGTTTTTTCCATTCAGCAACTGATGAATGCCACAGTTAACCCATCACTCAAGCCAGAAGCTATTAGTCTACTTACAAAATCTAACCCTCTATCTCCGCAAGTAAAGCAGTTTCTAGTTAGAAAAATGGCGTTATCAGAAGAAGCAACCATGGTTGCTCGAGAGCTTGCTCAACAAGGGCATCAAATCTGGTTGGAAGAGTTAGTATCTTCGAACCATCAGATAAAGACTCGGCAGATTGAACAAGTATTAAAGTAATCTTGCTCACATACCCACACAAAATAGGAGGATCTTAGCGTCCTCCTATTTGTTATACTGCGGACAGTTTAATCAGCCAGCATGAAGGCCTATGAGTTTTAAGGATTTACGCGAATTTATCGACCACCTAGAACAGAAAGGTCGACTTAAACGCATCACTCACCCTGTCGATCCCGCTTATGAAATGACAGAAATCAGCGACCGCACCTTGCGTGCTGGTGGACCTGCGCTGTTGTTTGAGAACCCAATCGGCTACGACGTACCTGTTTTGACTAACCTGTTTGGTACACCAGAGCGTGTCGCAATCGGTATGGGACGTGAAGACGTTAAAGAATTAAGAGAAGTCGGTAAGCTGCTGGCTTATTTAAAAGAACCTGAGCCACCAAAAGGCTTCAAAGACGCTTTAGAAAAACTGCCTGTGTTCAAACAAGTATTGAACATGCCGGCTAAGCGTTTACGTAAAGCACCATGCCAAGACATTGTTTGGCAAGGTGATGAAGTCGACTTGGATAAAATTCCGGTAATGAGCTGCTGGGCAGAAGATGTAGCGCCGCTGCTTACTTGGGGCTTAACCGTAACCAAAGGTCCAAATAAGAAACGTCAGAACCTAGGCATTTACCGTCAGCAGAAAATTGCCAAGAACAAAATCATCATGCGTTGGTTAGCCCATCGTGGTGGTGCGCTTGATCTGCGCGATTGGATGGAAACCAACCCAGGTAAACCTTTCCCAGTTTCGGTCGCGTTTGGTGCAGACCCAGCAACCATTCTTGGCGCAGTAACACCAGTGCCAGATACGCTATCGGAATACGCATTTGCAGGTTTGCTACGTGGAAGCAAAACGGAAGTCGTGAAGTCAGTCAGCAACGATTTGGAAGTGCCAGCGAGCGCGGAAATCGTGATGGAAGGCTATATCGACCCGAACGAGTTTGCTGATGAAGGTCCTTACGGTGACCACACTGGCTACTATAACGAAAAAGAAAAGCACCACGTATTTACTATTACGCACATTACTATGCGTAAAGACCCTATTTATCACAGCACCTACACAGGTCGTCCGCCAGATGAACCAGCTGTATTGGGTGTGGCATTAAACGAAGTGTTTGTGCCTATTTTGCAAAAGCAATTCCCAGAGATTGAAGACTTCTATCTTCCGCCAGAAGGTTGTTCGTACCGAATGGCCGTCGTCACCATGAAGAAGCAGTACCCAGGACATGCCAAGCGCGTAATGATGGGCGTGTGGTCTTTCTTACGTCAATTCATGTATACCAAGTTTGTTATTGTGTGCGATGAATCGGTAAACGCACGAGATTGGAATGATGTCGTGAAAGCCATGTCAGAGCATATGGATCCTGTACGTGATACCTTGATGATAGATAACACGCCAATCGACTCGCTCGACTTTGCTTCACCAGTGGTTGGGCTTGGCTCCAAAATGGGCTTGGATGCGACCATTAAATGGGATGCCGAGCTGGCGACGCGAACCGAGGTCACTGAGCGAGACAGCAAAGCGATTACCGAAGCAGAACTGAATGAGTTGAAACAGCAACGCCCTGAGATTGTTGACGTCTATCTTCCAGTTACAGCAAACAACCAATTTGCTGTCGTGACTATGAAGAAAGACCAAGCTGGTCAATCCCAAGAATTGATGGAATATCTATGGGGCTTCTTTGCTCAGTACACGGATAACAAATTCATCATTTTGTGCGACGATGACGTTAATGCACGAGATTGGAATGACATCATTTGGGCGGTGACAACTCGAATGGACCCAGATAGAGACACGATTCAAGTGCTTGGTAAGACTGAGAGTTCATCCAAATTAGGACTGGATGCGACCAACAAGTTCGAATCTGAAGTCACGCGCGAGTGGGGTACGCCTATCAAAAAAGATCCTAAACTTGTGGCTAAAGTCGATGAGATTTGGGACCAGTTAGGTATTCTATGAGTCATCAAGTCCACCTTCTACCAATGGACGTTGCATTCCAAGTAAAAGAAGGGGAGACGGTGTTAGAAGCTGCGCTCAACAACAATATTCGCTTCCCACACCGTTGCCAAGTTGGCGCTTGCGCCATGTGCATGTGTAAAAAGCTAACGGGCGAGGTGAGCTATCACCTCGAACCTATGCTAACCGAAAAAGAGCAACAGCAAGGTTGGATATTCCCTTGCCAAGCCTATACAGAAAGTAATTTAGTGCTTACTTTTGACGAGTAAGCGAGAGGAACACCATGACCATCCAATGTAAAGTAAAGTCTATTCAGCCGTTAGCTTGTAATACTTACCAAATCCTTCTTCATCCAGAATCACCAGTGCCTTTTAAAGCGGGTCAGTACCTAATGGTGGTGATGGGTGAAAAAGACAAACGTCCTTTCTCTATCGCAAGCAGCCCTTGTCGTCATGAAGGTGAACTTGAACTGCACATCGGTGCGGCGGAACACAACGCTTATGCACAAGAAGTTGTCGAAGCAATGCAAGCGGCGCTTGAAACTGATGGTCAGATTGAAATTGATGCGCCACATGGCGATGCTTGGGTTCAAGAAGAAAGCGAACGCCCATTATTATTAATTGCTGGTGGTACAGGCTTCAGTTATGTTCGCTCGATTCTGGATCACTGCGTAGCGCAGAATAAAACCAATCCTATCTATTTATATTGGGGCGCGCGCGATAACTGCCAGCTTTATGCTAAAGACGAACTGGTCGAGATTGCCGACAAGTTTGCCAATGTTCACTTTGTGCCAGTAGTAGAAGAAGCTCCTGCAGACTGGCAAGGTAAAGTTGGTAACGTGCTACAAGCTGTAGCTGAAGATTTCGAAAGCTTAGAAAACTACGATATCTATATTGCAGGTCGTTTTGAAATGGCTGGCGCAGCACGTGAACAGTTCACTCAGAACAAGAAAGCGAAGAGCGAACGTATGTTCGCAGACGCGTACGCATTCATTTAAATACGGCTTTTAAGGCAGAAAAAGAGGGTTTTTTACCCTCTTTTTTGCTTTTTTGATGAAATAGTCATCGAACAGTCATTTTTTTCCATTTTTTTTCAAAAAAGGGTTGCGAACGGATCTGAGTTCCCTATAATGCGCATCCACCGACACGGCAGATGCGATAAGGCTTCAGCAGGGTCGGAGAGGTGAAAGCTTCTACGAAAAATAAAATTGAAAAAGTGTTTGACACTGTCAATTAAATCGCTAGAATGCACCTCCGCTTTGAGAGAAAAACTTCTCGCAAAGCAAGCTCTTTAACAATATAGACCTATCAATCTGTGTGGGCACTCGTTGATGATAATCCAATTAGAAGCTTCGGCTTCAAATTAGGTTTCAATGAAACGAAGTGACCATTGAATCGAAAGATTCAGCACAGTCAATTCAAACATTACTTATGT
>NZ_JAWOUB010000025.1:0-52441 GCF_033339195.1 Vibrio sp. 811
GTCATGCCCTTAGAAAGCTCGAGTTGTAAAGACTTAACAATCGCAAAATTATTAACACTTAGATGAGCCAGCATTTTATTTACCTGTATAACCGAACAATACTGTATAAGAGAACAGTATATACTGTTTCTTTATACAGTAAAGTCAGGTGAGGAAAATTTTCTTTGTAGGCTGTTTTTTTGTGATGACGTGGGAAAAATGAGCCGATGTGATTACAACGACTCATTAAAATTGAACAGGTTACGGACGAGTTGGGTTAATCGTTAGTGGTTCTAGTGTGACGACTGCATTCACACCTGCACCTGGGTGATCTACGTATGAAGTATCTTGCATTAGAGTGTAGTAAACGTCGACGAAGTCATCATCATTCGTGAGTACACCATCGGGGATAGTGTCGATGATCTTGTTCGTGATTTGCGGAATAATCGCGTAAGCCTGAACTTCTGGATCTGGAATCGCTTTCAATACTTCTTCGGCAACTTGAACAAGGAGTTTTGCCAATTGTTTATAGTCTGTGCCGTCATCTTGCTCCATGAGCACAATGTCTGCCGCACCCCAGCGGTAACGAGACCAGTGAATAATGATCTGATTTGGATAGTAATCTTGGTTATCGTAGTCTAAGTATGGAAGCTCCACCAAATCGAGAGTAGGTTCATCACGACTTGGATTGACGCCCGTTACGATAGCGTAGATTTCTGCCTTGCCAGAGATCCAAGGTTCTTTGTCATCGGCTAGACGGATCTTTTTCAACTGCGTGGTTTGAATTGGTGCCGCTTCGCCCACTGCGCTACTTGACAATAACGGTGTATTTTGGCGTTGTTCATCAGCAATATATGGTTGAACTAAAGCTGGTTGACCGAGTTTTTTCATCTCAGCTTGCATAGCTTGCAAGCCTGCTTTTAGCTCTGCAGAGCTATTGTTATCAACGACAAGTACAGGTACCTCAGGGAGCTGGTAAACATCGAGTTGATGGATGTTGCCATAAACATCAAATGCTTCGATGTATTGCCAATTCTCATCATCACCACTTGGTTCAAACGCAAATAATGGCTCGACCTCGCCACTTTGCCATGCTGTTATCATGGCTTCATTTGCCAAGCGAACTTCTAACAACTGATCTGAGTATTCAGAAATACCTTTCCAGCTACGAATTTGAGTGTCAGCTTGTACAAGCTGGCGGCTGAACTCTGAGTTAGGGTTTTGCTTAACAAATGCTGATACAGACACGTTAGTCTGTTGCGGAGTAATATCTCTTCTCAACATGGGTTCAATGGCAGCATAGTTCTCACTCAATTGTTGAGCTAGGGCACGCTTCGTCTTAGTGATATCTTCCGCTTTTGCGTTGGATACACTGTTGACTTGCGTTTCCTCTGATTGGCAGCCAATAAGTGCTAATGTACTGAGAACAGACAGAATGATGGTTTTCTTCATAATATGTCCTTTATTGATTGTATGAAATAGAGTTAATACTCTATTCATGGTGAGAATATCACCGGACATAGATCATTGAATTTGCTTTTCTATCTTTTGTGTAAAGTTTGCCCACAGGATCAAAATTTATAAGCTTCTCTTTAATGATGACAAATATCGTGTCGCCTCACTACTTTGTGTCTATTTCTTGTCTAAGAAAGCCAAAAGCCAGTAGCAATTGAGCTGCTGGCTTTTTTATTGAAGTTATTACCCTGAGTAACAAGTGTTAGAACAATTTACTAGACCAGCCAAGCTTATTCCGTAAGACGTGATAGTAGCTGTAGTCTTTTGGATGGATGAGCTTTAGTACATTTGGACTTTGATAAATGTGAATTTCGTCGCCAGGGGTAACTGGAAGTGAGACTTGTCCATCACAGCTAACTTCTTGTGTTCCACGGTTTTCTGGTGATACCACCAATTTAATTCGACGTTTTCCATCAACCACCAAAGGTCGACTCGACAATGTATGAGGGAACATTGGCACGAGTGAAATGGCATTCAAGCTAGGAGAAAGAATTGGGCCGCCGCCAGAAAGTGAATATGCCGTCGAGCCAGTCGGAGTGGAGACAATCAAACCGTCGGCCCGTAAAGAGAAGGCGAAGCTTTCATCTATGTACACTTCAAATTCAATCATATGAGCAATTTGCCCTGGGTGAAGTACGGCTTCGTTTAGCGCAGCGTTATGGCTCTTTATTTGTCCGTGGCGGTGTACTTCCGCCTCTAAAAGAAAACGTTCCTCTTCAATATACTCACCGTCGAGTACCGCTTGCAGAGACGCTTGGAAGTCGTCTGGGTTCAAGTCAGTTAAGAAGCCCAAATTTCCACGGTTCACGCCTATAACTGGCACATCAAATCGGGATAAAATTCTTGCCGCACCTAACATGTTGCCATCGCCACCAACCACAATGGCTAGATCGGCATTTTTTCCTAGTTCAACTAAGCTAGCAAACTGACTCTGTGGGATATCATCCAGTATTGCGGCAAGGCGATCGTCAATGAATACTTTATAGCCCTCAGAGGTCAACCATTGGTACAACTCTTTATGAGTTTGAATTGCTTGTTGATCTCTTGGTTTTCCGATAATCGCGATCACGTTACATGGATTTTTCATAGCATTTCCGCATTAAAGAGGCTTGAATCAGGAATCTTCATCCCCATAATAAGGGCAAGTCACCTAAATATGCGAATTTTTATGTGGTTAAAGCCCGCAAAAACGCGCATGGCTTTAAGGGCATTATGTTGAATTCTGGAGATATCATGAGCAACGAAGAAAACAAAGTTACAGAAGAAGAGCTTGATCAAATCATCGAAGAGGCTGAAAAAGTAGAAGCTGAAGCACAAGAAGTTGAAGCTGAGCTTGAAGAGCTTGGTGATGAGACAGACGCTAAGATTGCTCAACTAGAAGCGGCACTATTGTCTAGCGAGGCAAAAGTAAAAGAGCAACAAGATGCGGTGTTGCGTTCTAAAGCTGAAGTAGAAAACATGCGTCGTCGCACTGAGCAAGAGATCGATAAAGCACGTAAGTTTGCGTTGAACAAGTTTGCAGAAGAGCTGCTTCCTGTTATTGATAACCTAGAGCGTGCAATTCAAGCGGCAGATACAGAGAATGAAACTGTGAAGCCGTTCCTAGAAGGCGTTGAACTAACCCATAAAACGTTTGTAGACGTTGTAGCGAAATTTGGCTTGAAAGCAATCAACCCTGAAGGTGAAGCATTCAATCCAGAGTTCCATCAAGCGATGTCGATTCAGGAGAGCCCTGATCATGAATCAAACACTGTTATGTTTGTTATGCAAAAAGGTTACGAACTAAACGGCCGTGTGATTCGTCCGGCAATGGTAATGGTTGCTAAGTAACTTTAACTCCCTGTTTTTTTAAATATAAAAGCGCCCATCATTTTTGATGGGCGCTTTTTTGTTTTAAACATAAATGATTGCATCGAACTTCGTTGTATATCGATAAATGAAAATTTGATCCCCTTCATATTTTTTCCTATTGGTTAATTATTTTCCTATAGGAGATTTTCTCTCATCTCGCTGCGTGTTTATTAACGGGAAGGGCTATAAGTGATTGTAATCATTCGCTGCGTGAATGTTTGTTCTGCATAGGAATGTAAATATAGTCATTTTTTCTAAAACAATTTCGTTAACAAAAATGTAAATTATCACTTTATTTTGTAACTTTGGTGTGTATGATTTGCGACTAATGCTTTAAAAGTAAGCATATATAACTATAAAAATGTAAATAGCAAACACAACATATCGGAGATTTATAATGGATAAATCGCTTTCTAGTAAGATTTTTATAGGCTTGTTTGCCGGCCTTGTGCTGGGGACAGCAATTCAGTACTTATTTAGCGGTATTGCGATTTTTGATACATACCTACTTGGAGCTGCAGAAGGTGTTGGCGGCATGTTCGTCTCACTGATCAAATTGCTTGTTGTTCCTTTAGTTTACGTTTCAATCGTATGCGGCATTGTTGACTTGAAAGACATCAGTGCATTTGGTCGTCTTGGTGGAAAAACCTTTACCCTTTACATTCTTAACACCATCATTGCGATTACGGCGGCTTTGACTGTCGGCTTGATCTTCCAACCAGGAGCGGGCGCTAATCTAGCAGGAACGGTATCTGAGGCTGTACAGCTGACAACGACAGAGACGCCGGACATTTTCTCTTTAGTTGTTAACATTGTTCCTAGCAACCCTGTACAAGCGTTTGCTAGCGGCGACATGCTGCAAATCATCTTTATGGCAATTTTGACGGGGCTTGCAATTCAAGCTTTGGATTCTCGTGGTGGCCCAGCTATTCGCACATTCAAAATGGCAAATGAAATCATGATGAAATTGGTTGGATTAGTGATGAGTCTTGCACCATATGGTGTGTTCGCACTAATGATTCAACTAGGTGCAACGCTAAACGCCAATACATTAATGTCCGTTGCCGGTTACGTGGCTTTGGTGGTTGCGATGTTGGTGTTCTGGATCTTCTTCTTCTACCCAATGGCAGTGAGTATTGCGACAGGAACTTCTCCAAAGACTTTCCTACGTGCAACTCGTGAGCAGATTCTTTTCTCTCTATCTACCGCAAGCTCAAACGCGACTATCCCGGTCACGATGCGCACACTGACAGAAAAGCTTCAGGTCTCTAAATCGGTTGCTGGCTTCGGTGTACCACTGGGCGCAACGATGAATATGTCTGGTGTGTCTATCTATATTGCTCTAGCAACGATGTTTGTTGCGAACGCTTTTGGCCAGCCAATTAACACCGCAGACATCTTCACACTTGGCTTAACTATTCTTCTGTTATCTATTGGTGCTGGCGGCGTTCCTGGGGGCGGCGTGGTAATGGTAGGCGTTTTGCTTCACCAGCTGGGTTTACCACCTGAAGGTTTAGCAATCATTGCGGCGGTCGACCGTATCAATGATATGTTCTGTACATCATCTAACGTTGTCGGCGATACGGCAGTGAACACCATTGTTGCAAAAACAGAAGGTGAGATAGGTAAAGAAGAAGGTGTTGATGCTGAGCCTGCTCAAGCGAACGCCTAATACCTTGAATCATTTATTTTAACCCTAATATTGAAGCGAGCTCTTATGAGCTCGTTTTTTATTTAGGAAGAGTCGGGCATAAATAAATTTATCTGGGAAATGACGTTTTGTTGCGCTACAGCAGTGTGACGAGTTCCCAACTAATCAGAAAGAAACACATAAATTTCGAAAAAAGACGCTTTTTTTTAATTCTGCCCTTGAAAAGCATTTTGCCGCCCTTATCTATGTGGCATAGAGAAGCAAACATTGATTATTTTTGTTTGTGAGCAAGGGTTGAAACCCGATTCTCCTCCCCCCACATTGGGGTTATAACCAAACGAAAATAGAATTTATTCGGAGATAGCCAGATGGGTAAAATCATTGGTATTGACTTAGGTACTACTAACTCATGTGTTGCTGTATTAGACGGCGACAAACCACGTGTAATTGAAAACGCAGAGGGCGAACGTACTACTGCATCGGTTATTGCTTACACTGACGGTGAGACGCTAGTAGGTCAACCAGCGAAACGTCAAGCTGTAACTAACCCAGAAAACACGCTATTTGCAATTAAGCGTCTAATCGGTCGTCGTTTTGAAGACGAAGAAGTTCAGCGTGACATCGAAATCATGCCTTACAAAATCGTTAAGGCTGACAACGGTGATGCTTGGGTAGAAGCGAAAGGCCAAAAAATGGCAGCTCCTCAGGTTTCTGCTGAAGTTCTTAAGAAAATGAAGAAAACTGCTGAAGACTTCCTTGGTGAGGAAGTAACTGGCGCAGTTATCACAGTACCTGCTTACTTTAACGATGCTCAGCGTCAAGCGACAAAAGATGCTGGCCGTATCGCAGGTTTAGAAGTTAAACGTATCATCAACGAACCAACAGCAGCTGCGCTAGCTTACGGTCTTGATAAGAAAGGCGGCGATCGCACTATCGCGGTATACGACCTTGGTGGTGGTACATTCGATATTTCAATCATCGAAATCGATGAAGTTGAAGGCGAGAAAACATTCGAAGTTCTAGCAACTAACGGTGATACTCACCTAGGTGGTGAAGACTTTGATAACCGTCTAATCAACTACTTGGTTGATGAGTTCAACAAAGAGCAAGGCATCAACCTTAAGAACGACCCACTAGCAATGCAGCGTGTTAAAGAAGCAGCAGAGAAAGCGAAAATCGAGCTTTCTTCTACTTCTCAAACAGACGTAAACCTACCTTACGTTACTGCAGATGCAACTGGTCCTAAGCACATGAACATTAAAGTGACTCGTGCAAAACTAGAATCTCTAGTTGAAGACCTAGTACAACGCTCTCTTGAGCCATTAAAAGTAGCTCTAGCTGACGCTGACCTATCAGTAAACGACATCACTGACGTAATCCTAGTTGGTGGTCAGACTCGTATGCCAATGGTTCAAGCGAAAGTTGCTGAGTTCTTTGGTAAAGAAGCGCGCCGTGACGTAAACCCTGACGAAGCAGTAGCAATGGGTGCTGCAGTTCAAGGTGGTGTACTTGCTGGTGACGTTAAAGACGTACTACTACTAGACGTAACTCCACTGTCTCTAGGTATCGAGACAATGGGTGGCGTGATGACTAAGTTAGTTGAGAAGAACACAACTATCCCAACTAAAGCGAACCAAGTTTTCTCTACAGCGGAAGACAACCAGAGCGCGGTAACTATCCACGTTCTACAAGGTGAGCGTAAGCAAGCGATGTACAACAAGTCTCTAGGCCAATTTAACCTAGAAGGCATCCAGCCTGCACCACGTGGTATGCCACAAATCGAGGTTACGTTTGACCTTGATGCGGACGGTATCCTACACGTATCTGCGAAAGACAAGCAGACTGGTAAAGAGCAGAAGATCACTATCCAAGCTTCTGGCGGTCTAAGCGATGAAGACATCGAGAAAATGGTTCAAGAAGCAGAAGCTAACAAAGAAGCGGACAAGAAGTTCGAAGAGCTAGCAACTGCACGTAACCAAGCTGACCAAATGATTCACGGTACTCGTAAGCAAGTAGAAGAAGCTGGTGAAGCGCTACCTGCAGAAGAGAAAGAGAAGATTGAAGCAGCAATTTCTGAGCTAGAAACAGCACGTAAAGGCGAAGACAAAGAAGCTATCGATGCTAAAGTTCAAGCACTAATGACTGCTTCTCAAAAGCTGATGGAAATCGCTCAACAACAAGCTCAAGCGCAGCAAGCACAAGGTGCTGACGCAGGTGCACAGTCTAAAGAAGACGACGTTGTAGATGCTGAGTTCGAAGAAGTTAAAGACGACAAGAAATAATATTTCTTAACCAGATGGCTACTTAGCCATCTGGGGTCGATAAGACTTCGTGTGCGGGCGTTTGGGGCAACTCTTACGCCCGTCTGTTTGTAAACGCTGTCTTTCTAGTTAAGTATGTTGCAGACAAGTGCACTTACCTAGAACGATACAAACACCAAGCGGTGAATCGATGCCGTTTGTAGTAATTAACTGGTGACGAAGAACATGTCAAAACGTGATTTTTACGAAGTATTAGGCGTAAGCCGTGATGCCTCAGAGCGCGATATCAAAAAGGCGTATAAGCGTCTAGCGATGAAATTCCACCCAGACCGAAACCAGGGTGATGATTCTGCGGCGGACAAGTTTAAAGAAGTAAAAGAAGCGTACGAAGTTCTGACCGACCCTCAAAAGAAAGCGGCGTACGACCAATACGGTCATGCTGCTTTTGAACAAGGCGGCGGTGGTTTCGGTGGCGGCGGCTTTGGCGGCGGCGGTGCTGATTTCGGCGACATCTTTGGCGATGTATTCGGTGACATCTTTGGTGGTGGTCGTCGTGGCGGTGGTGGCCACCGTGCCCAGCGAGGTGCTGACCTACGTTACAACATGGAATTAACGCTAGAAGAAGCAGTTCGTGGTGTAACGAAAGAGATCGAAGTACCGACACTAGTACACTGTGATACCTGTGATGGTAGTGGCGCGAAGAAAGGTTCATCTGCTGAAACATGTGGTACCTGTCATGGTCATGGTCAAGTACAGATGCGACAAGGCTTCTTCGCAGTGCAACAAACCTGTCCTACCTGTCACGGTAAAGGTAAAATCATTAAAGACCCTTGTAATGAGTGTCATGGTCAAGGTCGTAAGCAGAAAACAAAAACACTTAACGTTAAGATCCCTGCAGGTGTTGATACTGGCGACCGTATTCGTCTATCTGGCGAAGGTGAAGCGGGAGAAATGGGGGCGCCTGCTGGCGACTTGTATGTACAAGTGCACGTGAAAGAGCACCATATCTTCGAGCGTGATGGCAACAACCTATACTGTGAAGTGCCAGTAAGCTTTGCGATGGCGGCTCTAGGTGGTGAAGTTGAAGTGCCAACTCTAGATGGTCGCGTAAGCCTAAAAGTACCTTCAGAAACGCAAACAGGTCGTATGTTCCGCATGCGTGGTAAAGGTGTGAAAGGCGTTCGCGGTGGCGGTGTTGGTGATCTTATTGTGAAGTTGGTTGTTGAAACACCAGTAAACCTAAGCTCACGCCAAAAAGAACTGCTCAAAGAGTTTGAAGAGTCTTGTGGTGGTGAAGCGGCGACAAAGCACAAGCCTAAATCAGAAGGCTTTTTCAACGGTGTGAAAAAGTTCTTTGATGATTTAACCAGCTAAAACGTTAGTGAAAAGCACAAATACAAAGGCCTGCTAAAATGCAGGCCTTTTTGCATCTCGGTGTTCTTGCTAGTTCCAGCAATCACTTGGTTCTTCGACATTTGTTGACGTTAAAGTAATCGTTTTAGAACCAGTCAAGCACTCGTCGTCGTCTTGTCCAAGAGGTGATTTTGCTGTTGCTGTAATGGTATAGGCCGTACTTGCAGAGCTAGCAATATCGAAAGAAAATCTATTTTTGTCTGAGTCACATAGAGTGCATGTTCCTCCAGAGAGAATATGACTCCAGTCGTACCCACCATCATAAGATGTCTCTAGCTCTAGCTGAATTCGACTAAGATCGCTCAAGGCAACCGTCCTATGAGACTTGATTACATGATTAGTGTAAGAAGGGTAGGCGATCGCAGCAATGATCCCGACAATCACGACAGCTATCAGTAATTCGATCAATGTCATCCCTCTCAATCCTTTTTTGTAGCCGTTACAACGAGAAATTCGAATCATCACGAGTAGTTTCCTTTTCACTTTTCCGCCTATTTTTGGCAGGTGATAGCATCTGTGCAAGATGAATTACGGCCCTTTTGCCGTTTACATAGGAATTTGGGAAATGCCTCGCGGGTTTACGTTGTTGGAGCTTCTTATTACTGTTGCTGTACTGAGTATTATATTGGCGTTTGCAGCTCCAAGCTTTAGCCGTGTTTCACAAACTGTGCAAATGCAGCGATTGGCAACTGAATTAGCTGGTTTTCTAAGCCAAAGTAAGTCCGAGGCGGTAATGAGAAATCAAAAGTTATATATACATTTCTCCATGGCTAAAAACGTTGTTGTCAGTCAAGGGGCATGGTCTCTACAGTTAACTGACTCATCTAGCGGCTCAGGGGGAGTAATCTTAAACCTTTCCGGCTCCGCATACTCTGAATTATCTTTGAAGCACAGTTACGATAATCAAAAAATAAGCTTCGATGAGGTCCGTGGACGGCCCCAAGGAGGAAATATAGAGTTTTTCCCAACCAATGCTCAAAACATAAAACTACAAGCAAAGATCTCAAACCCTCCTGGGAGGATTAAGATTTGTAGTAATTCTGGAGCGAAGTTATATGATTACCGTCAGTGCTAACAAACGCTATCAAATAGGTAGCTCTTTAATTGAATTAATGATTAGTTCTTTAATTGGGTTAATTGTTCTTAGTGTAGTGGGCTCTATATTCTTGAGTTTACAAAAAACAGCAAAAGAAAAAAGCTTAGAGCTAAATTTATTGCAAAGTCTTAATATCACTTTATCTGTTATGAAAGAAGATATTCAAAGGGCTGGTTATGATGGTGGTCATGGTATGTCTCTTAAATTATCCGGAGCCTTGGAAACAATTACAATCAGTGGTGCATCTTCTATTGGTTTTGTTTATTTTAGAGATGACTCTCCGCTAAATAAAAACTATAGAAATATTAAGTATGAGAAGCGAGATAGCAAACTTGTAATCTGTGAAAATGGCGTAGTATCCCAAGCCAAAATACTGTCTTTTGATGGTGTGGATTTTTGTCGTTCTTTATTTGATGAAGATATTTTTCAAGTGACGAGTTTTACAGTAAATTCTGATGTCGTAACGAATGGCACAAATATTAGCGCTGTAACGGATGTTACTTTGGCTTTACAAACTGTAGATGGCGTAATTAATCAAGTTGCAGAGTTTTCAATTAAGCAAAGGAATTGGCAATGAGATCTAAATTTGGATGTTCTGGGTACACGACGTTGTTAGTAACATCCATACTATTATTGTTTGCTTTGATTACATCTCTCGCATCATCAAAGGGAGTATTTTTTCAATTAAAAGTGGCTCAGAATGAACTAAAAGCTCGACAAGAACATTGGAAGGCTGAAGGAGGACTGGAATGTGCTTTTGCACAAATAAAGGAGAAGATGTTAGTTCTTCCTCCTTCCGGAACAATTACTTTACTAGGCTGTACAGTATCTACTACGATAAAAAAACTCAGCGATTATGAATATTTGGTTACATCTAAAGAGGGAAATACAAATTTAAGTAAAGTGATAATTTCGACAGGGAACGGCCTTGGTGCTGTACTAAAAACGAGTGCGTCGGTAGAGCTTACTGGCTCAATGCACTTTGTCCCTAAAGCAAAAGGTTTGTCGTCTGACAGTGAGTGTACATCTATTATTGCTGGTGGAACCGTGAGTTATGTAGCAAGTGTAAGTGGTTCTGATGAGCACTTTCTGACGGTGGACAGTTCAGTCAGTAGTCATGCTACTGGGATTTTAGGGGCTCCTAGCTTTACTTGTAAGAATTCGCACAAATCCAATTTATTTGAAGAAACCAAACGTCCAACCTACCTAGCTACTACTAGCACTTCGAATAAAAATGAAGATATCAAAGAAAATGTTGCAAATATTTCGGTTTTCAAAGACTTATTCACTATGGATTTCAACGCAGTTAACGTAGCAAAACTCAAAAACGAGATTAAAGCGGATCCTGTTGGCGTTGTAATTGCTAGCGGTAAGACACCTAAAGGTTGGGTTAAGTCATGCCATACTAAGTTAGCTAATGCTTACGCTGCTGGAAAACGAAGGTTTTGGGTCGATGGCAGTTGCGCAATATCAGGAAATATTTTTGGTTCTACTACTCAGCCTGTAGATAATGCTATTCAGCTTATTATTTATGATGGTGTTCTCTACAGTCAAAGTATGAGTTATTTTGATGGACTTCTTTACCAATACCTTTCAAAGCCAACTGTGTTGGATGTTAAAGAAATATGGATTGATCTTTTTGATTCTAAAAATGATATAGGTGTAACCCCTACTTCTTTTCACAAGCATGATATTAATAATGACTTTAATAAATATGCTTTTTTGCTAGATGGTTCATTGAAGCTTGATGGCGGGATAGGGTTAGATGCAGAAGATAGAACTATAAAATTAAATGGATCTTTGATACCTGCCTACAATGGTGGAAAGAGCGGCAAGTACATTGAGAAACTAAAGTGGCAGCGAGGCTCCTGGAATGATCTCTAAACAAAAAGGTTTTAACCTTCTTGAAGTTCTAATTTCTTTTCTGCTTATCGGTGTTGGGGCTCTAGGTTTAACTAAGCTAAACGTGTATCTAGAACGCGAATCCGAATATGCCATAAAAAGTATTGAAGCACTGCGTCTAACAGAGAACCAGCTTGAATGGTTCCGAACGCGTGGTGCTTCGGATGCGCTTTCTACGATTTCTACTGCCAGTTTTGCCTCTATCGTGACAGGATCTTCCGCCACTGGAGCGTACACGGTGGAGTGGGATGTGCCACCTGCTACTGTATCAGGTTCACTAAAGACGATGATCATCACAACAAGTTGGGAAGATAGAATGGGGCAGACGCAATCCGTTCAGCTTAAAACGATGATCTCACAATACAGTGAATTCGAAAACTAAGTTCAATTGCATACATGGGCTGGGACAAATGCGGGTGTAATTCCTGTTTAATACCGGATTTGTCACGGTTAATAAATAGTTTTTGAACTGTTAATTGAGTTGATGTGCTACTGTTTTTATTATGTTTAATTGAAGTGGTGTTTTTGCAAAATATGTCTCCAATTATGAAAAAAAATCTAGAACCTTGTGCTTTCTCCATTAGTGTTTACTAGAATACTCGTTGGATAGTAGGTCGTTATAATTATTCAAATAGGCCTTGGCACCAACATCATTCACTATGGAGTTACCATGAGTAACCAAGCTGTAAATAAGGCACCATCATCGAAGCCGAGCGGGATGGAGCGCTTTTTAAACTTTATCGAGAGGACAGGTAACAAAATTCCTGATCCTGCGATTTTGTTCTTCTGGGCATTGATCATTACTTGGGCGGCGTCAGCACTTTTGTCGAATGTATCATTCGATCTTCCAAACCCTCGAACGGGCGAAGCTCTTAGTATCACCAACTTACTTACGGGCGAAGCGCTAGCAAGTTTCCTTGCTAACATGGTGACGACGTTTACTGGCTTTGCGCCACTGGGTATCGTACTTGTCGCAATGCTAGGTGTGGGTGTTGCAGATTCTTCGGGCTTTATTACGACGGGTCTTAAGAAGATGCTGAACTTCACGCCAGCTAAGCTTCTTACTCCAATGCTTATTTTGGTTGCCATTGTATCGCATACTGCGGCAGATGCAGGCTATGTTCTGGTTATTCCTCTTGGCGGTATTATCTTCCATGCGGCAGGTCGTCACCCTTTAGCAGGTATTGCGGCAGCATTTGCAGGTGTATCTGGTGGCTTCTCTGCAAACTTTATCCCTTCAGGTATCGATCCGCTATTGGCTGGCTTTACGCAAACTGCGGCGCAGGTTCTTGATCCTGAATATGTGGTTAACCCATTAGCGAACATCTTCTTCACTGGCCTATCCTCTATCATTATTGTGGGGATTGGTTGGTACGTGACAGAGAAAATCATCGAGCCTCGTTTATCAAAAATGCCAATTGATGATGATGCGGAAACCGCGCCAAACCTAGGTTCATTTACTGAACTGGAATCAAAAGCATTCCGTTATGCAGGTTGGGCAATGATGGCGGGTATTGCTTTACTTGTTGCAGCGTTAATTCCAGAAACATCAGCACTTCGCTCGCCTGAAGGTGAAATTACTGCCTTCTCAGCACCGATAATGAAGTCTATCGTGCCGTTGATCTTTATTCTGTTTATCATTCCTGGTTACGTTTACGGTAAAGTGTCTGGAACGTTCAAGACCAGCAACGACATCATCAAAGCGATGGCTGATACTATGTCAACCATGGGCGCATACATTGTTATGTCGTTCTTCTGTGCTCAGTTCCTATCTGCATTTGCTCAGTCAAACATCGGTACGATGCTAGCGTTGTATGGCGCAGAAGGCTTAAAAGCGATGAACCTACCAGGTGAAGTGACCATCATCGGTATGATCCTTCTAACCGCGTCTGTAAACCTACTTATTGGTTCGGCATCGGCAAAATGGGCTTTAATTGGTCCAATCCTAGTGCCAATGCTAATGGCGGTTGGTATCTCGCCTGAGCTGTCTCAGGCGGCTTACCGTGTGGGTGACTCTGTATCGAACATCATTTCGCCTCTAATGGTATTTTTCCCTCTTGTTGTGGTTTACTGTCAGCGTTATGTGAAGTCGGCTGGTATCGGTACGCTTGCGTCACTAATGATGCCATTCTCGATCGCAATGCTGATCGGTTGGTCTATCTTCCTAGTTGCTTATTGGATGGTAGGTATCCCGCTAGGCATTCAAGCTCCTTACACTTACACAATGTAAAAACGTGTAGGGTGTGAAAGCCGCTAATTGGCAGCCAAAAAGCGCAGGTCTTCGATCTGCGTTTTTTTGTTCTCGTAAAACGAACATCGATAGGTCTTGTAACTAGTTTTTTGGAGTTGCAGACTTTGTCCCGTGATGTGTTGCTGTAGTGAAACCGAAGTTGGTGATAAAATTCCTGACTTCAATCGTTTTTTGTTTCTTTGGAGCCTCCTTTGTCTAACCATCCGTTTTCCCCTCAAGATGAATTGTTTATGCGCAGAGCGATGGAGCTTGCTGAGCAAGCAGAAGCTGAGGGGGAAGTACCTGTTGGCGCAGTGCTTGTCAAAGATGGTGAAATTATCGCTGAGGGGTGGAATCGCTCTATTGGTACTAATGACGCTACCGCACATGCTGAGATCCAAACGCTGCGTAAAGCAGGCCAAAAGCTAGAAAATTACCGCCTTCTGGATACGACGTTATATGTAACACTTGAGCCATGCCCAATGTGTGCCGGAGCCTTATTGCATAGCCGCGTTAAGCGGGTTGTTTTTGGAGCGCCAGATTTAAAAGCTGGAGCAGCAGGAACAGTGCTTAATTTGTTTGAAAGCCAAGCCGCTTACCATTACGCCTTAATTGAAAAGGGGCTGCTAGAAGATGAGTGCCGTACTCAGCTACAAGCGTTTTTTAAGCGCCGCCGAAAGGAAATTAAAGCGAAGAAGCAAGCACAAAAAGCATTAGAAAATGGAGAGAGCGAACAAGGTAGTAGGAGTAGTGAGGGCTAGCAAACACCTACAACGTGGTAGATGTTTGCTTGGACGCACTAGTGATTGACTAAATGTACAAAAACACGATTACGTGAACTTACTTTCTTTTTCATACATGTCAGTTTACGTTTACGTCGGATAGCAGCTACTGTGTTATTTAAACGCTTTGACTGCACTCTACGTCTTCTCATATTCAAAACCTCCTGCAGACAAGACTTATACCAGTAAAGTGCGGCTCATCGATGCTTGGCAATAGGCTCGATAATCGCACTAAACATTGTATGGTTTAAACGTTCTTCATTTGACTTCTGCATTGCACAGAGCCAGCAAACAATTTCAATACGATGCTTAATAATAGGAGTGACGTTATTTCGGCAGAGTGTAGCCGAAAGCGCCGCTTCATCAAGTGAGCTAAACCATGTGGTTGTAAAGTAATCTGTTACAAAGCAATCAGTTTTACTAACGATGAAGAAAAGGCGACCAACCAAAGGAATGGTTGAGTGTGGTTGGTGTCACTCAGAATATTGGAGTCTAGATAAGTTTTCGTTAGGACTCAACAAAAATGACGAGCTTTATAGGCTCGTCATTTTTTAGTTTACCGCGGGTTTATTCTTCAATGCTTTCTTGTTCGGTGTCTTCTTCAACCGTGACGTCAGAAGCGCCAGAGACTTGTTCTACGACGGTCTCTACTGCGCCCGATATCAAAATGTCGGGGTTGAGCGGCGGAATCACTTGCAAGTCATCGCTATTCTCATCAATCGCTGGCTGTTGGCTGACATGACCAATGATGGATTGGTAATAACGTCGAATATTTTCTACGTAATTACGCGCTTCATCGCCTCTGGCGTACCCATAGCGAGTTTGACTGTAATAGCGCTTCTGACGCAGTAAAGGCAGCCTGTCTTTTACATCCGCCCAAGCGTTCGGATCGCCACCTTGTGCTTTGGTGAGTCGTCGTGCGTCCATCATGTGGCCGTAACCAATATTGTATGAAGCTAACGCAAACCATATTTTTTCATGCTCGTTAATGCTATCAGGCACGCGACTTACAATACGGCGTAAGTACTCGACACCACCACGAACAGATTGCTCAGGGTCCAAACGGTTAGTCACCCCGACGCTTTTCGCCGTTGGCAGAGTCAGCATCATCATCCCCCTAACACCCGTTGGCGATTTTGCTGTTGGTTTCCAGTGTGACTCTTGATAAGCCAATGCTGCAATTAAGCGCCAGTCGAACTCTTCGCTGTACTTTTGGAATAAAGGTGCCCACTTAGGCAATTTGTCATCCAGAGCTCGAATGAATGCGCGAGTATCAACGTAATCAAATGCTTCAATATGACCAATGTACTTTTCTTCGAGGGTGGACAGTTCTCCTGATTGTTTGATGTTACCGAAAAACTCTATCAGCATCGCATACAAACTTTCGTCTTCAGAACGTCGAGTAAACCAAGATACTGGTTGATCTTCTGTAAGTTCAAACGCGAGCGCAAGATCGGGGTAAAGGCGTTGAGCAAGGGAAAGTTCCACCGAATCAGTCACAGTAAAACGTAACTCACCCGTCGATACGTATTTGAGTAAGTCTCTCGTGTCAGCATCACCAACAATTTCAAACTGAAGTTCTGGATACTGCTTCTTTAACGCTGTTAGGGTCGGAACATATTGCGATTGTTCAACGATCTTTAATGTTTGAGCGCCTGCATTTGTATCTTCGTCGGACTCGTCGTCTTTCGAGGCTTGGTATTCAATGAGTTGTTCGATATCACGTGGTCGAAGTTGCCCTTTTTTATATACCACTTGTTGGCTTACATAATAATAGGCAGGGCCTGGTCTAAATCGTTTGACTGCTTGTGACGTTTGATTTAAACCCGTAGCGATGATATCGATATCTCCTTTCTTAAGAGCAGGAAAAAGCTCAGCCTGGCGAAAGGCTGGTTTAATCTCGAGTTTGACGCCGAGCTGTTCCGCAAACTGACGCGCCAATTCGTAATCCAACCCTGCGGGACCATCGGGACCTATGTAGTAGGAAAGCTGATTGTTTAGCGTGCCAACACGAAGCACACCACGTTCTTGAATTTTTTCAAATTCACTTTTGGGCTCCGACTCAATCTGGCAAGCTGAGAGCAAAAGAACAGAAACTAAAATTAGAGCACTGCGCTTGAGCCGGTTGAAGTGACTTATTTGCATTAATAGGTACATCTTGGAAAATTTCTATTTGCCTTTATATCAAAGCGAGCTCATGGGGCAAAGTGAATCACACACTTATAACGTGACATTGTGTGTTTTATCGACATTTTAGTTGTAATTCAAATTTGACAAAAAAAATGACGCAAACGGTTGCTTTTGGTGTTACATCACAAAAACAATTACTATATAATGCGCTCGCAATGACGAGGTGGAATCGGCATAGGTTCGACAGGGCTTATTTTAAGTGTCTGAATTTATTCCAATATCACCTTAATCAATTGCATAAGAGACCTAAGCACATGAGAATTTTGCGTGGCTCCCCAGCTCTTTCTGAGTTTCGTGTTAATAAACTACTGGAACTTTGTCGTGAACAAGATCTGCCTGTAACTAGCATTTATGCCGAGTTTATGCACTTTGCCGATCTAAAGTCAGACCTTGATGACCAAGAGTTAGAAAAACTTGAAAAGTTACTAACTTACGGCCCAACCATCGAAGAGCATGAGCCTGAAGGTCTTCTACTTCTTGTCACGCCTCGTCCTGGCACTATCTCGCCTTGGTCTTCTAAATCTACCGATATCGCTGTTAACTGTGGTCTGGATAAAGTGAAACGTCTAGAGCGTGGTACGGCTTATTATGTCGAATCTTCAGTTGTTCTATCAGAAGCTCAAGCTGACGCTGTTAAAGCGTTAATTCACGACCGCAT
Source organism: Vibrio sp. 811 (assembly GCF_033339195.1). Taxonomy (NCBI): domain Bacteria; kingdom Pseudomonadati; phylum Pseudomonadota; class Gammaproteobacteria; order Vibrionales; family Vibrionaceae; genus Vibrio; species Vibrio sp. 811. The sequence continues at coordinate 17,529 of NZ_JAWOUB010000025.1, forward strand.
GATGGAAACAGTATTCACAGCATTTGAAGCCGCATCAGCATTATTTACTGTTGCAGAGCCTAAGCCTGTCGCACATGTTGATATCTTAGCTGGCGGTCGTCTTGCGCTTGAAGAGGCAAACGTTTCCCTTGGCTTGGCACTCGCAGAAGATGAAATTGATTACTTGGTAGAGAACTTTACTAAGCTTGGGCGTAACCCAAACGACATTGAATTGATGATGTTTGCTCAGGCGAACTCAGAGCATTGTCGCCACAAAATTTTTAACGCAGATTGGACTATCGACGGGGTAGATCAACCTAAGTCTTTGTTCAAAATGATCAAAAACACTTTTGAAACGACACCTGACTATGTGCTGTCTGCATACAAAGACAACGCAGCCGTTATGACAGGTTCTAAAGCGGGGCGTTTCTTCCCTGACCCTAAATCTCGTCAATACACGTACCACCATGAAGATACGCACATCTTGATGAAGGTAGAAACGCACAACCACCCAACGGCAATCTCTCCATGGCCGGGCGCATCGACTGGCTCAGGCGGTGAAATCCGTGACGAAGGCGCGACGGGTATCGGCGGTAAGCCAAAAGCGGGTCTGGTTGGTTTTACAACCTCTAACTTACGTATTCCTGGTTTTGAACAGCCATGGGAAACCGACTTCGGCAAGCCGGGTCGTATTGTGAATGCGTTAGACATCATGCTTGAAGGCCCTCTTGGCGGCGCGGCATTCAACAACGAATTTGGTCGTCCAAATCTATTGGGTTACTTCCGTACTTACGAAGAAAAAGTCACTTCTCATGCGGGTGAAGAAATTCGTGGTTACCACAAACCAATCATGATTGCTGGTGGTATGGGTAACATCCGCGATGAACACGTACAGAAGAAAGAGATCCCTGTAGGTGCGAGCCTAATCGTACTTGGTGGTCCGGCAATGAACATCGGTCTTGGTGGTGGTGCGGCATCTTCCATGGCATCTGGTCAGTCAGCAGAAGATCTGGACTTCGCTTCGGTACAGCGTGAAAACCCAGAGATGGAACGTCGCTGTCAGGAAGTGATCGACCGTTGTTGGCAGTTAGGCGACGATAACCCAATCGCATTTATCCACGATGTGGGTGCAGGCGGTATCTCTAACGCATTGCCTGAACTTGTCGACGACGGTGAGCGTGGCGGTAAGTTCCAATTACGCGATGTACCAAACGATGAGCCGGGCATGAGCCCACTGGAAATCTGGTGTAACGAATCACAGGAACGTTACGTTCTAGCGGTAGCGCCAGAAAACATGGAAGCATTCGACGCCATCTGTAAGCGTGAACGCGCACCGTATGCAGTGGTGGGTGTGGCGACAGAAGAGCGTCATCTAACGCTAGAAGATTCTCACTTCGACAATACGCCAATCGATATGCCAATGGATATCCTGCTTGGTAAGCCACCGAAGATGCACCGTGACGCAACCACACTAAAAGTGGAAAGCCCTGCCATTGTTCGTGATGGTATTGAGCTTAATGAAGCAGTGGATCGCGTACTTCGTCTTCCTGCTGTTGCAGAAAAAACATTCCTAATTACTATCGGTGACCGAACAGTAACGGGTCTGGTTGCTCGTGATCAAATGGTTGGTCCTTGGCAGGTACCAGTAGCAAACTGCGCAGTAACAGCGGCAAGCTACGACACTTACCATGGCGAAGCAATGTCGATGGGTGAGCGCACGCCAGTGGCATTACTAGACTTTGGTGCATCGGCTCGCCTAGCAGTTGGTGAGTCACTAACGAACATTGCGGCAACAGACATCGGTGATATTAAACACATTAAACTGTCTGCGAACTGGATGTCTCCAGCGGGTCACCCAGGTGAAGATGCGGGTCTTTACGAAGCAGTGAAAGCGGTTGGTGAAGAATTGTGTCCTGCGTTAGGTTTGACTATCCCAGTTGGTAAAGACTCCATGTCGATGAAAACCAAGTGGGAAGAAAACGGCGAGAGCAAAGAAGTCACTTCTCCACTGTCGCTAGTTATCACGGCATTTGGTCGTGTGGAAGACGTACGTAAGACCGTGACTCCACAACTACGCACTGACAAAGGAGATACCTCTCTAGTTCTTGTTGACTTGGGTAACGGAAAAAACCGCTTAGGTGCGACAGCATTGGCACAAGTATACAAACAGCTGGGTGACAAACCTGCTGACGTAGATAATGCAGAGCAGCTAAAAGGCTTCTTTGATGCAATACAAGCGTTAGTACGTGATGACAAGCTGGTGGCTTACCACGATAAAGGCGACGGCGGTCTGTTTGTAACGCTTGCTGAGATGGCGTTCGCGGGTCACTGTGGCGTAAAAGCGAACATCGCAGAGCTGGGTGATGATGCGCTAGCCGTTCTATTTAACGAAGAGCTAGGTGCGGTTGTTCAAGTTAAGAGTGATGATTTAGATTCAGTTCTATCTACTCTGGCGGCAAACGGCTTAGAGGCATGCTCACATGTGATTGGTTCTGTTGAAGCTTCAGACGACTTTGTTATCACTTCTGGTGATGCTGTTATGCTTGAACGTTCACGTACCGAACTACGCGTTATCTGGGCTGAAACAACGCATAAGATGCAAGGTCTACGTGATAACCCAGCGTGTGCAGACCAAGAGCACGAAGCTAAGAAAGATAACTCTGACCCGGGTCTAAACGTTAAGCTCAGCTTCGACGTAAATGAAGACGTTGCAGCACCGTACATTGCGAAAGGTGCTAAACCTAAGATGGCAATTCTACGTGAGCAGGGCGTTAACTCCCACGTCGAAATGGCAGCAGCGTTTGACCGAGCTGGTTTTGAAGCAACCGACATCCATATGAGCGATATCCTAACGGGCCAAGCGGTACTGGATGAATACCATGGCCTAGTAGCTTGTGGTGGCTTCTCTTACGGCGACGTACTAGGTGCGGGTGAAGGTTGGGCTAAGTCTATCCTGTTTAACGCACAAGCTCGTGAACAGTTCCAAGCCTTCTTCAACCGTGAAGAGACGTTCTCTTTAGGTGTATGTAACGGTTGTCAGATGCTATCAAACCTGAAAGAGCTGATCCCAGGTGCAGACTTGTGGCCACGTTTTGTGCGCAACGAATCTGAGCGTTTTGAAGCGCGCTTTAGTCTAGTTGAAGTTCAGAAATCTGACTCTGTATTCTTCGACGGAATGGCTGGTTCGCGCATGCCAATCGCGGTTTCCCACGGTGAAGGGCGTGTAGAAGTACGTGATGCAGAGCACCTAGCAGCGATTGAAGCATCAGGTACGGTTGCGGTTCGTTACGTGGATAACCTCGGTAACCCAACACAACAATACCCGAACAACCCGAATGGTTCGCCAAACGCGATTACCGGTTTAACAACAACAGACGGTCGCGTAACTATCATGATGCCTCACCCAGAGCGCGTATTCCGCACAGTTGCAAATTCTTGGGCTCCGGAAGGTTGGGGTGAAAATGGCGCTTGGATGCGTATGTTCCAAAATGCCCGTAAGAATATCGGTTAATTAACCAAAGGTTAATCTAGCTTAAGTAAAGCGTTGGTTGAGAGACCAGCGCTTTCTTTTTTCTTATCACTCTTTTTTCTTCGTCGCTCTTTCTAGTGACTTGGCGAAACGTTGCTTTGTTCTGCCTCTTCTTTGTCATCTATTATCTAGCGTAAAAAACTTGCAGCGTTTAGATTACTTTTATGCTCTAATACCGCGCTTACCAAGGGATGGTGTTAAACAGCTCAGCTTAGATGGAGTTATCAAGTTGACCGAATCCCTGATTGATCCCTAAATCCCTTAGGAAATGAAAGAAATGTCTAAGAATCCAAAATTTGCTATCCGCGTCACTGAAAAACGTAACGGCTGGAGCGCAGAAATCACTCGCCAAGTGACATCTCGTAAGACTGTAGTATCAAAGCGTGAAACAGGCTTTGACAGCGAAGAGAAAGCACAAGCTTGGGCTGAACAAGAACTGGCTGGATTTATCCAAAACCAAGTGGTTCGTAACGAGCGTAAAGCAGCGCAACGTCAAGAGCGCGAAGCAGAACAACTAGCGGCAAAAGTTCGTAAAGAAGAAGCCCGCAAAGCACGTGAAACCGAAGTAGACACTGACGAAGAATAAGTTTAAATCGGTGAGATGGTGACGTTACCCATCAAACAAATAGTGAAAATGCCCTGAGTTTTGTCTCAGGGCATTTTTTATTTATATCGGCTAAAAACAATCCGACGATACGGACAAGCTAAACGTGCCGTCTTCAGGGGCTGCAAATTGTTTATTGCCAGGAAGAAGGTGAGGGTTATTAGCATAAGTGCGATGTGTCGATTTGACCTTTGCAGAATGTCTTTCCGGTAAATCAAAGTGTTGTAAGCCGTCAGATAGATCGTTTGCTTCACCGTAGTCGAAATGTGTTGCGACGTCTTTGGGCTGCTTGGCGTAACGACAGTGATCCGGCTTACCATCTTCGTGCCAAGTTAAAGAGTTAGTTTTTGCATCTAGATTCAGGTTATTTGCTGTTGGCTGTGCGTAAAAATCTTCTGAAACTTGGTGCTTGCTTTGTTCTTGTAAGTAGTCTGCAATGTTCTCAGAAGCTTGCGCTAGGCTACCTACAGGGAAGAAGCAAATCAGAAGAAGCCGTGTTTTTAGATTGTTCATAATGTGTATGCAAGCAAAAGGAAATGATAATACTGATAAATAAAACGGCGTGCAATTATGGCCATTGGATACGATATAACAGGGCAGTTAATGTCTGCCCTGCATCTTTTAGGTATGGTTAGTATTGATAAGTGAGGTGCAGTTTGACTTCGCGACCAGGCGAAGGCACGCCATTAGATAGGTATGCTTCGTAGTAACGATCGGTTAAGTTTTTCACAACCGCGCCAACGCTCAAGCCTTCGACTTGCTGTATTTCCCAAACCACGTAAGCGTTTTGTAGCGTGTATTGCTCACTTGGCGATTTCACTTTTAAATTATTACCGCTTGCCTTGGTTTTGGTTTGCGCATCATACCAGCGGACTTCCCAGCCCGTACGTAAACCAGGAATCCATTCGTAACCTAAACCCAGATTAATGTTTAATGGCGGTACATCAGGATGATCATCATCTGAACCTGTAGAGTCAGATAGGCTACCTTTGTTTTTGCCGCGAATGTAACTTGCTGAGAAATTACTGTAGAAATCTTCAATCCGGTATTGTGAAATTAGCTCAAAGCCATAGTTTTTAAAGCCATCTAGGTTTGTATTCCAGCTTTGTAACTCAGTAGTATTTTTGTCGAGGTTTTCGCCCGTTCGTATATCAACTGTGTCGCTAACATCGTTATAGAACATAGTTAACTCTGTTGCGAGGTTATCGCGAGAGTTCACCAGCCCTTCCGTTAAGTTGATAACGCTTGCTTGATAAGCATGGATACGAGACACGTCCAGATTCAAAGCAGTAGCCGTAGCGGTAGCTCGCGCATATTGCACTGAGTAGATGTTATCAACGGTTGGTGCTTTTAAAGCGTAGGCGTAGGAGGCGTTTAAACGCGTATTATTGCTCGCATCAAAGTCGATATCCAAACGTGGGCTAAAGCCTTTATGCGTCGTTTCACCATAGTCATGTCCGGCAGCTGGATCATTATAATCCGGCGCTGCGTTCCCTTTTCCTTCACTCTTGATGTATTCGTAACGCAGAGAAGGTGTGATTGTTAGGCGGTCTGTTGCTTGATAGTGATCAGCAATGTAAGCGGCATAAATTGACTGCGTGCCAGATGGTTCGTAGTAAGGGGTGTACCAACCGTAGTTTTTCGCTTCATTACTGTCGTATGATGCGTTGAATACTAACGAGTCTCTATCGGTTTTTTGATATTGAAGCCCAGTGACTAGAGTGTGGTCTCCGAATTGCGCTTGGTTAAACACATCAACGTAATCACGCTCGTAACTCAGCCATGACTCATGACCGTAACTGCCAACAGAAACGAACATTTTCTCGAATGCTACGTCAGGGCGAACCCAATGACGATCGTTTTCGGAACGTGCCATTTTGATATTGAAATCAATATACGGGTTAGTCGGCATGTAGTGGTAAGAGATGGTCGTGGTGTTGTCCGTGTATTTGTTATCGACGGTGTAAGCGTATTGGGCTTTTTCTAATGAGCCGTATTTCTTGATATTGTATTCGGTGATGTTAGGCATTTTTCCGCGGCGGTTAGCCCAAGGTTTACGACCTTCATCTTTGTAGCGAGTGTGGCTAATTTCAAACTCGTGATCGTTGTTTTCATAACCGACCTTTACGAGCATGTTTTCTTGCTCATAACCTGAGTAATCCAGCGTTTCACCACCTCCGACTTTAATGTCATCAGAATCTTTTACCGAGCCATTCGCTAGAAAATAAAAACCAGTATCGTTTTTACCATAGAGTGTTAGTGTGTAGGCGTTCTCATCGCCGTTGGTGTTGTATGCACTTGAGATGCGAGCACCAAAGTTTCTTTCGCCGTACAGGAGATCATCGACACTTTTGGTTTTAATGCGAATGGAGCCACCAAACTTCCCGTTGAGTGCTCGATAGTCGTGCGCGCCCTTGATAATTTCTGCTTCGCCAATTAAGAACGGATCAAAAAAGAAGGTACCGTAGCGGTATTGTTGAAAGCCAATTGGAGCGCCATCGACAAAGACGGCGATATCGCTTGGATCATCAAAACCACGAATGTTAATACGTTCACCACCAGAACGACCGCCACCATCTATTGATGCACCGGGAACGGCATCGATCATTGAGGCAAAATTAGAGTACTGTTGCTCTTCAATCTCTGACCAATTAATGGTGGTTTGCGCAGGCTCAGCAATGGTAATAGGTTTGGCATAACGAACGCCTATGACTTCAAGCTCTTCATTTGGCGCTGTCTCGGCATATGAATAAAGAGGGAAGAGCAAAGCCAGTGAAATGAGATTTACTTTGAATGGATGACTTTTTAATCGTTTCATATTGATGATTTATAGTGTTTTTATGAAGCTGGGATTATAAGAACATTATTACGATTAATAAATGATAATGAGATTAATTATCAAATGTGTTTTTGCGACGGATTGTAAAGTTTTTTATCCATTCGTGGAAACTACGATAAGTATCGTTAGCGTACATAAAACAAAAAGCCCAGCATCATGGACGCTGAGCTTATTGGCTTTAAACAAGATAGTGCGAGCACTGTTGCTCCTTTTGAGCTAATCAGGCGCCTATTTGATAGGAATTACTGAGTTTCTAACGGTATCTGTCCGGTTGTCAGCGGCTCGGCATCGAATTCAGTGAGGCCTTCAATATAGCTTTCGACTGCTTGCTCTAAAGCATTATCACCTTGGTTAAAATAGGCAAGGTGGAAAATTGCATCGCCTTCGTTCACCAATGGTAATGTTTGTTGACCGATAACCAAACCACGCTTCGGGGCTTTTAGTTCTATCTCATCATGACCAAGAGGAGAGCTAATATAAGCGAGCGTTTCCCCCTGTTCTACTTTGTCTCCCAGATTAACGACAGTACGCAAAATGCCGTTACCTGACGCGCGAACCCAGCTGGTGGACTTCGCTATGATAGGCTCAGGCAGCTTTTTCCTGCTCGCACGCAACATACCAATGGCTTGCATTACGCGCCGAACCCCGAGTACACCAGCGCTTATCGAAAGTGGATCAAAACGCAATGCTTCGCCAGCTTCGTAGGTGAGCACTGGAATATCGCATTTTTCTGCTTCACTGCGTAAAGAGCCATCACGCAATGCTGAATCAACAATCACTGGCGTCGCAAATGCTTGAGCAATACGTAGAGTTTCTGGGTTGCTTAAGTTTGCGCGAATCTGTGGCAAGTTCGTGCGGTGAATGGCTCCTGTGTGTAGATCCAAAATGTAGTCACAACGCTTGGCAATGTTGTTAAAGAACCCGTGTGCCATACGAGATGCAAGTGCGCCTTTTTCACTGCCAGGAAAGCAACGGTTGAGATCTCGTCGGTCGGGCAAGTAACGAGATTTATGGATGAAACCAAAAACGTTAACGATAGGTACTGCAATGACAGTGCCTTTCAGTTTTTGTGGATCCAGTTGGTTAATGATCTGACGAACGATTTCTACGCCATTAAGCTCATCACCATGGATAGCAGCATTCACCATTAACACTGGTCCTTCTTGTTTCCCATGGATGATTTCCACAGGAATAGATAAAGGCGAATGTGTATATAGCTTCGCTGCTTCAAATTCGATCTCTAATCGTTGTCCTGGTTGTATTTGATGTCCTAAGAGCTCAAACACTTTGCTTTTTTTACTTCTGGCCATAAACCATCTCTGTCAAATGCGTCATCAGCAATGTAACAATTGCTGCAAAATCGCACTAATCATTCTCATTAAGGACACGACAAATTACTTTAATCGTCATGCGTGAAATTTTGGTATGTGTGAAGTTTTTGTTTTCAATATGATCTTTTCTATCAGTTTAATACATAACAAGACATAGAGAAGAGTGCGCAATAATAGCCTTAAAAAATGTGACTGTATTAAAAATAATACTGTTCATGGAGGACAAAAAAACGGACTTTTAACCCTACTTTTTATCCGATAATATCCGCGCCGAATTTGAGGTTTCACACTTTCTAACTAGAGGTTTTGATGAAAAAGGCAATTGCTAAAATTGGTGCATTGACTGCGGTAGCAGTTTCACTTTCAGGTTGCGTAGGTAGTAATGCCGTGACAGGTTATGTTATGGGGTTTAACTTGAAAGCTGTTGACAACCGTTACGCTCGAGGTGGTCTAAATATGCTTTTAGCGCCTGTTTATGGTGTCGCGATCGCAGCGGATTATATCGTGTTTAACTCTCTAGAATTTTGGACGGGTAAGAACCCGTTAAATGGTAAGCCACATATCTTCGATACAAAGGTAGATACTTACATTGATGTCAATCACCAGTTAGATAAGTCGTTAACGACTGCACCAATCGCACCATTAGCGGATAACCGTGTCATTGAGCAGGGGCGAATGCAGCAAATCGATGAGAACACCGTTCAAATGGATATTACTTACAGTAACGGTGAAAAGGCGACACTCATGGGTGTACGCGATGGTGAGTTTGTTACTTACTACATTGATGGTGAAGTTGCTGCACAAACCTCAATGGATGAGTTAGCCGCTTACGCGCAAAACCGTGTGTAGTTGGGTTCAACTAAACCAAAAAAAGGGTGCCGTATGGCACCCTTTGTCGTTTTTCGTGATTGAATTATGCTTTCTCTGGAATCGCTTCTAAAAGCGCGACCATCTGTTCCCAGTACAACTGAACAGTATCAATCTTCACTTTCTCATCTGGAGAGTGAGGGAATTTTATTGTTGGACCGAAAGAAACCATATCCATGTGTGGGTATGGTTCTTTAAATAGGCCACACTCAAGACCAGCATGGATGACCATGATGTTCGGCTTATGACCGTAAATGCCTTCATACATATCACGGAAAATTGCCATGATCTCGGAATCTGCATCTGGCTTCCAGCCAGGGTAAGCGCCTGAGAACTGAATTTGTGCGCCTGCTAGCTCAGTAATCGAGCGCAGCATGCTTTCCACTTGGCTACGGCCAGAGTCAATGAGAGAACGAATCAAGCAAAGCACGGTGACTTTATTTTCTTCTGTGCTGATCACACCAACGTTTAGAGAAGTTTCAACAACGCCTTCCACCTCATCACTCATACGGATTACGCCGTTTGGACAAGCGTTAAGTGCCGCAATGAATCGTTGCTGATCGGCGATTGAAAATACTTGGGCGTCAGTCGTGATCACTTCATTAAAGGTTACGATACCTGTTTCGATTTTACCCAATTCAGTTTTAAGCAGCTCAGTGTAGTGGTTGAACAGCTCAGCAAGCTTGTCTTGGTTTTCGACAGGAAGCGCGACAGTAACAAACGCTTCGCGAGGGATTGCATTACGTAAGCTACCACCACGGAATTCGACTAAACGTAAATCAAGCTCTTGAGCATGACCGGCAAGGAAACGACCAAGTAATTTGTTGGCATTACCGCGACCTGTGTGAATGTCACAACCTGAGTGACCACCTTTTAGGCCTTTCAGCGTCAGTTGGCGTGTTACAAAACCTGCAGGCGTTGATTCTCGAGAAATATCGAAAGTCATGGTGCCATCAACGCCACCTGCACAACCCATGTAGACTTCGCCTTCTTGCTCAGAGTCTGTATTTAGAAGAATCTCACCCTCTAACCAACCAGCTTCAAGGCCAAATGCGCCAGTCATGCCTGCTTCTTCATCAATCGTCAGCAGAACTTCGAGTGGACCGTGTTTAATATCTTTAGATGCCAATACAGCAAGGCAAGAAGCCATACCAATACCGTTATCTGCACCAAGCGTCGTGCCTTTCGCAGTTACCCATTCGCCATCGATGTAAGGTTGGATTGGATCTTTGGTGAAGTCGTGTTCAGTGTCTTCGTTTTTCTGCGGCACCATGTCGATGTGTGCTTGAAGTACAACAGCCTTCTTATTTTCCATTCCTGGTGTCGCGGGCTTTTTGATGAACACGTTACCGGTTGGATCACGGCGAACGTCAAAGCCTTGCTCTGTTGCCCAGTTGATAATGTACTGTGCTAATGCTTCTTCATGTTTCGATGGATGAGGGATAGAACAAATCTTATCGAAAAACTGCCAAAGTGGAGCAGGTGATAAGGTACTGATCTCAGAATGGAACTCAGACACGGAGGACTCCTTTTGATGTGCTTTGCCAAATATATACCGTAAAAATATTGTCAAGGTAGCATTAAATGCTAGACGATTTGGCCTTCAAATTGCCGTTAGCATACCACCAGATAAAGAGTACGAGTAGTCGCGATCACAAGGATTTCTCTCAGAACTGTCACAGTTTGTGAATACAATAACAAGCACTATGTGTTCTCTATCATATATTCTGAAAGTGGCTTTATTTTTTAATTCATAAAATTGTAATTTAATTACACATAAACTTTGATAAAGGTCAATTTGTGCATTTTTTGTGATTCCAATCACTAAAATGCTTGTAATTAAATTTCTTGGTGGTATATTTGTAACCAGCTTCTGAGAGAAGAATGAAATGCTCAAAGGATGAGTCCGTTTTATCGCCTCCAAGGAACCGAGAAATCAACGAATGTTTAATTGATTTAAAAGGTGATAGTTATGAAAGGTTTACCAAGTACAATGTTCTGGAATAGCAAGTCTGTTTACACCGGTAACTTTGTATACCCAACAAGCTTTGGCTACTAAGTGAAGTCAACGCATGTGACTCGAACAGTTTGTTCACCCCTATAAATTGGAATTTTTTTTCAGTGATAGTGCTGACATGATTCACCGCCACCCAAATTGGGTGGCGTTTTTTTATCTCTATTTTCTCTTCCTGACTCACTTATTGCCATCAAAGCCTTCTTCTATTCCCCATTCTTCGGTTTTATCGACTTTTCCATCAAATCTGTTAGATACCATGTTTAAAATGGGCCTTTTTCATCTGAAAGTTTAGTACATTGCTCAGTTTTTATTCTCTTTTAGAGAACTGTGTTATCTGGGTTACCTATTGTTTTATAAGAATATATTTCTTTACTTGCTTTGATGGGTTAGAGAATGTGTTTCATATCCAAAGAAAAAAAACGCATTAGAGTGAAGATTCTATCTAGAATTTGCTATTTGATAACTTTATAATTCCCGCCAATCGATTACGCAACCGTTTACTTTTTACCTTTACAGGATTCGATCATGCTCGAGAGGCTTTTTAAACTCAGTGAAAATGGCACAAATGTGCGCACTGAGATCATTGCAGGTGTTACGACCTTCCTAACTATGGCTTACATTATTTTTGTAAACCCAGCGATCCTGTCGGATACCGGTATGGACCGTGGCGCCATTTTTGTCGCAACTTGTCTTGCTGCCGCAATCGGCTGTTTTATCATGGGATTTGTTGCCAATTACCCAATCGCACAGGCACCAGGAATGGGCCTGAACGCATTTTTTACTTACTCTGTTGTATTAGGAATGGGTTATACGTGGCAAGTTGCGTTGGCGGCTGTATTTGTTTCTGGCCTTCTGTTCATTCTTTTAAGCGTATTTAAGATCCGTGAGTGGATTATTAACTCGATCCCGCATTCTCTACGAACAGGTATTTCAGCTGGTATTGGTCTTTTCTTAGCGTTTATCGCATTAAAAAATGCAGGTATCGTCGTTGATAACCCAGCGACATTAGTTTCTATGGGAGAGATCACATCATTGCCATCTGTATTGGCCGCGATTGGCTTCTTTCTTACGATTGCATTGGTTCACCGTGGTGTGAAAGGTGCGGTGATGATCGCTATTCTTGGCGTTACAGCGCTTGGTCTTCTATTTGGTGATGTGCAGTGGGGCGGTATTATGTCAACGCCACCAAGCATTGCGCCAACTTTCATGCAACTGGATTTCTCTGGTTTGTTTGAAGTAGGCATGATTTCCGTCGTATTTGCTTTCCTATTTGTCGATTTATTTGACACCGCAGGTACGCTCGTTGGCGTTTCTCAAAAAGCAGGTCTAACTGATGAGAATGGCAACATCCCTCGTTTAAACAAAGCGTTACTTGCAGACTCAACAGCAACGTCAGTAGGTGCATTACTTGGTACTTCTAACACGACATCTTATATTGAAAGCGTTTCTGGTGTGGCTGCGGGTGGGCGTACTGGTCTAACAGCCGTGGTTGTTGGTGTACTCTTCCTACTTGCTCTATTGTTCTCACCACTTGCGGGTATGATCCCTGCTTATGCAACGTCAGGTGCGCTATTCTATGTGGCGATCTTGATGCTGTCTGGGCTAGTAAGCATTGATTGGCGTGACCTAACTGAAGCGTCCCCAGTTGTTGTGACTTGTTTAGTTATGCCGCTAACATTCTCTATTGCAGAAGGTATCACGTTAGGCTTTATCGCATACGCGGCGATCAAGTTATTCAGCGGTAAGGGCCGTGAAGTGTCGATGAGTGTATGGGTGATGTCAGCCATCTTCATCGTTAAATACCTCGTCGGTTAATTTCTCGAGCAAAAAGCCAGTGTGGATTTATTCACGCTGGCTTTTTCTTTTTTACGTTGTTCACAGAAGACGGTTTTTCTGCGGAATAGGCAGAGAATTTTGATATCACCGTTGGTATTAGCGGTGTGTTTCGGTAGAATAATCGTTTGCGCAGCTTGAAATCCTCGTCTCCAAACATTTTGGAGAAGTTAGTGAGCATTCCGCTTTTGAGTGACTTCGCTAGATTTTGAGGATGCATATTTTCAAATTATTAGGTTATTACAATGAGTAAAAAATTCATTATCACTTGGGATGCAATGCAGACTTACTGCCGTGAACTGGCTGAAAAACAAATGCCAGCTGAGCAATGGAAAGGAATTTGGGCGGTAAGCCGCGGCGGTTTGGTTCCTGGCGCTATTTTGGCTCGTGAACTGGGTATTCGTTACGTTGATACAATCTGTATTTCAAGCTACGACCATGATCATCAGCGCGACATGACGGTACTAAAAGCACCTGAAGGTGATGGCGAAGGTTACCTAATCGTTGAAGACCTAGTAGACAGTGGTGATACAGCGCGCAAACTACGTGAGATGTATCCAAAAGCGAAAATGATCGCTGTGTGTGCGAAACCATCAGGCAAAGAGCTGCTGGATGATTACGTTGTAGATATTGCTCAAGACACTTGGATCGAGCAGCCTTGGGATATGTCAATCCAGTATGCTGAGCCAGTAAACCGCAAGCAAAAATAAGCGCGGTTAAAGAATATTGAGAAATGCCCCTTTATAGGGGCATTTTTTTTATTATGATATTAAATCATGCTAATAGCCTAGGGTTCTTCCTATGTCTGAAGACGTCAGTAAAAATCTTTCCGAAACTTTGTTCGTGAAACATAAGCAAGCAAAAGAAACCTCCGCGCTTACCCAGTACATGCCGACCAGTAAAAAAATACTTGATGAACGAGAAGCGCAAGGTGATCGTGCTTGGTATCGTCATTTGCGTCGCTTGCAATGGGCTTGGCAAGGATTGTCTCCGATCGAAATGGAAGGCGTACTGTCTAAAATTGCTTCATCTTCTCACTCGCGAACCAATGATGATTGGTTAGACACTGTAATGGGTTATCACAGTGGTAACTGGACATTTGAGTGGATCAAGCTTGGTATGGATCATCAGAAGCGAGCAAATGAAATGCAAGGAGAAGAGGCAGCGGATGAACTCTTCACTGCTTCTTTGTGTTTTAGTATTGCAGGCTACCCACATTTAAAAAATGACAATTTGGCATCGCAGGCTCAAGTACTGGCAAACAAAGCGTATTCTGACGGCGCAGAAAAAACTAAGTACACCATCAAGCAAATTGAAGTGCCTTACCAAAATCGCAAAATCATCGCGAACCTCCATTTACCAAGAACGGATAAACAGTTGCCTGTGGTCATGGTGAGCGCTGGTTTGGATACTCTACAAACCGACATGTGGCGTTTGTTCCGTAATCGTCTTGCACCGCGAGATATTGCGATGTTAACCGTAGACATGCCTTCAGTAGGGCATAGCTCTCATTGGCCCTTGACCGAGAATTCAAGTTGCCTACATCAAGCGGTATTGAATGAGCTTTACTCGCTACCTTGGGTTGATCATCACAAAGTGGGGTTAGTTGGGTTTCGTTTTGGTGGTAATGCCATGATCAGACTCTCTTTTGTCGAGCAGGAAAAGATCAAAGCTTGTGTCGCTCTAGGCGCACCCGTACATGATATTTTTACTTCCCCTCAGAAGTTACAAAAAATGCCGAAGATGTATTTAGATCTTTTGGCTTCCCGTTTGGGGAAAAATGCGGTTGATATTAATAGCATGGCTGGTCAGATGATGGCGTGGTCATTGAAGGTTCAGGGCTTCCTGAGCAGTCGAAAAACCAAAGTGCCTATTTTGGCTTTGAGTCTTGAAGGCGATCCAGTGTCGCCACACAGTGATAATCAACTTGTTGCTCTATTTAGCCAGTATGGTAGAGCAAAAAAAATCAGTTCCAAAACAATTACAAAAGGATATGAGCAATCCCTCGATTTAGCCATAAAGTGGCTAGAAGATGAATTATTAGGGTGACAATTCTCCTAAATTAGTTAAGAGTGATATATCTGAGCAAAAAATAAGCTCATGATAATTAAAAATAATAATCATTCTTGGGTGTTTACTTTTAACTATGAAAACGGAGATTCATATGTCAGAGACGACTCAGGGCCCGACTCACTTTCGCTTGATGTCAAAGTTGAAGGCGATAGGGCCTTACCTGCGCGAACCACAATCGCAAGAAGGGCGCTATTATTTTGATTGTTTATCTGTATGTGTAGACGACAAAAAATCGCCTGAGAAGCGTGAATTTTGGGGCTGGTGGATGGATTTGGAATCCATCGAGGGAGGCTTTACTGCTAAATATCATATTGGCAAGTACAACAAAGAAGGGCAATGGGTATCTGAAGCCCTTCCCAAAAAAGTGGTAGAGGAAGTGTATCTCACGCAGAGCACATTCCATCAAAAGCTGGTTGATACTTTAGAAGAACACTTCAAATTAGAAGTCGAATATCACACGGAGTCTTTCGATTTCGCTTAATTTGGTTGTTTTCATTTAATACCAAACAAAAAGGTGCGAAAACGCACCTTTTCTCTTGTTAATTCCCTATTTGATTGTTAAAACATCCTCTCTTTATTTGTTTTTCAATTCAGAAGACATCATGACAACGAATCAACAAAATGCAGTTGTTTCACAACCACAAACTGTCGTTGTGAAACTGGGTACAAGTGTGCTGACAGGCGGCACTCTGGCACTCGACCGTGCACACATGGTTGAGTTAGCACGCCAGTGTGCTGAGCTTAAAAAACAAGGCCATTCAATCGTAATGGTTTCGTCTGGTGCGATTGCAGCAGGCCGTGAGCATCTTGGTTACCCCGCATTGCCCAACGAGATGGCGAGTAAGCAGTTACTTGCCGCGGTGGGGCAGAGTCGCTTGATTCAAACATGGGAGTCTTTGTTTGGTATTTATGGTATCAAGATCGGCCAAATGCTACTAACCCGTGCCGATTTAGAAGATCGTGAGCGATTCCTTAACGCGCGTGACACTATTAATGCGCTCGTTGCGAACGATATTGTTCCTATCGTAAACGAAAATGATGCCGTTGCGACTAGCGAGATTAAAGTTGGCGATAACGACAACCTTTCCGCTTTGGTAGGCATTTTATGTGGTGCAGATAAGCTCTTGCTTTTAACGGACCAAAAAGGTCTGTTTACTGCTGACCCTCGTAGAGATCCGAACGCAGAGCTTATCAAGGAAGTAAAAACCATCGACGATACGCTGCGTAAAATCGCAGGTGGAAGCGGTACAACATTGGGTACTGGTGGTATGGCAACGAAGCTGCAAGCCGCAGACATCGCTCGCCGCGCAGGTATAGAGGTTATTATTGCTGCTGGTAGTGCGCCGAATGTTATCTTTGACTCTTTAAGTGCTGAACCTCAGGGCACGCGCTTCCTACCTTGCGCTGAAGCCTTAGAGAACCGTAAACGCTGGATTCTAGCGGGACCTGCGGCATCGGGCGACATCATTATTGATGATGGTGCAGTCAATGCTGTGGTCGGCAAGGGCAGTAGCCTACTTGCTAAAGGGGTCATCAAAGTTAGTGGTGACTTCGCACGAGGCGAAGTGGCGCGTGTAACAAACGCTCACGGTAAGTTGGTGGCTCGTGGCATCAGCGCCTACTCAAGTGATGACCTAACTAAAATTACGGGTAAGCACAGTAAAGATATCATCTCTATTTTGGGTCATGATTATGGCTCTGAGGTGATTCACCGCGATGATTTGGTCGTCATTCAGGAATAGAATTAGAGGGAAGCAAAGTGGATTTAACGAATATGGGTAAAGCTGCTAAAGATGCAGCTTTCGAATTAGCGACAGCGTCAACTGCGCAAAAAAACCAAGCATTAGCCATCATTGCTGATGAGCTAGAAGCAAACTCTGCTGCTATTTTGGCGGCAAACGCTAAAGACATCGAACTTGGCCGTGAAGCGGGTTTAACCGATGCGCTGCTCGATCGCCTTTTGCTTAATGAAGAACGATTGACTGCAATTGCGAATGATGTTCGCAACGTCATTAGCTTGAACGATCCTGTAGGCAGCGAAATAGACAGTAAGGTACTGGAAAATGGGATGTCACTGTCTCGTCGTCGCGTGCCGCTTGGTGTCGTGGGCGTAATTTATGAAGCGCGTCCAAACGTAACCATTGATATCGCAGCGTTGTGCTTGAAAACCGGCAACGCAAGCATTTTACGTGGTGGCAAAGAGACCTTTTTCTCGAATATGGAATTAGTGAAGGTTATTCAGTCTGCGCTCGCAAAGGCGAACCTTCCAGCCGCTTCTGTGCAGTACATTGAAAAACCAGATCGTGAGCTTGTTTCTCAATTGCTTAAGTTGGACGATTACGTCGACATGATCATTCCACGCGGTGGTGCTGGCCTACACAAAATGTGTAAAGAAAACAGCACGATTCCGGTGATTATTGGTGGCTTTGGTATCAGCCATATCTTTGTCGACGAATCCGCTGATCTAGAGAAATCCCTGAATGTGGTTGAGAACTCTAAAGTTCAACGTCCATCTGCGTGTAACTCATTAGATACGCTGCTCGTGCATGAAAAAATTGCAGCGCAATTCCTACCAATGATCGTAGAGCGCATGAACGATAAAGTGACCTTCGTGACAGAGCCTAAGGCAAAAGCACTGATGCCTCAAGCAACACAAATTCGCGATGCTGTTGAAGGTGACTTTGATACGGAATGGTTGAGCTACACTCTTGGTGTAAAAGTTGTGTCTGATGTGAAAGATGCCATTGATCATATGCGTGTCCATAACGCGAGCCACTCAGATGCGATCATGACCAATAGCTTGGAAAACTCAGAGCTGTTCATCAATTCTGTCGGTTCGGCGGCGGTTTATGTGAATGCTTCAACGCGCTTTACAGACGGTGCGCAATTTGGCCTTGGCGCAGAAGTCGCAGTATCTACGCAAAAGCTACATGCACGCGGTCCGATGGGCTTAGAAGAGCTAACTAGCTACAAGTGGGTTGGTAAAGCGAACTACTTAGCACGCAGTTAACACATTCGACGAGATCTTGAGTGAAAAAGGGGCCTTTGCGCCCCTTTTTGTTTTGTCTAACATACCAATTCCGCTACACTACATGAGCTTTTATTTCGGTTTGAAAGCGTTATACCCAAATAGCTTTAATAGAGTCCGTATAACCATGAACGCGTGGTTATCCGTGATTGCTCATGAGGTTATTTTGGTATAGATATGGAGGTGATATGCATTGTCCTTTTTGTTCCGAGAACGATACCAAAGTTATTGATTCCCGCTTAGTGGCTGATGGCCATCAAGTTCGACGTCGCCGTCAGTGCTTGGCGTGTAGCGAGCGTTTCACTACGTTTGAAAGCGCAGAGTTAGTGATGCCTAAAGTGATCAAATCGAATGGCAACCGTGAACCATTTGATGAAGATAAAATGGTTGGCGGTATTCAACGCGCTTTAGAGAAACGCCCAGTGAGTGCCGATTCTATAGAGTTAGCGATCAGTATGATCAAATCACAACTGCGTGCGACGGGTGAGCGAGAGGTTCCGAGTGAAATGATTGGTAATTTAGTCATGGACCAGCTCAAAGAGCTCGATAAGGTGGCTTACATTCGTTTCGCTTCCGTTTACCGCAGCTTTGAAGATATTCGCGAGTTTGGCGAAGAGATTGCCCGCCTAGAAGACTGAGTAGCTCATGACTCAACACACTCTTGAAAGAGCGTTTTCTGATTTAGATTTCGCCATGATGTCACGAGCTATTAAGTTAGCGAAACGTGGCATTTATACCACCGCCCCTAATCCAAATGTAGGGTGTGTCATCGTTCGTGATGAAGAAATTGTCGGTGAAGGTTATCACCATCGTGCTGGTGAGCCGCATGCCGAGGTGCACGCGATGCGCATGGCGGGTGAAAAAGCAGTTGGTGCAACCGCTTATGTGACGCTAGAACCTTGCTCTCATTACGGCCGTACACCGCCATGTGCCGAAGGGCTGATTAAAGCCAAAGTGGCACGTGTGGTTTGCGCCATGGTAGACCCAAACCCGAAAGTTGCAGGTCGCGGCATCCAGATGTTACGTGATGCCGGAATTGAAGTACAAATCGGCTTGTTAGAGCAAGATGCCCTTGCCCTTAACCCTGGTTTTATAAAGTACATGCGTACAGGCATGCCGTTTGTTCAATTAAAAATGGCAGCCAGTTTGGATGGGCAAAGCGCACTCAGTAATGGTCAGAGCCAATGGATCACCTCCCCAGCGGCCCGCCAAGATGTGCAGCGTTATCGAGCGATAAGTGGTGGCATTCTTTCTACTAGCAAAACGGTGATTGATGATAATGCATCACTCAATGTGCGCTGGGATGACTTACCTAATAGTGTTCAAGCGCAGTATTTACAAGAAGAGCTTCGTCAACCAGTACGTGTAATCTTAGACCGTCAGAACCATTTAACTGATGCGCTCAAGCTGTTCCATACCGATGGAGAACGAGTTATTGTTCGCTCTGATGGAGACTGTATCCCTCTATTGGACAGCGCTCACCAAATTGACTTATCAACGACATTAAAACGTATCTCGGATGAGCACCACATCAATCACTTATGGGTTGAAGCTGGAGCTACGCTAGCGAGTGCGATGATAAAGGCTAATCTTGTAGATGAGCTCATTGTTTACCTTGCGCCAAAACTCATGGGCAGCGATGGTCGGGGGCTTATCGGTGCTTTAGGGTTAAGCGCTATGGCTGACGTCATAGATTTAAACATTACAGACGTTCGTATGGTTGGGGTAGACATTCGCATCACCGCCACCATAAAACGTAATGAAATTAGATAAGAAATAGTATGTTTACAGGAATAGTAGAAGCAGTTGGCAAGTTAGCTGCGATTACGCCGAAGGGCGAAGACATCACCGTCACGGTTGAAACGGGTACGCTTGATATGTCAGACGTTAAGTTAGGCGATAGCATTGCGACCAATGGTGTTTGCTTAACGGTAGTTGACTTCGGAAGCCACTATTACAGTGCTGATCTGTCATTAGAAACCTTGAAGAAAACTGGGTTTGCTGAATACCAAGTAGGCGATAAGGTGAATGTAGAAAAAGCCATGTTGCCAACAACGCGATTGGGTGGACATATCGTTTCTGGCCATGTCGATGGGGTTGGTGAAATTGTCGAACGCAATTCAGTTGGCCGTGCGATAGAGTTTTGGGTTGCAATGCCTGCGGAAATTAGCAAGTACGTTGCAGAGAAAGGCTCGATTACTGTTGATGGTATTAGCCTAACCGTCAACGACTTACGTAAAAATGCTTTTAAGCTGACGATCGTTCCTCATACGAGTGAAGAAACTACGATTGACCAGTTTCAAGTGGGGCGCAAAGTCAACTTAGAAGTTGATGTACTTGCGCGTTATATGGAGCGTTTACTGCAAGGACAACAAGAAGATAAGGCCGAGTCTCGTATCACGATGGACTTTTTACAGCAAAACGGTTTTGCATAAGTCTTGGGAGTGGCTGCGTGAGGCATGCGATAAAGAGCAGACTCACAGAACACCGCGAGATTCATTGACTTGCTTAATGCAAAGCTCAAACTATTGACCTAACTAGCATTCACTGCAACGTAATTTTTCATTGCTGTCGCAATAACAAATTTAGAATAACGGGATAACAGACTATGCCAATCAGTACGCCACAAGAAATTATTGATGATATTCGCGCGGGCAAAATGGTCATCCTAATGGATGATGAAGACCGCGAGAATGAAGGTGACTTGATCATGGCTGCCGAGCATATTACGCCGGAAGCCATCAACTTTATGGCAACCTATGGCCGTGGCCTGATTTGTTTAACCATGACCAAAGATCGTTGCGAAAGTCTAGGTCTGCCACCAATGGTGCAAGACAATAATGCGCAATACACCACCAACTTTACTGTTTCGATTGAGGCAGCAGAAGGGGTAACGACTGGTATTTCAGCCGCAGATCGCGCACGTACCGTTCAAGCAGCAGTCGCGCCAAACGCTAAAGCTGCGGATTTGGTGCAGCCTGGTCACATCTTCCCTCTCGCAGCTCAAGACGGCGGTGTACTGACTCGCGCAGGTCACACTGAAGCTGGCTGTGATTTGGCTCGTCTTGCTGGTTTAGAGCCAGCATCGGTGATTGTTGAGATCTTAAATGACGACGGCACGATGGCTCGTCGCCCAGATCTAGAGATCTTTGCAGAGAAGCACGGTATTAAATTGGGCACTATTGCCGACCTAATTGAGTACCGCAATAACACTGAGACAACGATTGAACGTGTGGCAGAGTGCAAGTTACCGACAGAGTTTGGCGAGTTCACGTTAGTCACGTACAAAGACACCATTGATAACCAAGTGCACTACGCAATGTGCAAGGGCGATTTGAAAGAAAAAGCGCCACTGGTTCGCGTTCATCTTCAAGACGTTTTTACCGACTTACTACGTAGCGATCGTAATGCAGAGCGCAGCTGGACACTAGATAAGGCAATGAAACGCATTGGTGAAGAAGGCGGTGTGCTGGTTGTTCTTGGCCATGAAGAATCGACCGATCTACTTATTCATCGCGTGAAGATGTTCGAAGCGCAAGACAAAGGTGAAGCCCCAACGCTTGCTAAAAAACAAGGCACGTCTCGCCGTGTTGGCGTTGGTTCACAGATTCTTGCGGATCTCGGTGTACATGATATGCGCCTTCTGTCATCGACCAACAAAAAGTACCACGCGTTAGGTGGTTTTGGTCTGAACGTTGTTGAGTACGTCTGCGAGTAACAACCGAACAATAAGTTCCTAGTCTTTGACGTGCTTAACTCGTCAATGGCTAGGAACCGGTGATTTGCCTCCAATTTCCATTAGATATTGCTCACAAATTTGTGCTAGAATCCGGCGATTCTCACTTGATGAACATATTTCACTTATAAATAGAGTTAAAGGAAAGCTTATGAAAGTGATCGAGGGTGGCTTCCCAGCGCCAAATGCAAAAATTGCTATCGTTATTTCTCGTTTCAACAGTTTTATTAACGAAAGCCTACTTTCTGGTGCGATCGATACACTAAAGCGTCACGGACAAGTAAGCGAAGACAACATCACGGTTGTGCGTTGTCCAGGTGCCGTAGAACTACCTCTAGTAGCTCAGCGTGTTGCTAAAACTGGCAAATTCGACGCTATTGTTTCTCTAGGGTCTGTTATTCGCGGTGGAACGCCTCACTTTGACTATGTTTGTAGTGAAATGAACAAAGGTCTAGCACAAGTGTCTATGGAATTCAGCATTCCAGTAGCATTTGGTGTTTTGACTGTTGATACGATCGATCAAGCGATTGAACGCGCAGGAACCAAGGCTGGTAATAAAGGTGCAGAGGCTGCACTAAGCGCACTTGAAATGATTAATGTACTATCTGAAATTGATTCCTAATGGGGGCCAGTGTGAAACCAGCCGCACGTCGTAACGCACGTCAATTCGCTCTACAGGCGATCTACTCATGGCAAATTACTAAAGAGAATGTTGCCAAGATTGAAGAACAGTTTTTGTCTGGCGACAAATACGATGAAGAAGAACTTCATGCATCTGAGCCAGCGCTTGCTGCTCCAGAGACAGACGTAGCTTACTTCCGTGAACTATTAAGCGGTGTTGTACTTAGCCACGCTGAGCTAGATAGCAAAATTCGTCCATACATCTCTCGTCCTATGCAGGATTTAGATATGATGGAACTTGCTCTTCTTCGCCTTGCTATGTACGAGATGACTCGTCGCGAAGATGTTCCTTACAAAGTTGTTATCAATGAAGCGATTGAACTTGCAAAAGTTTTTGCAGCAGAAGATAGCCACAAGTTTGTGAATGGTGTACTTGATAAAGCAGCACCTCACATTCGTAAGAAATAACGATTTCTTCAATGAAAAGGTCAGCACATGCTGACCTTTTTTGTATCAAAAGCTTTTACATCAAAAAGTAAGTGAATTATGTCTGGTGAATTTAATCTGATAGACAAGTATTTCGTCGGTCGTCAGAGCCAACGTAAAGATGTCCATCTAGCCGCTGGTGATGATTGCGCTTTGGTCAAAGCGCCAGCTAATGTTCAGATTGCGATTAGCACGGATACATTGGTAGCTGGAACGCATTTCTTAGCCGACGCGAACCCAGCATGGGTCGCACACAAAGCATTGGCTTCTAACATCAGTGATTTGGCTGCGATGGGCGCAACGCCTGCGTGGGTGAGCTTCGCATTAACGATGCCTGAGCCAGATGAAGAATGGCTTGCACCTTTCTGTGATGCATTTTTCGAACTGGCTGATTACTATGGTATTCAGTTAATAGGCGGTGATACCACCAAAGGGCCATTGTGTCTGACTCTAACGGTGCAAGGTTTTGTTCCTGAAGGTAAAGCTCTCACACGTTCCGGAGCCAAGCCTGGGGATTGGGTATATGTAACGGGAAACCTTGGCGATGCAAAAGCTGGCTTGGATGTGATTCTAGATGACTCTCTGCGCAGCAGAGCCGGCGCGGAAGCACTAGAGCGAGCTCATTATCTTAGTTCTCCGCGTGTGCTTGCTGGACAAGCTCTTGTTGGCTTAGCCTCGTCGGCGATAGATATTTCAGATGGTTTAATCTCTGATATTAAGCACATTTTACAGCGATCTCAGGTTGGGGTTAGTATTGATGTCTCTCAGCTACCGATCTCTTCAGAATTAGTCCAGTTTTTAGATGATAAGATCAGCGCGCAGCAGTATGCTTTAGCAAGTGGCGAAGAATACGAGTTGTGTTTTACCGTGCCGGAGCAAAATCGAGGCTCGTTACAAAGCGCTTTGTCTCATACTGGCTGTAAGGTCACATGTATTGGTCAAATCCGACCAAATGGAACCTTCGAGCTGCATGATAACAATCAACCACTTGATTGGGACTTAAGTGGCTTCGACCACTTTAAATGATCTGAGCTAAGCTCTAGCCAAGAGCCTGTTACTATTGAGTAACTCGCAGGCATGACGATTGAAACCAAACTAGCAGTATAGGTTTAAGGATATGACCAACCCTCTTTCTCTGATTTCATTAAAGAACCCGTGGCATCTATTGGCGACGGGTTTTGGCAGTGGATTATCCCCGTTTATCCCTGGAACAATGGGCACACTGGCGGCCGTGCCTTTCTTTTTGTTGTTGGCACAATTACCATTTACGGCGTATGTCATTGTTGTTCTGATTTCGTGTGTGATCGGCATTCAAATATGCCAAGTGACGTCTGCAGACATGAAGGTGCATGATCATGGTTCAATCGTATGGGATGAGTTTGCGGGCTTTTGGATTACGATGAGCATTGTACCTGCGCTGAATATTCCACTCACTGAATGGAAGTGGTTGATCACTGGCTTCATCTTGTTTCGTTTTTTCGATATGGTAAAACCTTGGCCAATTGGGTGGCTAGATAAGCGAGTTCACGGTGGGCTGGGTATTATGGTTGATGATATCGTGGCGGGAGTTATGGCCGGTGTTGCCCTGTTTCTAGTCGCAAAATATGCGGGCTGGATGAATTAAACGTTGACCGTAAAAAAAGGGATGTTATGAGCATCCCTTTTTACATTCTATTTTGCTAAATAATCCAAGATGGATTTTTCAATTCCTTTTGCATCGAGACCAAGCTCTTCATGCAGTTCATCTTGTGTTCCCTGATGAATAAACTCATCTGGTAAACCTAGGTTCAACACAGGTTTAATGATTTTATCTTTCATCATGAACTCAACGACACCAGCACCAGCACCACCCGCGATAACATTTTCTTCTAACGTCACGAGCACGTCATGATCTGCGGCTAATTGACGAATTAATGCTTCATCGAGCGGCTTCACAAAGCGCATATCAGCAACAGTGGCGTTAAGGTATTCTGCCGCTTCTAGCGCGTTACCCAAGAAAGTACCAAAGTTCAGAATAGCAACTTTTTCACCTTGGCGAACCATGCGCCCTTTACCGATTTCTAACGCTGTAAACTCAGTTTCGATTTCTACGCCCATGCCGCTACCACGAGGGTATCGAACCGCACTCGGGCCAGCATGTTTATGGCCAGTGTAAAGCATTTGTCGGCACTCGTTTTCGTCGCTTGGCGCCATGATCACCATGTTCGGAATACAGCGCATAAAGCTCAAATCGAACGCACCTTGGTGAGTTTGACCATCTGCGCCAACGAGACCTGCGCGGTCGATCGCAAACATCACTGGTAAGTCCATGATCGCGATGTCGTGGATCAATTGGTCATAACCACGTTGCAAGAAAGTCGAATAGATAGCAACGATTGGATGATCGCCCGCAATTGCCATGCCTGTTGCCAGTGTCACAGCGTGCTGCTCAGCAATCGCCACATCAAAGTATTGGTCTGGGTACTCTTTTGAGAAACGCACCATACCTGATCCTTCGCGCATTGCTGGCGTAATTGCCATTAGCTTAGGATCTTGGGCCGCCATGTCACATAAAAAGTCACCGAAGATCTTTGAGTAAGTTGGCTTACCGCCACTGCTCTTCGGCAGACAATTATGCGTTGGATCGAATTTAGGAACACCATGGTAGCCGATAGGATCTTTCTCGGCAGGCTCATAACCTTTGCCTTTCTTGGTCATGATGTGTAGGAATTGAGGGCCTTTGAGCTCACGCATGTTTTTTAGCGTTTTGACGAGTTCATTGACGTCGTGTCCATCAATCGGGCCAATGTAATTAAAGCCGAACTCTTCGAACAGAGTACCAGGCACTACCATGCCTTTGAGGTGTTCTTCCGTACGGCGAACCAACTCTTTAATAGGTGGAACACCAGACAACACTTTTTTACCGCCTTCACGGATAGAAGTGTACAAGCTGCCAGAAAGTACTTTCGCAAGGTGGTTATTCAGGGCGCCGACGTTTTCTGAAATCGACATTTCGTTGTCGTTCAAAATCACCAACATATCAGGATGAACGTCGCCAGCGTGGTTCATGGCTTCGAATGCCATGCCTGCTGTAATTGCGCCATCACCAATCACACTGACGATTTTGCGACCTTTACCTTCTTTTTGTGCGCTGATGGCCATGCCAAGACCTGCACTAATCGATGTCGAAGAGTGGCCGACAGATAAGGTGTCATATTCACTTTCTTCACGCCAAGGGAAAGGGTGTAGACCATCCTTTTGGCGAATTGTTGGCATTTTATCGCGACGTCCGGTGAGGATTTTATGCGGGTAAGCCTGATGACCAACATCCCAGATCAATTTGTCGATAGGGGTGTTGTAAACATAATGCAGAGCGACAGTTAGCTCTACGGTGCCTAAGCCAGACGCTAAGTGTCCGCTAGATTGGCTCACTGAATTTAGCAGATACGTTCGCAGTTCATCACACAGATTTGGTAATGTTTCTTTCGGAAGAAGACGTAATTCTTCCGGTGTATTTGCTAACGCCAGTGTTGGGTACTTTGAAATATCAAGAGTCATATAAATGCGCGCTTATAGTGTTAATTTTTGCGCTCGATGACATATCGGGCGAACTCTTCGAGTAACTGGGTATTGTATGGGATAGCTTCCAATGCTTGAAGTGCTTCCTGTAACAGAGTGTGAGCTTTCTCTATGGCTCCCTCTAAACCCAGCAGGGAAGGATAAGTGCTCTTATTCAGACCTTGGTCGGAACCTTGAGGCTTACCCAGTGTTTCTGTGTCACTGATGATATCAAGAATATCGTCTTGAACCTGAAACGCCAAACCAATTGCTTTTGAGTAGCGCTCCAATTGAGGTAGAACCTCGATACCTTTCTCACCAGCAGCTAATGCACCTAATTTTACCGCACAATCAATCAGAGCTCCGGTTTTTTTACGGTGTATCTCTTCCATTTCTTCAAGAGAAACTTGGCGATTTTCCGCGCCTAAATCTAAGGCTTGCCCTACACACATGCCGCTGGCACCAGAGGAATGCGCTAAGGCTTTGATCATGCTGATGCGTTGAGCTTCAGCCGCCGGGCTTAATTGACCATCAGCAATAATAGTGAAGGCAAGAGTTTGTAGTGCGTCACCTGTCAGTATTGCGGTTGCTTCATCAAACTTAATATGACAAGTTGGTTGACCTCGACGCAGTTCATCATCGTCCATGGCTGGCAGATCATCATGAATGAGTGAGTAGGCATGTATACATTCGATAGCAGCGGCGGGGGTGTCTAAGTCTTCAGGTTTACAGCCGAGCATTTGACCTGTGATGTAAACAAGAAAAGGGCGAACGCGTTTTCCACCTAGCAAAAGGCCGTATTTCATTGCTTGAATCAATGGCTGCTCTTGATATGGAAGCTGATCGAGCCACAAATTCAATTGCTGATTGTTTCTTTGTTGAAAAGACGTCAATGTCTGTTGCATCACATTGCTCACTACTGATTGTTATTCTGAATCTGGTTTGAAGTCACTCAGTGGTGCTTCATCATCTTCATTAAGAAGAATGCTCACGCGCTGTTCGGCGTCGCTTAATTTAGTTTGGCCTGCACGAGCTAAGGCAATGCCTCGTTCAAACTTACGCAGGGCATCATCTAGAGCAAGATCGCCATTTTCTAATTGATCAACCAAGCTATCAAGCTCTTCAATGGTTGCTTCAAAGGTCATGTTTTCTGGTTTCTTGACCGCCATCTTTTTTCTGCCTTAATCAAGCCTCGGGTAAGATGCACGAAAGTTACCTTAGCCTAGTAACTTGGTCAAATTTAACCTTATATAATTGTCACAAAATTAGCGTTCAACGAGTCTAAGCGGTGAAACCCCATATTTTGGTTGAGGTTGTTAGGTGTAATTTGTGATCCATTAGCTAAGATTTTTCTAAAAATTCTGCGCGAGTTGTCGATACAGGTAATAATCCGCCCAATGGCAGTATTTGAGTATAGCGTGAGGAGTGCTTTGTGGATTTAGCAACCCTATTAGGTTTGATTGGTGGTTTTGCATTCGTCATTATGGCGATGGTGCTTGGTGGCAGCATCGGCATGTTTGTCGATGTCACGTCGATCCTTATTGTCGTTGGTGGCTCAATATTCGTCGTGTTGATGAAGTTCACAATGGGACAGTTTTTTGGTGCGACAAAGATTGCTGGCAAAGCCTTCATGTTTAAAGCGGATGAACCCGAAGACCTGATCGCAAAAATTGTGGAAATGGCCGACGCGGCGCGTAAAGGTGGTTTTCTTGCTCTTGAAGAGATGGAAATAAACAACACATTCATGCAGAAAGGCATTGATCTACTGGTTGATGGCCATGATGCCGACGTTGTGAGAGCGGCACTCAAAAAAGACATCGCGCTTACGGATGAACGACATACGCAAGGTACTGGCGTATTTCGCGCCTTTGGCGACGTTGCTCCTGCGATGGGAATGATTGGCACCTTGGTTGGTCTTGTTGCGATGCTTTCAAACATGGATGACCCTAAAGCGATTGGACCAGCAATGGCCGTTGCACTCTTGACCACATTGTATGGCGCGATCCTGTCCAATATGGTGTTTTTCCCTATTGCGGATAAGCTTTCTCTTCGCCGTGACCAAGAAACGCTAAATCGCCGTTTGATCATGGATGGTGTATTAGCGATTCAAGATGGCCAAAACCCGCGAGTGATCGATAGTTACTTGAAGAACTACCTCAATGAAGGTAAACGTGCCCTTGAGATTGACGAGTAACTTGGAGAGTCGTGATGGATGATGAAGATAACAAATGCGATTGTCCGCCACCTGGCCTCCCGTTATGGATGGGGACATTCGCAGATTTGATGTCGCTGCTGATGTGTTTCTTTGTTCTTCTGCTCTCGTTTTCTGAGATGGATGTACTGAAGTTCAAACAAATTGCAGGATCAATGAAATTTGCCTTCGGTGTGCAAAATCAGCTTGAAGTGAAAGACATTCCCAAAGGCACTAGCATTATTGCCCAAGAGTTTCGACCGGGTAGGCCGGAACCTACTCCGATTGATGTTATCATGCAGCAAACCATGGACATCACTCAGCAGACGCTTGAATTCCATGAAGGAGAGTCTGATCGAGCTGGTGGCACAAAACGTGATGAAGGCAAGTTAACGGGTGGGCAATCGCCAGAAACGTCAACTCAAAACAATGAATCTGCCGAAGCGGACATGCAACAACAGCAATCTAAAGAGATGTCGCAAGAGATGGAAACCTTGATGGAAAGCATCAAGAAAGCCTTAGAGCGAGAGATTGAGCAAGGCGCCATTGAAGTTGAAAACCTCGGTCAGCAGATTGTTATACGTATGCGTGAAAAAGGTGCATTCCCAGAAGGTTCGGCCTTCTTGCAGCCTAAGTTTCGTCCTTTAGTTCGTCAGATTGCAGAGCTAGTAAAAGACGTGCCAGGCATTGTTCGAGTATCTGGTCATACAGACAATCGACCGCTAGACTCGGAACTTTATCGTTCTAACTGGGATCTCTCTTCTCAGCGTGCAGTATCAGTCGCGCAAGAGATGGAGAAAGTGAGAGGCTTCTCTCATCAACGTTTAAGAGTACGAGGCATGGCGGATACGGAGCCCTTGTTACCGAATGATTCTGATGAAAATCGTGCGCTTAACCGACGGGTTGAAATCAGCATTATGCAAGGCGAGCCTCTCTACAGTGAAGAAGTGCCAGTAATTCAATAACTAGGCTTTAGTTTTAAGTCAGTAAAGAGATAAGAAAGCGAGCAGATTGCTCGCTTTTTTTGTTTTTCCAATCCGCTTGGGTGTATAATCTTGCGCCTTAAAAGTGAGCTCAGACTACTTTTTGTGACTGAAACGCGGTTTTACTGCGTATGAAGTATTGAAGTTGAGTGTCACTCTTTGTTGATTGCGAAACTAACCTGCGAATTAGACTATGAAATTTATTGTAAAGCCCCATCCAGAAATTTTTGTAAAAAGTGAATCTGTGCGTAAGCGCTTCACAAAGATTTTAGAGTGCAACATTCGTAACATCATTAAGAGCCGCACGGAGTCTGTCGCGGTATTTAACCGTCGTGATCACATTGAAGTGACCTCTGAGAGTAACGAATTCCACGCTGAAGTTCTTGAGGTTTTGACTCATACACCAGGTATTCACCACGTACTGGAAGTGAAGCAAACTGAATTTAAAGACTTGCACGATATCTTCGAGCAAGTGCTAGAACTCAACCGTGCTGCACTCGAAAATAAAACCTTTGTTGTACGTGCGAAGCGTCGTGGCAAGCATGACTTTACCTCTATTGAACTAGAGCGTTATGTAGGCGGTGGTTTAAATCAAGCGATTGAAAGCGCTAGTGTTAAGCTACGAAACCCAGACGTGACGATCAAGGTAGAAGTCTCGAACGACAAGCTAAATCAAGTGTTGTCTCGTCATAAAGGCCTAGGTGGTTTCCCACTGGGTACGCAAGAAGACGTATTAAGCCTGATCTCGGGTGGTTTCGACTCTGGTGTTTCAAGCTATCTTCATATCAAGCGTGGTTCAAAAGTACATTACTGCTTCTTTAACTTAGGTGGTCCAGCACACGAAATCGGCGTTAAGCAGGTTTCTCACTACCTATGGAACAAATACGGTTCTTCAGCAAAAGTACGTTTTATCTCAGTTGATTTCGAACCTGTGGTTGCGGAAATTCTAGAGAAAGTCGATGACGGCCAAATGGGCGTGATCTTGAAGCGTATGTTTATGCGTGCAGCAGGCATGATCGCCCAGAAGATGAAGATCGAAGCATTGGTAACAGGTGAAGCGCTAGGTCAAGTATCGAGCCAAACGTTAACCAATCTACGCCACATCGATAACGTAACAGACACGCTGATTCTGCGTCCACTTATCAACTGGGATAAAGAAGACATCATCAATCTAGCACGTGAAATCGGCACAGAAGATTTCGCAAAGACAATGCCAGAATACTGTGGTGTTATCTCTAAGAAGCCAACCGTGAAAGCGGTGAAAGGCAAGCTAGAAGCTGAAGAAGAGAAATTCGACTTCAGTATCCTTGAGCAAGTGGTTCAAGAAGCTCGCATGATGGACATTCGTGATATCGCGAAAGAGTCTGAGCAAGCCGCACCAGAAGTAGAGCAAGTTCAAGCGGTAGAAGAGCACGCGGTTGTGCTAGATATTCGTAGTCCTGAAGAGGAAGACGATAACCCACTTGAAATCGAAGGTGTGGATGTGAAACATATCCCTTTCTACAAGCTGGGTACACAGTTTGGTGACTTAGACCAGTCTAAGACATACCTACTTTACTGTGACCGCGGTGTGATGAGCCGTCTGCAAGCGCTTTACTTGCAAGAGCAAGGCTTCAGCAACGTAAAGGTTTACCGTCCATAGCTGACTGTTAAAATACGTTAAAAGGCGCAAATTGAGACATCAATTTGCGCCTTTTTTGTTTTTGATCGCGTTACAGACAACCATTACTTAGCATAATGTTGAGGCTCATCGCAAAGCCATACACTTTGTGTTGATATAACGATAATTAATCCGAAAGAAGAGTAATAAAGTGATATTGCTGCCAGATATGCGGATGAGATTTTTGATAGATAAAAAAACACCGCCTAATTTAGGCGGTGTAACAAATTTGACAGACAGGTCAAAAATAAATACAGGAAGTATATGTTTTGTCACAGGGAGTGTGGACAAAACATTATGGTAGAAATCTACCTAACTCGAAATACGAGTTTGCAAACACAACATCGCAACAACGAAGCCAATTGATTTCCAAAGAAATCAAGCCGTTCAGGCCCGTGTTGCGGGGTGAAATATAGAATTTATCTGGCTGTTCGACAACGGACATTTTATAATGTTTCAGATTAAAAAAACTAATCCTATTAGAGGTCCCATATGTCTCGCAGATTGCCTCCATTAAATTCGCTTCGAGTCTTCGAAGCGGCTGCTCGTCATCTCAGTTTTACACGAGCAGCAGAAGAGTTATTTGTTACTCAAGCCGCGGTCAGTCACCAGATTAAAGCGCTTGAAGAGTTCTTATCATTGAAGCTCTTCCGTCGACGTAATCGTTCTTTGTTGTTAACAGAAGAAGGCCAAAGTTACTTTCTCGATATCAAAGATATTTTCACCTCGATTGCGGAAGCGACAGATAAGGTGTTGGAACGTAGCGAAAAAGGGGCATTGACGATTAGCCTACCGCCGAGTTTTGCTATCCAATGGCTTGTACCTCGTTTGGCCGATTTTAATGCTCAAGAGCCCGATATCGATGTACGTATTAAAGCCGTAGATATGGATGAAGGCTCACTGACTGATGATGTTGATGTGGCGATCTACTATGGCCGTGGGAACTGGCCAGGTTTGCGAGCAGATAAATTGTACCAAGAGTTTTTGATCCCACTTTGTTCACCTTCATTACTTTTGGGTAACAAACCATTAGAATCTTTAAGTGACCTCAAATTACATACTTTGTTACACGATACTTCGCGTAAAGACTGGAAGCAGTTTGCTCGTCATTACAACATTGAAGGCATCAACGTAAACCACGGTCCTATTTTTAGTCACTCAACGATGGTGCTACAGGCTGCTGCGCACGGTCAGGGGGTCGCGCTCGGTAACAACGTACTCGCCAAACCTGAAATGGAAGCCGGACGACTC
Organism: Vibrio sp. 811; assembly: GCF_033339195.1. Classification (NCBI taxonomy): domain Bacteria; kingdom Pseudomonadati; phylum Pseudomonadota; class Gammaproteobacteria; order Vibrionales; family Vibrionaceae; genus Vibrio; species Vibrio sp. 811. Next base: position 50,094 of record NZ_JAWOUB010000025.1, read on the forward strand.
ATTGCACCATTCGACGAGGTGTTGATATCTAAGAATGCATTCTATGTGGTGTGTCATGAACAGCAGGCAGATATGGGCCGAATCGCAACGTTTAGAGACTGGATGTTAGCAACCGCGAGAAAAGAACAAGAGGAAGTATTGGATGAATCACTGGATAGCTGAGGGACCTGAAAACGGACCGCTGTTTATTTTTGCTCACGGCGCAGGTGCGGGGATGGAGCATGATTTCATGACAGCGGTCGCCAAAGGATTAGTGGAGCAAGGTATTCGTGTAGTGCGTTTTAATTTCCCTTACATGGTGAAACGTTCGGAAGATGGCAAAAAGCGTCCGCCCGATCGCGCGCCAAAGTTGCTCGAAGCATACAGCGAAGTGATCGCTCACTTTACTTCTTCTCCCGTGGTTATTGGTGGTAAGTCAATGGGCGGTCGTATGTCGAGCTTGTTGGCTGAAAATGAGCTGGTGGCGGGCATTGCCTGTTTAGGGTTTCCATTTCACCCGCCAGGAAAGCCAGAGAAATACAAAGGCGAGCACTTAGCAACCATTGAGAAACCTACGCTGATTCTGCAAGGGGAACGAGACACCTTTGGTAAGCGTGAGGAATTCGATGATTTCGTCCTTTCGTCACAAGTAACGGTGAGCTTTTTACCTGATGGTGACCACAGCTTCAAACCGCGCAAGATCTCAGGTCATACTGAAGTGGGTAACATTGCACTCGCGATAGAGAAGTTAGCGGCGTTTATAAAAGAGGTGTACAGTGAAAAGTAAGTGGTTACTCTCATTCTCTGGTTTTTCTGGGCTGCTTTCGGTCGCTCTTGGAGCATTTGCTGCTCATGGGCTAAAAGCGACACTGGCCCCTTATTTGCTCGGTGTATTTGAGACCGGAGTTCTGTATCAATTTATTCACACGTTGGCGATTGTGTTTTGTACCATTCTGCTTCTGCTCAATTTGGGACAAAAAGCACAAAAATATTTTTTCATTGCGGCGATTTGCTTTATTATCGGCATCTTTTGTTTTAGCGGCAGTCTTTACGCGCTGGCGCTGACGGGCATTAAGTGGTTTGGGCCAATTACTCCTGTGGGAGGATTACTGTTCATGATTGGTTGGTGTCTGTTCTTTTTTGCTGCGTTCAATATCAAAGAGGTCTCCAAGTGAAACAACTAATGCTCTATTGCCGTTCTGGCTTTGAGAAAGAGTGTGCTGGTGAAATTCAGGACAAAGCGACACAGTTGGAAGTGTATGGCTTCCCTCGTGTGAAGAGAAACTCAGGTTATGTTGTCTTCGAGTGTTACCAAGATGGAGATGCCGACAAACTTGCGAGAGGTTTAGACTTTAAGTCTTTAATTTTTGCTCGACAAATGTTTGCGGTAGCAGCTGAGTTTCAATCGTTGCCAAGTGATGACCGAATTAGTCCAATTTTGAATGAACTAGCAGACATCGAAGCATTCCCTCGTTGTGGTGATTTGAGAATTGAAACGCCAGATACAAATGAAGCGAAAGAGCTACTGAAATTCTGCCGTAAGTTTACCGTCCCAATGCGTCAAGCGTTGCGCGGCAAAGGCTTAATGCTGAACAAAGATAACGCGAAAAAACCAGTACTGCACATTTGCTTTGTTGAGCCTGGCCACTGTTACGTTGGTTACTCTTACACTGACAACAACTCACAGTTCTTCATGGGTATCCCTCGCCTTAAATTCCCAGCAGACGCCCCAAGTCGTTCAACACTTAAACTGGAAGAAGCATTTCATGTCTTTATTCCACGTGAAGAGTGGGATGAGCGTTTGGCACCAGGTATGTGGGGTGTGGATTTAGGTGCATGTCCAGGCGGTTGGACGTACCAATTAGTGAAGCGCTCAATGTTCGTTCACTGCGTTGATAACGGCATGATGGCAGACAGTTTGATGGAAACTGGCCAGATCAAGCACCATATGGTGGATGGTTTTAAGTTCGAACCAGACCGCAAGAACGTAACATGGATTGTTTGTGACATGGTGGAAAAGCCAGCTCGTGTTGCTCACCTGATGGGACAGTGGCTGTTAAAAGGTTGGGCAAAAGAGGCCATCTTTAACCTTAAGCTGCCAATGAAAGGGCGTTATGACGAAGTGCTGCAAGACCTTGAAAATCTGAAGCAGTTCCTCATTGATAATAAGGTAAAGTTCAAGCTACAAGCTAAACATTTGTATCATGATCGTGAAGAAATCACGATTCATATCCAATGTCTGTCGAATATTTCACCTTACTAACTTTATTCCCCTAGTCTTTTGGGAGTAGTGTGACCCGTCCTGATATGGGTTGACACTTTTTAACTAAAACGCTCGATGTACTTCATCGGGCGTTTTGTATTTTAAA
>NZ_JAWOUB010000026.1:0-50981 GCF_033339195.1 Vibrio sp. 811
AGGAGCCGAATGTGAATTATATCACGATATTATTCGTTAATGGTTAGTTTCTTTACATCGCCGTTGCGAGTTGTAATCACATAACCATCCGACAATAACGTCGGGCCAACAGCCAAGCCGCTATCATCGACAAACTGCTGCGCAACAAATTCGCCCGTTGAACGATCCATCCAGTGAAGGTAACCAAGCGTGTCACCGACAACGAGATAATTGCCAACAATAACTGGCGCTGTAAGTTGTCGGTGCTCAAGCAAGCTGTTTTCCCACAACTCAGTCCCGCTTCGTGAATCAACGGCAACAACATGATCTTTTTCCGTTATCACAAAGATGCGACTACCATCTGTAGAAATGTCTGTCGCAGATGAGTAATTACGCTTCCAAATCGGGTTCGCTGAACGCAAGTCAATGGCGATAAGTTGACCATTGTATCCAATGGTGAAAAGAGTACCGCCTAGCACAATTGGCGATGAATCAACGTCAACCAAACGATCAATTTCTGTCGCGCCTTTTGGCGTACCAACAGGCTGTTGCCAAATCAACTGACCACGCTCAACGATAGCAGCTGCGAGTCGGCCATTTGCCGTTCCCCAAAATACACCGCCGCCAATTGCAGTCGGAGTACTGTCGCCACGTAAAGTTAAGTTCGGCACTTCTGTGCTCAATGCCCAGCGTTGCTCACCTGTACTCTCATTAAGGGCAATCAACATGCCTCGGCTAGTATTGATGATAATAAGGCCTGAATCTGCAACTGGCTTCGCCAGTACCTCACCACCAACTTTTACACGCCAAACAATTTCACCTGTTTCTTGGTCAAGAGAGATGACTTCACCATTCTCAGAGCCAATGTAAAGGTTTCCGTATGCCGCTGTGATACCACCAGAGAGACGAGCAATGACATCTTCTTCTAGGTCCGTTTGCCAACGTTGTTTACCATTCTCAGGATCCAGCGCTTTTACTAAGCCATCACGACTTGCCACGAACAATGTATCATTCGCAAATACAGGGGATAGTTTTGAAAAGTAATGACCAACACCATCGCCAACCGATGTGCTCCACTCACTACTGGTTGTAAACTGACTGTCTACCTGAGGTAGTGGCGCCATTACAATGGTGTCTTTCTCACCTGCACAACCGGCAAGTACTCCCATTGTTAACGCCCCTAGCAAGGCTTTCTTAAAGACTCTTTTCATCCAATGCGGTCCTTATTTCGCCAGATCGTCCAATTTCATTTGTAGTGTCGGGCTTGCATCTGCCGCTTGCTGAGCTTCAGTATACGCAGCGTACGCAGCATCTTTGTCACCTTGGCGAATCGCAATATCGCCACGAAGTTCAGCAATACGACCTGTCCATGCTGTATCAGTGACGTTACTTAGCTCTGCCGTTGCAGCGTCGAAGTTACCCATTTCCGTCTCAATACGCGCAATGCGGTAACTAATCAATGGTAACAACGCAGCATCTTGAGTGTTGCTTTGCGCCCACTTCAGTTGCTCCAATGCAGCAGAAAGGTCTTGAGCTTCAACTTGTGCTTTAGCAAGTTGTAGCGCAGCCAATACTGAATATTCTTTTACTTCATTTGACTCAATGAAAGCTTTCACGTCAGCTTGAGCATCAGTGCCTTTGTCTTGCAAAGCATTCATTGCTGTCGTGTAGCTTTGAGAAGCTGCTTCACTCGCCTGAATCACAGAATCCTGGTAGTAACGCCAGCCGAATAGACCACCTAAACCAACAACCGCACCGATGATGACGGCTTTGCCGTTTTCCTTCCACCAGTCTTTAATGGCTTCAACTTGTTGTTCTTCAGTATCGTAAAGTTCCACTTCCTGTCCTCTTAAAACATGTAAATGGCAGCTTAGCTGCCATTGTTCCTATTTCGTTTAAAGGCTCCACATTTGGGAGCCTTAGCTTACGAACTAGGATGTAATTTTGTTAGATTACTAAAAGACTTAAATCAGTGCTGCGATCTTTTCTGCAACTTCTGCTTGGTTGTAAGTCTCTTGCTCACCACCAGCCAAGTCTTTCAGTACTACGGTATTATCCGCAACTTCGTTTTCACCCAGAACTAATGCTACAACAGCACCAACTTTGTCTGCGCGTTTAAACTGTTTCTTGAAGTTACCGCCACCGAAGTGATTCATCACACGAACGCCTGGAACAGACTCGCGAAGCTGTTCTGCTAGCTTCATTCCTGCCATCATGGTGCCTTCACCCGCTGTGACTACGTACACGTCAACACTGCGACGAACGTCTGTCAGTTCCAACGTTTCTAGCATCAGTACTAGACGCTCTAGGCCCATTGCAAAGCCAACCGCTGGTGTTGGTTTACCACCTAATTGCTCTACAAGGCCATCGTAACGACCACCACCACATACAGTGCCTTGAGCACCTAGGCTCTCAGTGATCCACTCAAATACCGTGCGATTGTAGTAATCCAGACCACGAACTAGACGTTCGTTAACTGTGTATTTGATACCTGCGGCGTCTAAAAGTTCACATAGACCTGCGAAGTGTGCTTTAGATTCTTCACCCAAGTAATCTGAAAGGCGAGGCGCATCACCTAAAATAGCTTGAACGTCTGGGTTCTTCGTATCCAGAACACGCAATGGGTTCGTGTGCATGCGACGCTTACAATCTTCGTCTAGCACATCAATATGTTGCTCAAGGAATGCAACCAGTGCAGTACGGTAGTCTGCGCGGTCTTCTTGAGAACCGATAGAGTTTAGCTCAAGACGGACATGTTCATTGATACCTAGCTCACGCCATAAACGCGCCGTCATCATGATAAGCTCTGCATCAACATCTGGACCATTTAGACCAAACACCTCAACACCACACTGGTGGAATTGACGGTAACGACCTTTCTGCGGACGTTCATGGCGGAACATAGGCCCCATGTACCACAGACGCTGTTCATCACGGTTGATCAGGCTGTTTTGGATACATGAACGTACACAACCCGCCGTACCTTCTGGGCGAAGTGTTAGGCTGTCGCCGTTACGGTCATCAAAAGTGTACATTTCTTTTGAAACGACGTCTGTCTCTTCACCAACAGCGCGGCTGAATAGGTTTGTTTCCTCAACGATTGGCATGCGCACTTCGTTATAACCGTATGCGCTAATTACATTTTTCACTGTGTTTTCTAGTTTTTGCCACAGTGGCGACTGAGTTGGGAGGCAATCGTTCATGCCTCGAATTGCTTGAATTGTTTTTGCCACAATACTTACCGTAATTCTCGTTGAGATTAATCTTGTACTTTAACTTCGATGCGGTTTTCGCCATTCATCATAGCTGCTTTCGCACGGATCTTAGCTTCTAGCTTATTCACAAGGTCATCGTTATTAAAGCGCTCTTTCTGGCGTTTACCATCTTCGTAGAATGCGCTCTTCTTGTTACTACCTGCTAGACCTAAGTGAGAAACTTCTGCTTCACCAGGGCCGTTTACCACACAACCGATGATAGACACATCCATTGGAGTGATGATGTCTTCTAAACGTTGCTCCAGTGCATTCACCGTACCAATCACATCGAATTCTTGGCGTGAGCAGCTTGGGCACGCAATAAAGTTGATGCCTCGAGAGCGAATGCGCAGAGATTTAAGGATGTCGAAACCGACTTTGATTTCTTCAACTGGATCGGCAGCCAAAGAGATACGCAGCGTATCGCCTATTCCTTCAGATAACAGCATACCTAAGCCAACAGATGACTTAACAGCGCCAGCTCGAGCACCACCCGCCTCTGTGATACCTAAATGAAGAGGCTGATCGATTTTCTTCGCCAGCAGACGATATGAATCCACCGCAAGAAAAACGTCTGAAGCTTTCACGCTAACTTTAAATTGGTCAAAGTTAAGACGATCGAGATGATCTACGTGACGCATCGCCGATTCAACCAAGGCTTCTGGCGTAGGCTCACCGTATTTCATCTGTAGATCTTTTTCCAAAGATCCACCATTGACACCAATACGGATCGGGATATTTTTATCGCGAGCGCAATCAACAACAGCGCGAATGCGCTCTTCATTGCCGATGTTACCTGGGTTGATACGTAAACAGTCAACTCCGTACTCCGCAACTTTCAGCGCGATACGATAGTCGAAATGAATATCAGCCACTAATGGTACAGAAACTTGCTGTTTAATCAGTTTGAAAGCTTCTGCTGCGTCCATCGTAGGTACAGAAACTCGAACGATATCTGCGCCGACTTTTTCTAGTGCTCGGATTTGAGCGACTGTCGCTTCTACGTCAGTCGTGCGAGTGTTAGTCATTGACTGTACTGCAATTGGCGCACCATCACCAATTGGCACATCACCCACATAAATACGCGTCGATTTACGACGAATAATTGGAGATTCGTGTTGCATAATTTTTTATAACGGTAGAGTGAATCTAGCTACTTTGCCTGAAGTATACCCAGAAAGGTCGACAGGTTCACTTGCAAATGTCATTGTAACCCCTTCCGGTGCGCCTAATATCACTTTAAATGGCGCTTTTCCGGTAAGTTCTACATCTTGTCCTGGCTTATGAGTACCACTTACCAGCGTTTTACCATTGGTGTCTTTTACTTGAATCCAACAGTCCGCTTTAAACTTCATAGTAAGAAGTGTCATGCCTTCAGGTACTACTGGCGCAGGCTGTTCCTCTTCCGCCGCTTCAATCACGGCAACAGGTTCTTCAGAATCTACGCTTGTTGTATTTTCAGTTTCAGTCAGCAAAGGATCCGCCCCTTGCTCAACGGGTGCTTCAGTCAATTCAGCAACACCTTCATTAGTTGAAGCAACTTCTTCAGGAGTGCTTGCGATTAACTCTTCAGCCGTCATCAAATCGATATCAGCTAATTCTTGAGCAGTGGGCTGCGGCGCTTCAACACTTGAATCCGTTACTTCCTTAGTTAGGCTATTCTCTTGTTGGTTTTGCCACCACCATGCAGCTGAAATGCCAATAATGACTAGCCCGATAACCCAAGTAAGGAGCATAATACGGCTATTGTGCTTCTCGTCTTTTGTTTTACGAGAGAAGCTTTGCATTTCAATTTCTTGCTCTTGAGGCTGAGCATCGGCAGTCTGCTCTAACGCCGTCAAAACCACCTTCTCATCAAGACCTACGAATTTAGCGTAAGAGCGTAAGTAACCACGCGTAAATGTCGCGACTTGTTGAGATTCAAATCGGTTATTTTCAATATCTTCAATCACAGAAATGCGAAGCCTCAGGCGGTCGGCAACTTGCTTTTGGCTCATTCCCAAGGATTCACGTTTGTTTTTCAGTAATGTGCCAGCTTCAATAGAGAGTGGCACTTCATTCGTATTTTCGTGTTCTGTCATAATGGCGGTATTTAATCTGTTTTAGTGGCTAACGTGGTCATGTATTTTCGTTATTGTTCTTAAGCCTCTTTAAAGATAGCTAGCCAAAACGCGTTAACCAAAAATAATAATTTTAAGAAACTCTCAGCGATCTGAGTGCGAATACCCGTTTTGCAAAAATCAGCAAAACGTATGTGAGAAAGTGCTGAGAATTATCGGTGTCATCGTTAGTGTTACATATCATGATAAGCGAATGCGCAACGAAGACAAAAACTCTTTACACTCAAACTAACAGATAGCTCAAGCTTTTGTCCAAACTTTGACAAAGGAATTCGAAATTATACCCAAATAACCTTAGGTTGAAGAGTGATAGTCCCAAATCTTGGCGAAAATGTCCTAAACAATAAACAAAATAGCCAGAGCGAATGGCTCTGGCTATTTTTGAATTCCGGTCGTTTATACAGCTTTCACTTCAATGGTATCGGCACCGCGTGACGCTTTCAGCATTGCCGTACGTTTAGTTCGGTCAATTACATCACCGACCAACTGACCACATGCGGCATCAATGTCATCACCACGTGTTTTACGAACCGTAACTGTGTGCTCGTATTGCATCAATGTTTTTTGGAAGCGATCAATACGTGAGTTACTTGGTTTCTTGTAAGGTGAACCTGGGTACGGGTTAAACGGAATCAAGTTAATCTTACATGGTGTGTCTTTCATCAATTCAGCCAGTTCACGAGCATGGTCCATGTCATCGTTCACATGATCAAGCAACACGTACTCGACTGTTACCTTGCCACGGTTTGCATTCGATGAAGCAATGTAACGACGAACGGATGCTAGGAAATCTTGAATATCCCAACGATCGTTAATTGGCATGATTTCACTACGCAGCTTATCGTTTGGCGCATGAAGAGAGATCGCCAACGCAACGTCGATTTTGCCCGTCATCTGATCAAGACCAGAAACCACACCTGATGTTGATACGGTTACGCGACGCTTCGACAAACCAAAGCCAAGGTCATCCAACATTAACTCCAGTGCTGGAATCAAGTTCTTCATATTAAGAAGCGGCTCACCCATACCCATCATCACGACGTTCGTAATTGGGCGACGGCCTGTTTCTTTCTCAAGACCAATTTCACGTGCAGCACGCCAAACCTGACCGATGATCTCTGAAACTTTCAAGTTACGGTTAAAACCCTGCTGTGCTGTTGAGCAGAACTTACATTCCAATGCACAACCTACTTGAGAAGATACACAAAGCGTTGCGCGATCATCTTCTGGAATGTAAACCGTTTCTACATCCTGATCACCAACCTTCATTGCCCACTTGATCGTGCCGTCTGAAGAATGCTGAGCTTCTGCTACAGTTGGTGCTTTAATTTCACACTTGTGTAAAAGCTTTTCGCGCAGCTTCTTGTTGATGTTTGTCATTTTTTCGAAGTCATCTACACCGAAATGGTAGATCCACTTCATAACCTGATCGGCACGAAACGCTTTCTCGCCAAGTTCTTCCGCGAAAAACTGACGCATGCCTTTGCGATCAAAGTCGAGTAGATTGATTTTTTCAGTGGTCATGTTGCCTCTCAATGACTGAAACAAGAATAAGGGCGCGAATTGTACAGCCTTTATGCAGCTACAACAAGGGGTGTAAGACCCTGAGTTTGCTAAGGCATTAAAATAAAAACGATTAAATTTTAATCAGACTTTACGGTGAGAATAATGATTAGACAACCGACAACAAAAGCGTAGAAGTGGTACAGAGAAAACAGTGAGAACAAACACACGTAACTAAGCTTTCACCTCTGTAAAATGCTCAGATTAGCCAATATCTTCGCGAATAATTACGAATGAACTCGCCGGTGAAATGGAGAATGCGGAATAAAAAACCTCGGACAATTCCGAGGTTATTACGAACTAGATCATCACGCAAAAGTGATGCATGAACGAGTTAGCGAGAGAAAACTTCTGATTCAGGGAAGAAAAACTCAATTTCACGAGCGGCAGACTCAGGGCTATCTGAACCATGAACTGAATTGTGACGCATGCTGAGTGCGTAATCAGCACGCAAAGTGCCACATGCCGCGTCCTCTGGGTTGGTTTTACCCATTAGCTCGCGGTAACGTGCAATCGCATTTTCGCCTTCCAATACCTGAACCATAATAGGACCAGATGTCATGAACTCTTTTAGAGGAGGGAAAAACTCTTTACCTTCATGCTCTGCATAAAAGCCGCTTGCCTGATCTTCTGTCAGGTGAACCATTTTGGCAGCGATGATACGTAGGCCAGCCTTTTCAATACGATTGTAGATTTCACCAATTAGGTTTCGCTCTACAGCATCAGGCTTAATGATTGAAAATGTTCTTTCTAGAGCCATAAAATTTCCTTTCTGTACTTGTAATAATAGTTGTGCTTTTAAAGTGACTTACTGGGTAAGAGCAGCACTCAAACAAGAGAGTGCTGCAATCAATCTTATTTTCCAGCTTGCTCATTGAGGAAACGAGCAAGTGTACGAACACCCATACCCGTTGCTCCCGCAGCCCATTTATCAGAAGCGGCTTTACGATACGTACCCGCACAGTCGAAATGTAACCAGCCTTTTTTGTAGTCCTCAACGAAGTAAGACAAGAATGCAGCTGCAGTACTTGCACCTGGAGAATAATCACCAGAGCTGATATTCGATAAATCGGCAAAATTAGATGGCAGCATTTCTCGATGGAAATCAGCAAGTGGTAGCGGCCACAAGCCTTCTTTTTCCTGGTTTGCCGCCGTAAGCGCTTGATGCGATAGCTCATCATCAAAGCTCATTAGCGCATGGTAATCGTTACCTAACGCATTCTTCGCTGCGCCTGTTAGTGTCGCGCAGTCAATGATTAACTCAGGCTTTTGCTCACTGGCGTAGATAAGACCGTCTGCAAGCACCAAGCGACCTTCCGCGTCGGTATTCATAATCTCAACGGTTTTGCCGTTTTTGTAAGTGATGATGTCGCCAAGCTTAAGGGCACGGCCAGAAACCATGTTCTCAGCACAACACAAGATCAGTTTTACGCGCTTGTTTAAACCGCGCAAGATAGCTAATCCTAGGCCACCAGTTATAGTACCCGAGCCACCCATATCTGCTTTCATTGCACTCATGAAGGTAGAAGGCTTCAAGCTGTAACCACCGGAATCAAAGGTGATGCCTTTACCCACAAGACATGCGAATACAGGTGCGTTTTCGTCACCAGTTGGGTTGTAGTCTAACTGAAGCATCGCAGAAGTACGCTCAGAACCACGGCCTACTGCGTAAATACCTTCCCAACCTTCTGCCAACAAGTCTTTGTCTTTGACGATACGAGCTGTCACCGTGCCTTTCGGCGCAACAGATTTGATGAATTCAGCAGCCATTGTCGCTAGCTGACGAGGAGCAACTTCTTCTGCCGTTTTGTTGATAATATCGCGGGTAAAATCAGTCGAAGTAATACGAGCTTGAAGCTCTGCTTGCTCTTCATCAGACAATGCTGCCCACTCAACTGAGCCATGTTTTTTAGGGTTACGGAACCCTTGGTGGAAAGCCCATACGCTCTCTAGATCCCAGTTATCACCAGAAAGAAAAATAGAACGAATTCCTTGGCCATCTAGCTGACGAGCTGCACGTTGAATTGCGCCGAGATCATGACCTTCACCTAAGTGAATAGTTGCGCCGTTTTCAGCGAATGAAAGCAGTGCTTTTTCACCCCAATGTGGTGCTGCCGACTCTTGACTTAAAAATACAGACATCTGTGTAGACATGGTTTCTCCTTGTCTTATAGCAGCGTTGCCTACGCTGCTTCTTTTTAATAACTCACGGATGTTAGCATTATGTAGGGCAAAAATGTCAATTGGATAAAAAAACGGACCTAAAGGTCCGCTTTTTTTAGTAAGAATTGTTAACTAGGCTGTGTTTTACAGACTTAGTCTGCTTCGTCCATCCAGCACATGATAACGGCTTCTAGAATCTTTTCATTAGAACGGTTTGGCTCATCGTCAAACTCATCTAACTCCATGATCCATTGATGAAGATCGGTAAAACGCACTGTTTTTGGATCGACATCTGGAAACTTGTCACAAAGTTCAATCGCGATATCGCGAGAATCTGTCCATTTCATTGCTCATCTTCCTTTTGCTTCTTCCCTATATTGGGAAGATAGTTTTAGTGATCTTCTGAAGCGTGGTTTAGTGTGTATTTAGGAATTTCTACCACCAAGTCTTCATCAGCAATTCTCGCCTGACACCCTAGGCGTGACTCAGGCTCTAGACCCCACGCTTTATCTAGCATGTCGTCTTCTAGTTCTTCACTTTCTTCTAGTGAATCAAAACCTTCACGGATGATTACGTGGCAGGTAGTACACGCACATGACTTCTCACACGCATGTTCAATACCGATACCGTTTTTTAGCGCTACGTCTAGAACGGTGTCACCAGAGTTTGCTTCCAACACTGCACCTTCTGGGCACAAATCGTCGTGTGGTAATACAATAATCTTAGGCATAACTACTTATCTCTTATATATCGTCTACTGATTGACCTGACAACGCAGCTCGAATCGATTTATCCATACGGCGTGATGCGAAATCTTGGCTCGCTTTATCGGTATCTTTAATGCCCTGCTCTATCGCATCTGCATCATCACCATTACGCAGCTCAATCAAGGCTTCGATGGCTTTAATCAAGTTTTGTTTCTCTTGTTCTGATAGTAAGTCATCACCATCAGCTTGCATCGCTGCAATCAAACCTTCTATCACTCGGTCGGCTTCAACACGCTGCTCAGCTAAGGCACGAGCTTGCATGTCTTCTTTTGCGTGCGTCATTGAATCACGCAACATATCCGCCACTTCATTGTCACTTAAGCCGTAAGAAGGTTTTACTTGAATCTCTGATTGAACACCAGTGCTCTTCTCCATTGCCGTAACAGAAAGAAGGCCATCTGCGTCAACTTGGTAAGTCACGCGAATATGTGCCGCACCCGCTGCCATCGGAGGAATACCTTTTAACGAGAAGCGAGCAAGTGAACGACAGTCATCAACCATTTCACGTTCACCTTGTACCACATGAACACTCATCGCCGTTTGGCCATCTTTGAATGTGGTAAATTCTTGCGCACGCGCAACGGGAATCGTAGTGTTGCGGGGGATGATCTTCTCGACCAAACCACCCATGGTTTCAATACCGAGCGACAGTGGAATCACATCAAGAAGCAACATTTCAGAGTCAGGTTTGTTACCCGCTAGGATATCAGCTTGAATACCCGCACCGATTGCGACGACTTCATCTGGGTTAATGCTTGTCAGTGGTGTACGGCCAAAGAATTCGCCAACCATTTCTCGTACAAGCAATGTGCGTGTTGAGCCACCGACCATGACTACTTCAAGTACATCTTCCGCATCTACATCCGCATCTTTCAGCGCACGGCGGCAAGACATCAGGGTTTTCTTCACTAGCGGACGAATCAGATCTTCGAACTGCTCGCGAGTCACGGTGCCTTTCCAACCAAAAACGTCAACGTCAACACTGTCTTGCTCAGAGAAAGCAATCTTAGCTTCAGTAGCAATGTTCAACAGTGTACGGTTCTTTTCTGCAGAAAGCGGAGCTTCTAGACCCGCTTGCTCCATTAAATAATCGGCAAATAGATGGTCGAAGTCGTCACCGCCTAATGCAGAATCGCCACCTGTTGCTAATACTTCAAATACGCCTTTCGATAAACGTAGGATAGAGATATCAAAAGTACCGCCACCTAGATCGTAAACCGCAATCACACCTTCTTGACCAGAGTCTAGGCCATAAGCAATTGCCGCAGCGGTTGGTTCATTAAGTAGACGGAGAACATGAAGACCAGCTAATTTCGCCGCATCTTTTGTACCTGCACGTTGCGCGTCATCAAAGTAAGCAGGAACGGTAATAACGACACCTGCTAACTCACCACCTAACGTATCTTCAGCTCGCTTACCCAATACTTTTAGGATGTCCGCAGATACTTCAATCGGGTTTTTGTCACCTTGAGGTGTTTGCAGAATTGGCAGGCCGTTTTCACTCTCTTTAAAACGATAAGGAAGTGAAGAGTAACGGGACTGAATGTCCTTTAATGAACGACCGATCAAACGTTTTACAGAGATAATCGTGTTCTCTGGTTCAAACTCTGCTTTGGCTTTGGCTTCGTGGCCGACCGTTAACGTTTCCTCAGCGTAATTAACGACTGAAGGTAAAATAGTACGGCCCTGCTCGTCCGCAAGTGGAGTTGCATCGCCGCTACGTACAGAAGCAACCAAAGAGTTGGTAGTACCTAAGTCGATACCCGCTGCTAACTTATGCTCATGAGGTGCCGAGCTTTGGCCCGGTTCTGCGATTTGAAGTAGTGCCATGATAGGTCCTTGTCACGCTTACTAGCCGAGGAGTTTGTCTTCGACTAGCTCAATTTCGTTCTTTAGTTTGGCAATGAATTTTAGCTTACGAACTCGGTCTGCGGCTTCAGCCCATAGACCATCATCAAGCTCTTGCTCGACGCTTGCCAGATGCTGTTTGTACATTTTGCTGACCTTAGAATCGAAGTCAAAAAGCGCCGATTCGGGATCGGAGCTGTCAGCAATCTCTTCCAGTTCTTCGCGCAGTTCCATTTGCTCCATTAAGAACATCGGATCTTGCATTGTTTGCTGTTCACCTCGGATCTCAACACCTTGCTCTGCGAGGATATACTCGGCGCGAGAAATAGGATTTTTCAGAACTTGATAGGCATCGTTGATTTGCGCCGCCTTTTGCACCGCCATCAAACGGTCACGTTCTGAGCCCGTTGCAAAGTTATCCGGGTGGAAGCGTTTTTGTAGTTCTCGGAACTGAGAAGAAAGAAGGCTACCATCCAGCTTAAACTGACTTGGTAGCCCAAATAATTCAAAGTGATTCATTAAGTTCGGGTCCTAGTAAAGCCTTCCGGACTCGTTTGCCCAGAAGGACAATCAATTAGACGTTGAAGCTTTCACCACAACCACATTCACTTTTCGCGTTAGGGTTGTTGAATTCAAAACCTTCATTCAACCCTTCTTTCACGTAATCCAATTCAGTACCATCTAGGTACACTAAGCTCTTTTGATCGATGATAATTTTCACTCCAGAGAGTTCAAATACTTCGTCTTCTTCATTGAGCTCATCAACAAACTCAAGTACGTATGCCATGCCGGAACAACCAGTCGTCTTCACTCCAAGACGTAAACCGATACCCTTGCCTCGGTTATCTAGGAATGCTCTTACGCGACTTGCCGCTGATTCTGTCATTGTGATGGCCATACTGCACCTTAGTCTGTCTAAATTTCGATTGGAATGGGAGCGTCAAAGCTCCCATTATATTACGGAATAATTATTCTTGGTGTTTTTTCTTGTAGTCAGCAACCGCTGCTTTGATTGCATCTTCAGCAAGAATAGAACAGTGAACTTTCACTGGTGGAAGCTCTAGCTCTTCAGCAATCTCAGAGTTTTTAATTGCTGCCGCTTCATCAACTGACTTACCTTTTACCCACTCAGTTACTAGTGAGCTTGATGCGATTGCACTACCACAACCGTATGTTTTGAACTTCGCATCTTCGATGATACCTTCAGGTGTCACTTTGATTTGAAGCTTCATTACGTCACCACACGCAGGAGCGCCAACCATGCCGCTACCTACTGATGGATCTTCTTTATCGAATGAACCAACGTTACGTGGGTTCTCGTAGTGATCAATTACTTTTTCGCTGTATGCCATGATAAATTACCTCGAATCCTCTATTTCAATCCCTGAGATTAATGGTGAGCCCATTCAACAGTGCTCAAATCAATCCCTTCTTTGTACATATCCCATAGAGGAGACATGTCGCGTAGCTTAGTCACTGCAACGCGGATTTGTTCAATTGCGTAATCAATTTCTTCTTCAGTCGTGAAACGACCAAACGAGAAACGAACCGAGCTGTGAGCCAATTCGTCATCCATGCCTAGGGCACGAAGAACGTAAGAAGGCTCAAGGCTTGCAGACGTACAAGCACTACCAGAAGATACCGCTAGATCTTTAAGCGACATTAGTAGTGATTCACCTTCTACGAATGCGAAACTGATGTTTAGGTTGTGTGGTACACGCTGCTCAAAGTCACCGTTTACCGTCACTGCTTCTAAGTCTTTCACGCCATCAAAAAGACGGTTACGAAGCGCTAAAGCATGATCGTAATCTTTTTGCATGTCTTCTTTTGCAATGCGGAATGCTTCACCCATACCTACGATTTGGTGAGTAGGAAGTGTACCAGAGCGGAAACCACGCTCATGACCGCCACCGTGCATTTGCGCTTCAAGACGAATACGAGGCTTACGACGTACGTAAAGTGCACCGATACCTTTAGGGCCGTATACTTTGTGAGCAGAAAGTGAAATTAGATCAACTTTCATCTCTTGAACGTCGATTGGTAATTTACCTGCAGATTGCGCAGCGTCCACGTGGAAAACAATTTTACGCTCACGGCACAGTTCGCCGATCGCTGTAATGTCTTGAACCACACCAATCTCGTTGTTTACATGCATAATAGACACAAGCACGGTGTCATCACGCATGGCTGCTCTAAGCTTCTCTAGATCGATCAAGCCATTTGATTCTGGCTCAAGGTAAGTCACTTCAAAGCCTTCACGCTCAAGTTGACGACATGGGTCAAGAACGGCTTTGTGCTCTGTTTTACAAGTGATTACGTGCTTGCCTTTCTTCGAGTAAAAGTGCGCTGCACCTTTAATCGCAAGGTTGTCTGATTCTGTCGCACCAGATGTAAATACGATTTCGCGAGGATCTGCATTTAGAAGGTCAGCAATTTGCTCACGAGCAGTATCGACCGCTTCTTCTGCCTGCCAGCCGTAACGGTGCGAACGTGACGCTGGGTTGCCAAATGTGCCATCCATTGTCATGTACTGAACCATTTTTTCAGCAACACGTGGATCAACTGGACATGTAGCGGAATAATCAAGATAAATCGGCAGTTTCATTCTCTACTCCAATGTAAAAAGCTGACCGCTAAGAGCGGACGTTTACACCGATGGGCGCGGCGGTTGTATTTTTGTTTGATAGCCCATGGGTTACCGCCAGATCAATGTCCTGACGATCAGAAATTTCGAGTACTTCATTGTCTGTCATCAACTCACCAAGAGTGATGTTATTCAAAAAGTCACTAATGCGAGAGCTTAGGTCACGCCACAGCGTGTGAGTAAGGCAACGTGTTCCACCTTGGCAATCTCCTTTACCTTGGCATTTGGTTGCATCTACTGACTCATCAACGGCAGCAATCACGGTACCAATAGCGATACTGTGAGCGTCGGCACCAAGTCGGTAACCACCACCAGGACCACGAACGCTGGCAACGAGACCTGCTTTACGCAATTTTGAAAATAGCTGCTCTAAGTAAGAGAGCGAGATCCCTTGACGCTCTGAAATATCAGCCAGAGGTACAGGGTTTTGTTGCGAATGCAGTGCCACATCCAGCATGGCTGTCACCGCATATCTTCCTTTAGATGTAAGTTTCATACCACACCGTATCCACATGGTTTGTAATGGTTAAGATTTTTCCATACCTGAGTAATTTGGTCAAGTATTTATTTGACCATTTTACTCAGGTATTCATCCTCACATCTAAAGTGGTTATTATTCACTCAGAACTTCTTTTCTATCGAAGTCAAAACGCCTCGTAGAATATTAAGTTCTTGGGTTTCTGGTCGAGCACGAGAGAACAAACGGCGCAACTTATTCATCACCTGTCCAGGTTGCTCTTTGTTAATAAACTGGGTCTCAACCATCACCTTTTCAAGATGCTCGAAGAACAATTCGAGTTCTCGATGACGCGGGTATTCTTCCGATTCATTTGGGGAAAACTGGCTTTGCTCTAAGTTCAAGTGTGCAACTCGCACTTCGTAACTGAGAGTTTGTACAGCCATCGCTAGGTTAAGCGAGCTGTACTCAGGATTAGCGGGAATACAAACATGGTAGTGGCACTTTTGTAGCTCTTCGTTTGTCAAACCAGTTCTTTCTCGGCCAAACACGAGCGCAACCGGATGCTTTCGGCCTTCAACTGCAAATTTCTCACCGCATTCACGTGGCTCGAGCATTGGCCATTCTAATGTACGAGAGCGGGCGCTAGAACCCACAACAAGGCCACAATCTTCAACCGCTTCTTCTAATGTGCCGACAATCTTTGCATTTTGAGCAATATCACCAGCACCCGCAGCTAAAGCAAGAGTTTGTTCATCCACTTCACATTGTGGATCGACTAATACTAGTTGGTTTAAACCCATCACTTTCATTGCTCGAGCTGCTGAGCCAATATTGCCTGAATGAGAGGTACCTACGAGTACAATTTTTACTTGATCCAACATCTGTGTTTGCTACCTAAATTAAAACCGCAGAATGTTATCATAGTTTTTTAAGACACCCTAGAGGCAAGCAGACCTCTCTTCTCATTCTTGGTTATTGTTCTCGTCCGCAGTATGATCTGTACACTCAGTCGGCCGCAATTAGAGTAAAAAATAATCACTTCCCTTTTTAATTATCTCTGGTATACTCGCCGCCGCTTTCATTTGTTCTTTAACATCCGTTGGGAAATTCGTATGCATCCAATGCTAAACATTGCTATTCGCGCTGCGCGAAAGGCAGGCAATCATATTGCTAAATCATTAGAAAACACTGATAAAGTAGAATCTACTCTTAAAGGCACTAATGACTTTGTCACTAACGTAGACAAAGAAGCAGAATACATCATCATCGATACTATCAAGCAGTCTTACCCTGAGCACTGTATCGTTGCTGAAGAACAAGGTCTTATCGAAGGTAAAGATAAAGACGTACAATGGATCATCGACCCACTGGATGGCACCACTAACTTTGTAAAAGGTTACCCAACTTTCGCGGTTTCTATCGCTGTTCGTATTAAGGGCAAAACTGAAGTTGCTTGTGTTTACGATCCAATGCAAAACGAGCTATTCACTGCGCAACGCGGTGCCGGCGCTCAACTAAACAGTGCACGTATTCGTGTTGCTCAACTAAAAGACCTTCAAGGTACTGTTCTAGCAACAGGCTTCCCATTCAAGCAGAAACAACACGCTGAGTCTTACATCAAGATCGTTGGTGCGCTATTCACTGAATGTGCTGATTTCCGTCGTAGCGGCTCTGCTGCTCTTGACCTTTGTTACGTGGCTGCTGGCCGTGTTGATGGTTACTTCGAGCTAGGCCTAAAACCTTGGGATATGGCAGCAGGTGAGCTTATTGCTCGTGAAGCTGGCGCAATCCTAACAGACTTTGCTGGCGGCACTGACTACATGAAGTCTGGTAACATCGTTGCTTCAAGCGCTCGTGGCGTAAAATCTATCCTTAAGCACATTCGCGAAAACGGTAACAGCGCGATCCTTAAGTAATATTTGAAAGTCATATATAGCCCGTCACGCTGATGACTTTAGAAAGCCCCGCTCAATGAGCGGGGCTTTTTTATTTCGAACAATCAGCCTGTTTGTAGAAACGGTCGTAGTCAGCTAAGTGGTCTATTTTTACGTGCTTAACCTTCCATACTTGTTCCTTCATTAAAAACTGCAGCGAAACCGTGACTGGCTGGTATACATCACCAAAGCCGTTTACAGAAAGACATCCAACTCCTCCATCCTCACTGTATTCTTCAAAGTAAGACAGCTCTGTAACCAAACTTGATGGGATAGATGATAAAAATGGAAATTGATGACCAAATTTTATTGGGTGAGACTTAATACTGTTCAGCTCTTCAATCGATAGATTTGGTCCTGCCATAGCTTCTACCACCTCTATATACTGCATCTTGTATAAATTATTACGTATATCAAGGTAAGTATCGTGGAGTGGACTTGCGATGCAGGGCGTTGAAACACATAGTAAAACCGGAATAGGTAGAATTCTATTTAGCATAACCAACTAAACCCCAGCTTCACGGAGCGCTTGATCAATTTTACTCGGCT
Source organism: Vibrio sp. 811 (assembly GCF_033339195.1). NCBI lineage: Bacteria > Pseudomonadati > Pseudomonadota > Gammaproteobacteria > Vibrionales > Vibrionaceae > Vibrio > Vibrio sp. 811. The sequence goes on from NZ_JAWOUB010000026.1 coordinate 17,282, forward strand.
TAAATCTGTACTTACAAAGCCCCCACTCGCACTGCTCTAAAAGCTCTCGGACATTTACCTGCCCAGTAACACCAAAGGAAACAACACCAAAAAGAGAAACACTCCTACTGTATGTCAAAACACCATCACGAGTAGTTTTAAAAGTAACAGAAACGGCTTTTAATTTTATGCCCAGCTCTTCAACCATTTCTTTTGAAACTTCAAACTTAGTAAATCCAAGCTCACCAGATAAAATTACTTTACCTGACTCATCAACTGCTAACTTGAACCTTTTCCCTCCAGTAACTAGCTTGGTGGTAACGCCTTTATTGTGCTTGTAAGAAATCTCTACAAACTTCAGTAACTGTACTTTTATTTCAGCTTGCCTTGACATTATTTCCTCCCGAAATTGTTGAACATACTTCCGATATTCAACTCAAGCAAAAAACTACAATTCAAGCTGGAAGTACCTCAAAAAAAAATGAAACTTTCAAATCTATCAGGCATAAAAAAACCGCTGATTGTTCAGCGGTTTTTGTTTTCGGTTCTCAATCTGCCTTATGGCATTTCGTCGAACTCTGCACCTTCTTTTTCTACTTGAGGTGGCATCAAGTGCTCTTTCTGGATACCCAGTTTTAGAGCCAGTGCTGATGCTACGTAGATAGAAGAGTAAGTACCTACAGTGATACCGAGTAAAAGTGCGGTTGCAAAGCCGTGAATCATAGCACCACCCTGCATGAACAGTGCAATTACCACGAACAGCGTCGTACCAGATGTAATCAATGTACGGCTCAACGTTTGAGTGATTGAGGCGTCCATAATGTCTGAAGGTTCACCCTTACGCATCTTACGGAAGTTTTCACGAATCCGGTCAAATACAACGATGGTATCGTTGAGTGAGTAGCCCACAACCGTCAGTAGCGCAGCTACGATGGTCAGGTCAACTTCAATTTGTAGAAACGAGAAGACACCTAGCGTGATAATAATATCGTGAGCCAATGCCATTACCGCACCAGCCGCTAGACGCCATTCAAATCGCATCGATACATAAAGCAGGATACAGATCAGCGATACCAAGATCGCTAGACCACCAGCTTCTGTTAGCTCATCACCAACGTTGGGACCTACGAACTCAATACGACGCATTTCTACGCTTTCGCCAGTACCATCTTTGATAGCACCAATGATTTGGTTACCTAGCGTTTCACCAGAAACGTCATCACGTGGACGAAGACGGACCATGACTTCACGAGCACTACCGAAGTTTTGTACTGTCGCATCGCCAAAGCCTTTTGAATCTAGTGCTGCACGAATCTCTTCAAGGTTTGCTGGCTGTTCAAAACCGACCTCGATAAGAGTACCGCCAGTGAAATCTAGACCCCAATTAAGCCACTTGGTTGACAAAGTGAAGATAGAAGCAGCAATCATTATAATTGAAAAAACGAATGCTACTTTCGACCAACGCATAAAGCCGATCGTCTTCTCTGCTTTTAGAATTTGAAACATATTAATTCCCAGCCTTAGATCGACAATTTATCAACGCGTTTGCCACCGTAGATCAGGTTCACGATACAACGTGTACCAATAATGGCGGTGAACATTGAAGTTAAGATACCGATAGATAGAGTAACTGCGAAACCTTTCACCGCACCTGTACCGACCGCAAATAGAATGATTGCAGTAATTAGTGTTGTGATGTTCGCATCAGCAATCGTGCTGAATGCATTCGCGTAACCTTGGTGAATCGCTTGTTGTGGACTACGTCCATCACGAATTTCTTCACGGATACGCTCGAAGATCAGTACGTTCGCATCAACCGCCATACCGACTGTTAACACGATACCGGCTATCCCTGGAAGCGTCATGGTAGCGCCTGGAATCATCGACATAACACCAATGATAAGCACCAAGTTTGCCATTAGAGCGATGTTTGCAATCAAACCAAAGCCGCGGTAGTAAAGCAGCGTAAATAGCATTACGGCAACCATACCCCAGATACATGCTTGGATACCCATATCGATGTTTTGCTGGCCCATTGATGGACCAATGGTACGTTCTTCAACGATAGAGATAGGTGCAATCAGTGCACCAGCACGTAGTAAAAGTGCTAGGTTGTGTGCTTCTGCAGCAGAGTCGATACCTGTGATACGGAAGTTACGACCAAGAGCCGATTGAATCGTTGCTTGGTTGATGACTTCTTCATGCTTATCCAGAATAACTTTGCCTTCAGGCGTACGACGGCCACTGTCTTTGTATTCTGCAAACACGGTAGCCATTAGCTTACCAATGTTCTTCTTAGAGAACGCAGACATCTTATTACCACCTTCGCTGTCTAGCGAGATGTTAACTTGTGGACGACCATATTCATCAACACTTGAGCTTGCATCTGTGATGCTTTGACCGCCAAGAATAACGCGCTTCTTAAGCACAACTGGGCGACCATCACGGTCCATCTTGATTTCACTACCTGCTGGCGCACGACCATTTGCCGCTGCCGATAGGTCAGCTTTATCATCAACTTCACGGAATTCAAGCGTCGCCGTAGCTCCGAGAATTTCTTTTGCACGAGCAGTGTCTTGAACACCAGGCAGTTCAACCACAATGCGACTAGCACCTTGACGTTGAACCAATGGTTCCGCAACACCTAGTTCGTTGACACGATTACGCAAAATCGTAATGTTTTGCTCAACAGCATAGTTACGGATCTCTTGTAAACGTTGCTCAGTAAAAGTGGCAGTAAGAGCGTAACGGCCATTTGAATCAGAATCGACAAAAATCATGTCCGGGTGATTCTTTTCTAGCGTTGCTTTCGCTTCTGCTAATTGCTCTTCGTTACGCAACAACACTTCTACCGCTTCTTTTCCAGAAGGGCGGATTGCACGGTAACGAATCTTGGCGTCACGAAGTTCGCTACGGAAAGCTTCTTCTTGTTGACCAACAAGCTTTTCCATCGCTGCATCCATATCCACTTCCATTAAGAAGTGAACACCACCGCGAAGGTCAAGACCTAGCTTCAATGGTGACGCGCCAATCGCTTCTAGCCAATCGGGTGTAGAAGGTGCAAGGTTAAGTGCAACAATTGTGTCTTTGCCTAGCGCTTCGCTGATGACATCACGAGCACTGATTTGTGTGTCAGTGTCGTTAAAACGAACAAGAATTGATCCATCTTCGAGAGCAATGGATTTATGAGAAAGTTGCTCTTTGTTAAGAGCAGTAGTGACAGCATCCAGCGTTGACATATCTACAGAGGCGCCACGCGCCCCTGTAACTTGAATAGCCGGATCTTCACCGTAGATATTTGGAAGTGCGTATAACGCAGCGGTGATGATGGCAAAAAGCACCATCAAGTACTTCCATAATGGATAACGGTTTAGCACAGCGAGGATCCTTTAGCTGTTTTATAGAGACTTAAGCGTACCTTTTGGTAGCACTGCAGTGATGAAGTCTTTCTTGATTACTACTTCATTGTTCGCGTTAAGCTCAATTGAAATGTAGTCATTGTCTTCAGCAATCTTAGTGATTTTACCCACTAGGCCACCGCTAGTTAAAACTTCGTCGCCTTTGCCCATAGAAGCCATTAGGTTTTTGTGTTCTTTTACGCGTTTCGCTTGTGGGCGATAAATCATGAAGTAAAAGATCACTGCGAACATGCCAAGCATGATTAGCATTTCAAAACCACCGCCTGCTGGCGCGCCTTCTGCTGCTGCGTGAGCCTGAGAAATAAACATTAAAACATCCTCATTATATTTTATTGATAATCAAACAAATTGGGCTTTCGCATTTTAGATTCAAGTCTGAGAGTAACTAATAGAGATCGCTCTCTCAAAAATAACGTGCGTTAGCCTACTTTATTAGCAAAAGCCTCTGGCGACATGCCAAAGGCTTTAATTCTTTTAGTTTTTCAATTACTGCTCTTTTGCTAGTGGTGGCACTTCACGGCCACGACGCTCATAGAACTCAGTAACAAATTCATCGAAGCGATCTTCATCAATTGCTTTACGAATGCTTTCCATCAGACGTTGGTAGTAACGCAGGTTATGGATTGTATTCAAGCGAGCGCCTAAGATTTCATTACAACGCTCTAAATGGTGAAGGTACGACTTGCTGTAGTTTTGACAAGTGTAACAGTCACAATGCGGATCCAATGGTGTTGTATCCGTTTTATGTTTCGCATTACGGATCTTGATCACACCACCAGTCACAAATAAGTGACCATTACGTGCGTTACGCGTTGGCATTACACAGTCAAACATGTCGATACCACGACGAACACCTTCAACCAAGTCTTCTGGCTTACCTACGCCCATCAAGTAGCGAGGTTTGTCTTCAGGAAGTTGAGGACAAGTATGCTCAAGAATACGGTGCATGTCTTCTTTAGGCTCACCTACTGCCAAACCACCAACCGCGTAACCGTCAAAACCGATTTCCGTTAGACCTTTTACCGACACATCACGTAAATCTTCGTAAACACCACCTTGGACAATACCAAATAGGTTGTTCGGGTTTTCTAGCTTCTCGAAGTGGTCACGTGAACGCTGTGCCCAGCGTAATGACATTTCCATCGATTTCTTCGCTTCATCGTGTGTCGCTGGGTAAGGCGTACACTCGTCAAAAATCATAACGATGTCAGAGCCCAGGTCTTTTTGAATTTCCATCGACTTTTCTGCGTCCATGAAAATCTTGTCACCGTTTACTGGGTTACGAAAGTGAACACCTTCTTCAGTGATCGTACGCATCTTACCAAGGCTGAATACTTGAAAGCCGCCTGAATCAGTAAGAATAGGACCGTGCCAGTTCATAAAATCGTGCAGGTCACCGTGCATTTTCATCACTTCTTGACCAGGACGTAGCCACAGGTGGAACGTATTACCTAGCAGAATTTCTGCACCAGTACCTTTTACTTCTTCTGGTGTCATACCTTTAACGGTACCGTAAGTACCTACTGGCATGAACGCAGGAGTTTGAACAGTGCCGCGTTCGAAAGTCAGTTGACCACGACGTGCATTGCCGTTTTTCTTCTTAAGATCGAATTTTAATTTCACGATGCCTCCGGGTGTCAGAGAAACAGTCTGACTGAGTGTTTAGGGCTCTACCCTACTTTAAGGAGCGGTCGCTTTTCCTTGCGAGAGACAAAGCAATGGATGCTTTATTTCCTAGCTTACTGCTAGCACTCGTAAATCTATTTTTAACTACGCCGTTTTCTTCTTGATGAACATTGAATCGCCATACGAGAAGAAACGGTATTTGTTTTCCACCGCATGTTTGTAAGCATTCATGGTGTTCTCGTATCCAGCAAATGCACTCACCAACATGATCAGTGTTGATTCAGGCAAGTGGAAGTTTGTGATCAAGCAATCCACTAGCTGATATTCGTAACCAGGGAAAATAAAGATTTCAGTATCGCCAAAGAATGGGGCCAGCTCAGTCCCTTTTTGCAATGCGTCTTGCGCTGCACTTTCAAGTGAACGCACAGATGTGGTACCAACAGCAATAATTCGTCCGCCACGCGCTTTCGTCGCTTTAATTGCTTCGACGACTTCTTGTGGTACTTCTACGTACTCGGCATGCATGTGGTGATCGTTGATATTTTCCACTTTTACCGGCTGGAATGTACCCGCCCCAACGTGCAAAGTAACGTAAGCAAACTCTGCACCTTTCGCTTTGATTTTCTCCAAGAGAACATCATCAAAGTGAAGGCCCGCTGTAGGTGCCGCAACCGCACCTGGCTTTTGATTATATACCGTTTGGTAACGCTCTTTATCTGCATCTTCGTCTGGACGGTCGATGTAAGGAGGAAGCGGCATATGGCCGATTTCTTCCAGAATTTCTAGTACCGTCTTATCAGAACTAAATTTCAGTTCAAATAAAGCATCATGGCGTGCAACCATCTCTGCTGAATATTCATCATTCTCGCCAACAATAATGGTTGTACCTGGTTTTGGTGATTTAGAGCAACGAACGTGCGCGAGGATGCTTTTCTCATCCAACATGCGCTCCACTAGCACTTCTAATTTACCGCCCGATTCCTTGCGGCCAAAAAGACGAGCAGGAATAACACGAGTATTATTAAACACCACTAAGTCACCGGGTTGAACTTGGCCCAATACATCAGTAAATGTGCCATCAATGAGCTCTCCGGTATTGCCGTCCATTTGCAGCAGTCGGCTAGCGGTACGCTCTGGTTGAGGGTAGCGAGCGATGAGTTCATCTGGAAGGTCGAAATGGAAATCTGATACTTGCATGTTACTTGTCTTATCTATTGGTCAAATCACGTCTAGGCGACGATAAAATTGCGACGAGTTTTTCGCAGCAGACTAGTATATGTTTACATGCTGCAATAGCAAGCAAATCACCAGAATATAGCAGTAAAAGCCATGGTGAAGAGTGTAATAAAACGTGAAAAGCCTCGATGACTTGGCACTATTTTTAATTTGAGCCCCAAAGAGAGAACATGAAAAAAGCAAAGCAACGTATACCGCTGCTTATTAGTTTGGCATTCCAATCGCCCTATCAAACCTCACGCTTTCGCCACAAGAATAACGGCACGAATAAACCCAATAACCAAAACCCTAGACTGCCACCTTCATCATCTGAGCCTTTGAAATCACAGTTATTGGTCGCAATGCCATCGTGACACTCTTTATTGTCACCACTTTCATTGTTAGCACTTTTGATAAAATTCGGCGCAATGATGTAACGACTTGGTGGCGCATCGGCAGTGATGTAAGACTGTACCCAGTCGTAATAGTGGCTCACCTTGGTATAGAAACTTGGGATCGTCAAAGAGCCACACGTTGGTAGAATAAGAGGGCCGCCACTAACAATACCAATTTGTTTGCCGGTCGCCACATCGACCAACGGGCCACCACTGTCACCTTTACATGCAGAGTTGCCATATTGGGTATGGCTATCCGGCTCCAATACATGGTTTTGTGTTGGTAGCGTACAGATTTTGGTTTGGTTTTCTCTTGAGTCGATAATCCCCGGAAAACTGCTGCCAATTTCTAAACGCTCATAACATTTGTCGATGGGTAAAAATGTACTAATGGTGGTTTTGAGCGTATTGGAAGGTTCAGAAGCATCCGGCTGAGTGGTCCCCCACCCAAACACTTGCACATTTTCGACACGTTGATTGGTCAGGTAATTATCGTTCCAATCCGCCACCAAACGTGCTTCGATACTCTCCATGTCAACTTTACTCGCTAGGTCAGCAAAGCTCGCGTTTGCCACTGGGCGCGTGAGATACAGCAACGCGATGTCTGAATCTAAACCGGTTTGGATAGGTTTCACGTTGCCATTACTGTCGGTCTCAGCTTTTGAAATCCGGGTGTAATCCGGATGAACCACAACGTGAGACACCGGATAGAAGTTATCAAGCCCTGAAGAATTAAGTTCATACACATTCGCATTCACCGACAGCTCACCCGGCGGGGTCACATAGTAGCTTGCTTCATTGGTTCCTTGTCCCATCACCACACAGTGCGCCGCAGTCAGTACCCATTGCTCTGTCAGCATCGTTCCACCACACAGCGGAAACTCTGCCATATTACTTGCTCGCAAAGTAACGCGGTCAACAGGATCGGTTTGTTCATCTCCTAACACAATCGCCTGTGTTGATGGCACACTGAATGCCGCCACTGCCAGCGCAATAAGTTTGTTACACGTTGTTCGTTTCATCTAGGTTGCTGTCTTCAATTTGGTAAGCCTGGACGTATCTTCTTCGAGAGAAGAATCTTGGAAAATCCAGCGAATAAAAATGTGCGATTCAATTCATTGGATTACCTTGGGAACACATTCAATATCAACTAAAAATGCCAACTGACTCGCACACAAACCGACTTATTCAAATTAATAAAAACACCAATAAAACACAGATTACGCAGCCCATCAGCATTGTGCTATTTAATTGATGAAAAACGAGTTAGCTCCCAGATATACAGAAAAATATTCTCTATATTTAAGAGAAGGACAATGCCGCTGGAGGTCTCTATGATCAAGGTTGAAGACATGATGACTCGTAATCCTCATACCTTACTGCGCACGCACACCTTGCGTGATGCAAAAAGCATGATGGATGCGCTTGATATTCGACACATTCCGGTTGTTGATGCCAATAACCACTTACAAGGCTTGGTGACTCAACGCGACATTCTTGCTGCTCAAGAATCGAGCTTGCACCCAGATGAGGCTGAACAATCTTTTACTTTAGACACACCGCTCTACGAAATGATGCACACCAATATCATGACGGCAGAGCCTATCGCGGGGCTCAAAGAGAGCGCTATCTATATGCAAAAGCATAAAGTTGGCTGTCTACCTGTTGTCACCAAAGGTCGATTGGTCGGCATCATTACTGACAGTGACTTTGTGACCATTGCGATTAACTTATTGGAACTGCAAGAAGAAGTGGAACCCGAAGAAATCGAGCAGGAAGAGTAGTACGCAAGCGTATTCTCTTTGTTGTAAGTTTCGTTTTTACACCGGTTAAACGAAAAAAGAGCGGCAGGGTTGCCGCTCAAAATGCCATTACTGACGCTGATTAAGGAAGTGTTTCTCTGCCAATTAGAATTGGTCTTCTTCGGTCGAACCTGTCAATGCTGTCACTGAAGAGTTACCACCTTGGATAGTATTGGTCATTCTATCGAAGTAACCTGTACCTACTTCTTGTTGGTGCGCAACAAACGTATAGCCTTTTTCAGCTGCTTGGAATTCAGGACGCTGAACTTTCTCAACATAATGACGCATACCTTCACCTTGAGCGTAAGCGTGCGCCAGTTCAAACATGTTGAACCACATGTTGTGAATGCCTGCTAGCGTGATGAATTGGTACTTGTAGCCCATGTCTGCAAGCTCTTGTTGGAACTTAGCAATGGTTTCTGCATCTAGGTTTTTCTCCCAGTTGAATGAAGGCGAGCAGTTGTACGCCAACAATTGATCTGGGTATTCAGCGTGAATTGCTTCTGCAAACTTACGTGCTTCTTCCAAACATGGCGTAGCCGTTTCACACCAAATCAAGTCTGCATATGGTGCGTAAGCCAGGCCGCGAGAGATAGCTTGGTCGATACCCGCGCGAACGCGGTAGAAACCTTCTTGAGTACGCTCACCTTCGATGAAGTCTTTATCATATGGATCGCAATCTGAAGTAATGAGATCCGCCGCATTCGCATCAGTACGAGCAATAACTAATGTTGTTGTACCCGCTACGTCAGCAGCCAAACGAGCTGCAACGAGCTTTTGTACCGCTTCTTGCGTAGGAACTAATACCTTACCACCCATATGGCCACACTTTTTCACCGATGCTAACTGGTCTTCAAAGTGAACGCCCGCGGCACCGGCTTCGATCATCGATTTCATTAGTTCGTAAGCGTTAAGCACACCACCAAAGCCCGCTTCAGCATCCGCTACGATAGGTAGGAAGTAATCAATACCACCTTCATCTTCAGGCGTCTTACCAGCAGCCCACTGAATTTGGTCTGCACGACGGAATGAGTTGTTGATGCGTTTTACTACTGACGGTACAGAATCTACTGGGTAAAGAGATTGGTCTGGATACATCGTCGAAGCGGTGTTGTTATCCGCCGCTACCTGCCAGCCTGACAAGTAAATCGCTTCAATACCTGCTTTAGCTTGTTGAACCGCTTGACCACCCGTTAGCGCACCAAGACAGTTTACGTAACCTTTTTTCGCACTACCGTTGACCAGTGACCAAAGTTTGTCTGCACCACGTTGTGCAATTGTATTTGCAGGCACCATAGAGCCACGCAGTTCCACCACTTCCTCGGCAGTGTAAGTACGCTTCACATTTTTCCAGCGTGGATTAGTTGCCCAGTCTTTTTCCAGAGCTTCAATTTGTTGGCGGCGAGTTAAGTTAGTCATTGGTCTATCCCTCTTTATAATTTGCACTTTATGCGTGTGCGTTGAGTTTCCGTTCTCAGGCAGTACTTCCCTATCTGCCTTGAAAATCCTTCACGTTATTGGTGTTACAGTTATTCTTTATTAATCCAGGTAGTCATAACCAGGAACTGTCAAAAAGTTGGTCAGTTCATCGCTCGTCGTGAGCCTTGCCATTAAGTCTGCTGCTTCTTCAAATCGACCCGCATGGTAGCGCTGCTCGCCAATTTCTTGCTTCACGACTTCAATCTCCTCTTTGAGATAGAGCTCGAACAGCTCTTTAGTGACCTTTAATCCGTTGTCTAGCGACTTGCCGTGTTGAATCCATTGCCAGATAGAGGCGCGTGAGATTTCTGCCGTTGCTGCGTCTTCCATCAGTCCGTAAATCGGCACACAACCATTGCCAGAAATCCAAGCTTCGATGTATTGCAGCGCAACGCGAATATTGTGGCGCATTCCGCCTTCAGTGCGCTCGCCTTCACAAGGCTCAAGCAGTTCAGCTGCTGTAATAGGCGCATCCTCTGCACGGCTCACATCCAACTGGTTGGTGCGTTCACCCAGCACAGCACTAAAGACTTCCATAGCAGTGTCAGCCAAACCTGGATGAGCCACCCAAGTACCGTCGTGGCCGTTGTTAGCTTCTAACGATTTGTCAGTCTGGATCTTGTCTAATACTTTTTGATTCTCTTTCGGGTCTTTAGCTGGGATAAATGCGGCCATTCCTCCCATCGCGAAAGCACCTCGTTTATGGCAAGTACGTACCAATAATCGCGAGTAAGCGTTTAAGAATGGCTTGTCCATCGTTACCACTTGGCGATCTGGCAGTACTCGGTCTGAGTGTTTTTTCAATGTTTTGATATAGCTAAAGATGTAATCCCAGCGACCACAGTTCAAACCAACGATGTGTTCTTTAAGCGAGAACAGAATCTCGTCCATTTCAAATACCGCTGGTAAGGTTTCAATCAGCACAGTCGCTTTGATGGTGCCTGTATCCAAACCGAAATAGTCTTCCGTGAAATGGAACACTTCGCTCCACCACTTCGCTTCGTGATGCGATTGCAGTTTTGGAAGGTAGAAATAAGGGCCACTGCCTTTTTGAAGTAACGCTTTGTAGTTGTTATAGAAATACAGAGCGAAATCGAATAGCGCACCTGGAATGATCTGACCGTGCCACGTAACGTGTTTTTCTTTTAAATGAAGGCCGCGAACACGGCAGATCAACACCGCTGGGTCATCTTCCAGCTGATAATGTTTGCCATTGCCAGGATTGGTGTAACTGATGGTGCCATTAACAGCATCGCGCAAGTTAATTTGACCATCCAGCACTTTACTCCATGCAGGAGACATTGAATCTTCGAAGTCTGCCATGAACACTTTTACATTCGCATTCAGTGCGTTAATCACCATCTTGCGGTCAGTAGGTCCGGTAATCTCCACACGGCGATCTTGCAGATCTTGTGGGATTCCTAGGATCTTCCAACTTCCTTCACGGATGTCTTGTGTCTCTGGTAGAAAATCTGGTAGCTCACCAGCATCAATACGTGCTTGCTTCTCTTCTCTTGCTTCCAGCAACTGTTCAACACGTCCGGCAAATTTTTCACACAGTAGAGATAAAAAGGTTTGGGCTTCAACAGGGAAAATTGCTTGATGTTCTGGAGCAACGACTCCATTCACCTCAAGCATGCCTTGGGTTTGCTTTAGTTGTTGTGTTTTTTGTTCTGTCTGAGCAAGCATAATCATTCATCCTTAACGTGCTTTATCAATCTTGGGCAGTCAGCGTAAAGCTACATTTGTAAGTTATGAACAACAAATTACATCCTTTGACTTTGTGTTCAACTCGTCTAGCCATGCCGATAGATTGCGTAATGCTACGTGTATTTTCAATCTAGACATAAGTCGTATCGGCCTTTAAATAAGCTATATCAACAAAGGGTTTAGTGAAACCCCCAATATAAACAAAACAGAAAATTCAAAGTTTTATTCCGCAAGGTAAAAACCATCTATCAAGCGCCTTATTTTGTAAGTTATTACGTAATAAAATTACATTAAATTTAAAGTCGTTTTATCATTTCAAACAAGCGTATGAATATAGACTGGTAAACAAACACCTTGTATTCACAAGGGCTGAAGAGATGGATTTAAACAGGGGTCAAACAAGGTATGCAGGGCTTTGTGTAAAATTAACATTGTGAAATTTCACTATTTTATGAAAGCTTCATCAAAGAAGAGCTGTAAAATTTTACAAGTCAAAGTTTACCAACAGAATAAAATACTAGAAAGCGCACTGTTTCCAGTGCGCTTTTAGATAAATAATGGAGAAGTAAGGGCTAATACTAATAGCTAAAGCAGCTCTGAAACGACTTCTGCAAGTTGATTAAATGTTTTCGTTCTTGACGAGCTCGGACGCCAAACTAAGCCGATTTCGCGATAAGCTTGTTTACCAGGAGGATCGATCACGACTAAATTCTGGTTATGCAGCAAGCCATGGTCGATAGCCATTTGAGGAATGAACGTTGTTCCCAAACCATTCGCAACCATTTGCACCAGTGTATGGAGGCTGGTTGCCGTAAACGGATTGATTTTTTCTTTGTCTGTTAATTTACACGCTGATACCGCATGTTCCGTTAAGCAATGTTCTTTCTCTAGTAGAAAGACGGATTCGTCAGGTAAATCCGCGTAACGAATCGGCACAGGGACCGATTGGGCTTGATTAGCGCTTATAACCATTCGAAACGGATCCTTACCCACTACTCGGCTTTCCATGCCATCAATTTCGACTGGTAACGCTAAAATAAGCACATCCAGCTCACCATGTCTGAGCGCTTGAAGTAAGTTTGTCGTCGTGTCTTCTCTTAATAAAAGATTCAGTTGTGGAAAACGGTAGTTCACCTCTTGTACCAAATCACACAGTAAAAACGGAGCAATTGTTGGTATACATCCTACTTTTAGCTGGCCTTGCATATCGTCGCCTTGGCACATACGTCCAAGTTCGACCAAATCTTGCCCTTTTGCTAACAGCTCTCGCCCCTGCTTTACTACCATTTCTCCTGTTTGAGTAAAAACCAGTGGACTTTTCTTATCTTTCTTTTCATATAAGGGACAACCTATCAATTCCTCTAAGTTTTGAATACCCTTACTTAAAGTCGACTGACTGACAAAACAACGCTCTGCAGCGTCACTAAAATGTCTTGTTTCATGCAGTGTGACTAAATAGTGTAACTGCTTCAAACTGGGCCATTTATTCATAATTGTATTTGTATCTACCGCCGTTCCAGTGATCGAGTTAAGAGTTTTGTTATTATCGTTTTTTTCGATTAACTCAATCTATTTATTTCGCTTTTTTCAATACTACAATCTGTACTATAGTTTGTCTCGTACAAACACGAACCAAACCGACACAACTGAATTCGGTTTGGAGCTAACCATACTTTTTAGGAGCAAAAAAATGGTACTAGTAGGTCGTCAAGCCCCTGATTTTACTGCAGCAGCTGTTCTAGGTAACGGTGAAATCGTTGAAAACTTCAACTTTGCAGAGTTCACTAAAGGTAAGAAAGCAGTAGTATTCTTCTACCCACTAGATTTCACTTTCGTTTGCCCATCTGAGCTAATCGCATTCGACAACCGTCTAGCTGACTTCCAAGCTAAAGGTGTTGAAGTAATCGGTGTTTCTATCGATTCTCAGTTCTCTCACAACGCATGGCGTAACACTGCTATCGAAGATGGCGGTATCGGTCAAGTTAAGTACCCACTAGTTGCTGACGTTAAGCACGAAATCTGTAAAGCTTACGACGTTGAGCACCCAGAAGCAGGCGTTGCTTTCCGTGGTTCTTTCCTAATCGACGAAGAAGGCGTTGTACGTCACCAAGTAGTTAACGACCTACCACTAGGCCGTAACATCGACGAAATGCTACGCATGGTTGACGCTCTTAACTTCCACCAGAAGCACGGCGAAGTATGTCCTGCACAATGGGAAGAAGGTAAAGCAGGTATGGACGCATCTCCAAAAGGTGTTGCAGCGTTCCTATCTGAGCACGCAGCTGACCTAGGCAAAAAATAATAGACCTTCACCCTAGCTCAACGGGTGTGATGGTTGGATGTATATAAAGCAATAAGCTAATGCGGAAAACCGCAAACGCCAATCAGTCTAAGTAAAGTCCTATCAAAGCCCAGAGCCTCTGCTCTGGGCTTTCTTTTTCCTTCAGATAAACCGCCAAAATGAGGTAACGCTTTAGCGTAAACTTTACCTCTATTTATCATCCCCTCCATACAGATTCTGCTTACTGGCCCTGTTAATATCTTAGCCACAACACTTATTTGTAACGTTAGCAGGATGAATGAACGTGGTTACTCACCTAGAAGTCTGTATTGATAATATTGAATCTCTGCACTACGCCATTGCTGGCGGCGCCACTCGGATTGAACTTTGCTCCTCTTTGGCTTTAGGCGGACTAACACCCAGTTATGGCTTTATGCAGCAAGCGGCTAAGCTTTCTAGTGTTCCAGTTTATGCCATGATCCGCCCACGCCAAGGTGACTTCTTCTACAATGAAGAAGAGATCGAAATGATGCGTTGGGATATTGAAGCAGCTCACCAATCAGGCTTGAGCGGTGTCGTGTTCGGCGTGCTCACTCAAGACGGTGATATTCATATGCCTTACGCGGCTGCGCTGTGTGAATTTGCTCAAGCGCTTGGCTTAGGCGTGACCTTCCATCGTTCCTTTGACCAGTGTCGTGACGCTGAAAAAGCTTTGGAAGAAGTGATCAGCTTAGGTTGTGAACGTATTTTAACCTCCGGTCTTGCGCCTTCAGCACCACAAGGGATCGATGTGCTTAGAGCTTTGGTTAAGCAAGCCCAAGGACGCATAGCAATCATGGCGGGTGCTGGCGTTAATGCGAGTAACGTACGTGCGTTAGTAGAAGACACTCAAGTTCCTGAAATCCATCTGTCAGGCAAAACCACACGCCCTAGCCAAATGACCTTTGTTGCTGAACAAAGCAAAATGGGCGCATCCGATGTCGATGATTTTTTAATCCCCATCACAAGTACACAAGCCATTACCAATGTCGTAGCAGCTCTCAAATAGACGACCGTAACCTCACGCGCATAGCTTTTGAGTGCTAACATATTGTTTATCAAGGAGTGAGGAAAGGTGTATGTCTAAATTGAAGAAAAAGGAATACGAAAAGGAGCTCAAAAACCTTCAAGTTGAGCTCGTAAAACTTCAAGAGTGGGTCAAACACAAAGGGTTAAAAGTGGTGGTTCTGTTTGAAGGACGTGATGCTGCGGGCAAAGGCGGAGTGATAAAGCGAATTACAGAAAAGCTAAACCCGCGTGTTTGTCGCGTAGTGGCTCTGCCTGCACCGACAGAAAAAGAAAAAACGCAATGGTACTTCCAACGTTACGTCGCTCATTTACCATCTGCTGGTGAAATCGTTTTATTTGACCGAAGTTGGTATAACCGAGCAGGTGTCGAAAAAGTCATGGGGTTCTGTACTCCAGACGAATACGAGGAGTTTTTACGCTCTTGCCCTGAATTCGAGAGAATGTTGCAACGCTCTGGGATTATTCTGATTAAGTATTGGTTTTCGGTTTCAGACGAAGAGCAGGAAAAACGTTTTCTAGGTCGAATTAATACGCCGATCAAACGTTGGAAATTCAGCCCAATGGATTTAGAGTCACGTCATCGCTGGGCGGAGTATTCGGAAGCAAAAGATAAGATGTTTGCCTATACAGACACGAAAAACTGCCCTTGGTGGGTCGTCCCTTCTAATGACAAAAAGAAAGCGCGCTTGAACTGTATCAGTCATTTACTAAGCCAGATTGATTACAAAGCACTTGAGTACTCACCCATCGAATTACCTGAACTCAATAAAGAAGGTTACGTCAGAGCGCCCATTGATGATCAGACCTTCGTTCCTGATAAATATTAACGTGCTTTCCTTCTCTCTAATAAATAGGCCAGCCTAAAAGCTGGTCTATTTGTTGAAGTCAGTTACTTCAGTACGTCATCAATACTTTGATCACCTAGGTGGCGTACATCTTTCCCTTTCACAAAGTAAATAATGTATTCACAGATGTTCTGGCAGCGGTCCCCCACGCGTTCAATCGCGCGTGCCGACCACATCACTTGCAGAATATTAGGGATATTTTTTGGATCTTCCATCATGTAAGTCATCAACTGACGAATCACCGCTTCATACTCGGCGTCTAGTTTGTCATCTTGTTTATGCACCTCTGCTGCCGCTTCTACATCCATGCGGGCAAACGCATCTAAAACCTGATGCAGCATATTAATTGCCTGACGGCAGAGAGGCTCTAACGACACTTGGAATTGTCGTTCTTTTGATGATGGGCTTTCGATAGCAACGTAAGCAATGCGTGTCGCCACATCACCGATACGTTCTAAATCAGTGATCGTTTTGATGATAGCCATGATTAAGCGCAAGTCTTTTGCCGTTGGCTGACGCTTAGCAATAATGCGTGTACAGGCGTCATCGATCGAGACTTCCATCGCATTCACTTTATGATCGTCACGCACAACCTTACGCGCCAGTTCGATGTCTTCTTTATGCAAGGCTTGAATAGCATACGAAAGCTGCTGCTCTACCAAGCCTCCCATGGTTAATACATGAGTACGAATCGATTCTAGCTCTACGTTAAATTGTCCTGAAATATGACGTCCAAAGTGCATGATGTTCCTTATTCCGTATAGAGTCGCGACTTAACCGTAGCGACCCGTAATGTAATCTTCGGTCTGTTTCTTCATTGGCGAGGTGAAAATCGAGTCCGCGTCAGAGTATTCAATTAACTTACCCATATGAATGAATGCAGTATGATCGCTCACTCTCGCCGCTTGTTGCATGTTATGGGTAACGATAACGACAGTATATTGAGTCTTCAGCTCATTGATAAGCTCTTCAATAGTTAAAGTTGAGATTGGATCCAACGCTGATGTTGGCTCGTCCAATAACAGGACTTCCGGCTCAATCGCCACCGCGCGCGCAATGACCAAGCGCTGTTGCTGACCACCAGATAAGCCAAATGCGTTCTCATGCAAGCGGTCTTTTACCTCATCCCACAACGCCGCCGAGCGCAAGGATCGCTCCACTGCGTCATCTAAACTGCGGCTGTTTTTTACACCTTGTAAGCGTAAGCCATAAACTACGTTTTCATAAATAGACTTAGGAAATGGATTGGGTCTTTGAAACACCATTCCCACTCTGCGTCGAAGTGTCGCAACATCGACATTAGGATGATAAACATTCTTGCCATGGAGACGCACTTTACCTGTGACTCGACACCCTTCCACTAAGTCGTTCATGCGATTGATGCAACGTAATAACGTCGACTTTCCACACCCTGAAGGACCGATAAAAGCGGTGACTCGCCCTTTGGGAATTCGCATCGAAATATCATGCAGCGCCTGAGTTTGACCATAGAACAGATTAAGGTTCTCGATTGAGATGGCTGTTTGTTCATCCGTTAAATTATGAACATCCAATGGTGGCTCATAACCTAATGTACTATCAAAATTAAACATACTTAATCTTGTCCTAACGTTCTGTATTTTTCTCGTAAATTATTGCGAATACTGATTGCTGTTAAGTTTAGCCCGACAATCACTGTCACGAGTAAGAAAGAGGTAGCATAAACTAATGGTCGCGCCGCTTCGATGTTGGAGGTTTGAAAGCCAACATCGTAAATGTGAAAACCTAAATGCATGAACTTTCTATCCAAATGCACATAAGGGAATTGTCCGTCAACCGGTAAACTGGATGCCAATTTCACGACCCCCACCAGCATCAGTGGCGCTACTTCGCCAGCTGCACGTGCAATCGCAAGGATCAAACCTGTGATAATAGCTGGCGTCGCCATAGGTAAAACCACACGCCATAGTGTTTCGAACTGAGTTGCACCAAGCGCCAGAGAACCATGTCGTACTGAGCTCGGAATACGAGTTAAACCTTCTTCAGTAGTCACAATCACAACTGGAAGCGTCAGCACGGCAAGAGTTAGTGCAGACCATAACAAACCCGGCGTACCAAAGGTTGGTGCCGGTAGCTTCTCCGCATAGAATACGTTGTCGATAGAGGCACCAATCGTATAAACGAAGAAACCTAAACCAAACACGCCATAAACAATCGATGGAACACCCGCTAGGTTTATAACCGCAATACGAATAACTCTGGTTAGAGCGTTATTCTTAGCGTATTCATGTAGATAGATAGCGGCGATCACCCCGAGTGGCATCACAATGATCGACATAATGAGTACTAAGAAAACCGTACCAAATATCGCAGGGAACACGCCTCCTTCGGAGTTAGACTCTCTTGGATCTTCAGATAAAAACTTCCAAACCTGTTTTCCCCAATGCATGACTTTATCAGGCAGTGACATTTGGTTTGGATACCAGTAGTCCAAAATATCTTCGAGCGGAATCGATACTTGTGACCCCGTCATATCCTCGACAATCAAGGCATAGTCAGAGAGCTGAAGTCGTAAACCATCAAGTTGCAAATCTAACGTCGCAAGCGCTTTTTCTATCTGCTCTTTTTTCGTCTGATTTTCCTTTAAGAAGCTTTCTGTCAGCGTGTCATTCAATTCATGCTTGCGCTTTTCTAATCGCAACTGCTCTAGCTTCCAACCAAGCTCTTTAAGCTGATCGACCACCAAAGAATCAATCTCATGGCGCAGAGTTTCTGCATCATCAAGCTTTTTATTTAGTATCGATTGAATATCACTGGTGTATATATTATCGCCATCTTGAAACGCCACCAGCTTACCAAAGAAATAACCACCGCTACTGCGCTCTATCACCGCCCACTCTTTTGGCGTCGTGGGCTCATCCAACTGCATTTGCAATACGGAGATAAAATCGGCAGGATACAACTCTCGGTTAGCGATTTTGATACTGAGTCGAGTGGCAAAATCTTCATCGTCTTCTAACTGTTGTGCTGCGCTTTCAGGCAAATAACTCTTCGGTACAAAGCTGCGCTCATACACTTGACCAATCAGAATAGTATTTTCATGTAGCACTTCGCCTTGTACAGGTGTCAGCGCTGCAACATTCCACTGATACAAGGGCGCTGGCCAAAAGTAAGTCAGGCCTTTCCAGCCGATAAGGAGTAACAACCCTAATACCGACAACAAACTGATGCTGACTGCACCGCCTGTTAGCCATATCCACGGTGCGCCAGAACGAATCCAATTTAACACGTTATTACTCGCTCTTTATTCAAACCATTATTACAACGCACGGTACTTATCTCTCAGTCTCTGACGAACCCACTCCGCAAGCGCGTTTACTGCAAACGTAAACACAAACAAAATCAATGCAGCTAGGAACAGCAGGCGATAATGCGAACTTCCAACTTCCGACTCTGGCAACTCAACGGCGATGGTCGCCGACAGGCTGCGCAATCCTTCCAAAATATTCCAATCCATTAATGGCGTATTGCCCGTTGCCATTAACACAATCATGGTTTCGCCAACAGCGCGTCCCAGGCCCATCATAATGGCAGAAAAAATACCTGGGCTTGCAGTAAGCAAGACAACATAGATTAAAGTTTGCCAAGGCGTGGCCCCTAATGCCAAAGAGCCATCCGATAAATGCTTCGGTACAGAGAAAATGGCATCTTCGGCAATGGTAAAAATCGTCGGGATAACAGCAAACCCCATCGCTAACCCCACCACCAATGCATTGCGTTGATCGTAACCAATACCATGCTCGGTTAAGAATAAGCGCATATCGCCACCAAAGAACGTCTGCTCAATCGTAGGCGAAATCCACACTCCAAGCCCAATCAGTACCAATATGACAGGCATGAGCACTAAAGCATGCCAACCATTAGGCAGACGATTCCGCAAAGGTTGCGGTATTAATGCCCATAGCCCGCCCATAATCATGGTGCTCAAGGGCAAAACAAACAGCATAACGACGATCGTAATCAGGTGATCTTCGACAATAGGCGCGAACCACAATCCCGCGAGGAAACCTATGATCACCGTCGGCAGTGCTTCCATTAGCTCAATCGACGGTTTTACGACACGACGCATGCGTGGCGACATAAAGTAAGCCGTATAAATAGCACCTAGCACTGCGAGCGGTACTGAAAACAGCATCGCAAACATCGCCGCTTTTATCGTTCCAAACGCAATAGGTACTAGGCTGAACTTAGCCTCAAAGTTATCGCTCGCCGAAGTCGATTGCCACACAAATTCAGGCTCAGGATACCCTTCGTACCACACTTCTTGCCATAATGAAGACAATGAAATTTCCGGATAGGCATTGTCCACTTCCGCAACATTTAACGCATTATTTTGCCAAGTGATTAAGTAGCGTTCATTGTTAGACATTGCTGCGATTGCGGGCGCTTGATTGTACGCACGCTTAAACAACACCAGTTTTTCACTGGTTGTATAATGGCTTTGCAACGTGCCGTTGGTGTAAAAGCTATAAAATCCTTTTCGATGAGAATCCGGCAACAAATACTTAAGCTCTGATGCCAATTTAAAATCACGAATATGCGTTAACGTGCGTTTTTCTTCTTGCAGCGTATCAAACCATTGCGACACCCGACCATCGTTGTGCGTCACCAAAAGCGAGTAAGCACCAGCCAATAAGTCTATCGTACGAACGGAATGCTTCTTATCACCTTGAGTGAGATCGACCACCTCTCGCACAGCAAATTTACGTGCGGTTTTCTTTAACACGATCAACTCAGAGCCATCGCGCAAATAAAGCGTTTCACCGTCAGGTGTCAACAACATTTGCTGAGGCGTATTAAAGCCTGAAGAGAACGTAAAATCGATCGTTGTAGGAGGCGTACCCAAAGACGAAGCCACTTGCCAGCGAGCTTTCACTTCACCGCTTTGCGTCTGCCAAACAACCGTTGGTAAGGGCGTCGAAGCTGCAAATACAAACTGAGTCACAGGATCTTGAGGCGTACTTAGTGTCAGATCCATGCTGGTGTCTAGCTCAATCACTTCCGGAGGACGTGTATTTTCTCTCAATGTGGCATTAAATTCTGGCTTGAAAAGGTTCGCTTTACCCTGCCCATCAACAAATCCATACCAACCTAGCCCAGGAGCAGATTGAGAGAAAGCGACGGGTTTCTGGACGATTTGCTGTTTATACACCGCAGGTTTCGTAGGATCGTCCATCGACAAATATTGAATCTCACCACTTTGGGTTAGAACGAACGCGAGCTGAGCGTAATCATCCACTGAAATCGCAAGTGGTGTTTCAATATGAGTGGCTCGAATGGCTTGGTTGGTTTTGATCTCCGCATCAGAAAAAAGCGGAATGATCACCATGGCGAGGTAGACAAAGATCAAAATAAGCGCCGCGAGTACGCCGACACCACCGGATGTCACTGCAAGTCGAACTAAACGATCTTTTATCAGTCGTTTCTTATCTTTTTCCTGCAATGAAAACTCGGCTTGTGCCATTTAAATCTCTACCTTTTTTGACTTAGTACTAGAATATGTCGTTAAGATGACAATTATATTACAGATCACATTAAACACCTGAAAAGAATACAACTCTTATGCAATGCGTGGTATGAAATAAATCTGTAATGAAAATCTCATAATGTTCTCACTCATCCATTTTTCCAAGATGAGTACGTATTACTTCACTTTTGGCTAGGTAAGGTTATGAGCGCAGAAAAACTCTATATAGAAAAAGAACTGAGTTGGTTGTCTTTCAACGAACGAGTATTACAAGAAGCTGCCGATAAAACCGTCCCTTTGATCGAACGTATTCGCTTTCTTGGGATCTTTTCCAACAATTTAGATGAATTTTACAAAGTACGCTTTGCGGACGTGAAGCGCAGAATCCTAATCAGCCAAGAGCGCGGTGGCAGTGATAGCCCTAAACGACTGTTGACCAAAATGCAGTCGAAAGCACTAAAGCTTAACGAACAATTTGATGAGCTTTACAGCGAATTGATTCGAGAAATGGCGCGACGTCGCATTTTCTTGGTCAATGAACAACAACTGGATGAATCGCAACAAAAGTGGATCGCAAAATACTTCCGTAGAGAGGTAATGCCGCATATCACTCCCCTCCTAATGAAAGACGAGATCGATGTTCTGCAATTTCTCAAAGACGAGTACGCTTACATCGCCGTAGAACTGCGTAAAGAAGAACATTACCAGTACGCTCTGATCGAAATTCCGACCGATCACCTTCCCCGCTTTGTGATGGTACCAGAACAGAAAGGAAAGCGTCGAAAAACCATCATCTTACTTGATAATATTATTCGCCACTGTTTGGACGAGCTGTTCAAAGGCTTTTTTGATTATGATGAGCTTAGCGGCTATGCGATGAAAATGACGCGTGACGCTGAATACGATTTACGCAACGAAATCGAGTACAGCTTGCTTGAACAAATGTCAGAGGGTGTCAATCAGCGACTGACAGCAAAGCCCGTTCGCTTCGTCTACGAACGTGATATGCCGCCTCAAATGTTAGAGTTTCTGTGTAACAAACTTAATATCTCTAACTACGATAACCTTATCCCCGGCGGACGCTATCACAACTTTAAAGACTTCATCGGCTTTCCAAATGTTGGACGAGAATATCTTGAAAATAAACCTCTCCCGCCAATGAAATGTGCCGATTTCGAAGGTTATGCCAACAGCTTTGACGCGATTAAAGCGAAAGATATTCTGCTCTATTATCCCTACCACACTTTTGACCACATTAGTGAGTTAGTGCGCCAAGCCTCCTTCGATCCCAAAGTACTTAGTATCAAGATTAACATTTATCGCGTCGCGAAAGATTCTCGCTTGATGAACTCTTTAATTGATGCGGTGCACAACGGCAAAAATGTCACTGTGGTCGTCGAACTGCAAGCTCGCTTTGATGAAGAAGCCAATATCGAATGGTCAAAAGTATTAACCGAAGCGGGTGTGCACGTCATCTTTGGTGCGCCTGGTCTTAAGATTCACTCAAAGCTACTGATGATTAGCCGCCGCGAAGGTGAAGAAATTATTCGCTACGCACACATCGGCACAGGCAACTTCCATGAGAAGACGGCACGAATTTATACCGACTTCTCCCTGCTTACGGCAGATCAAGAAATCACTAATGAAGTCCGTAATGTCTTCGGTTACATTGAGAATCCATACCGACCAGTGAAGTTCAATCACCTTATGGTATCTCCTCGTAATTCTCGAACCCAAATCTACCGCTTAATCGATAATGAAATTGCGAATGCCAAGCTAGGGAAAAAAGCCGCTCTTACGATCAAGGTCAATAACCTAGTCGATAAAGGCATCGTCAATAAGCTTTATGGAGCAAGTACTTCCGGTGTAAAAATAAACATGATCATTCGAGGCATGTGCTCATTAGTACCGGGCATTGAGGGGATCAGCGACAATATTCGCATCATCAGTATTGTTGACCGCTTTCTTGAGCACCCTCGCGTGGTGATCACCCACAATGATGGCGATCCGCAAGTTTATATCTCCTCCGCAGACTGGATGACAAGAAATATTGATCACCGTATCGAGGTAGCAGTACCAGTCCGTGATCCACGTTTGAAACAGAGAATTATTGATATAACGAATATCCATTTTACCGATACAGTAAAGGCTCGTTTAATAGATAAAGAAATGAGTAACGCTTACGTACCACGAGGTAATCGCAAAAAAGTTCGCTCTCAAATCGCTATCTATGACTATCTTAAAAATATAGAAAAGCAAACTAGAAAACAAAATTCAGATGCCTCAAATACTTGAACAAGATACTCGCTACATTGCCGCGATAGACCTCGGCTCAAACAGTTTCCATATGGTGGTGGCCAAAGTTGTCGGCAGTGACCTACAACTGGTTAGTCGTCATAAACAACGTGTTCGCTTAGCATCAGGACTCGACAGTGAATTGAACTTAAGTCACGCCGCAATGGGGCGTGCGCTAGAATGCTTAGCCATGTTCGCTGAAAGGTTGCAAGGGCTTGATGAGTCAAATGTACGTATCGCCGCCACACACACACTAAGACGCGCTAAAAATGCCCACCTTTTCATCGAGCGTGCGAAAGAAGTGATGCCTTTCCCAATAGAAATTATCCCCGGAGAAGAAGAAGCCCGCCTGATTTACTTAGGCGTCGCGCACACTCAAGTAGAATCCAACTCCAAACTAGTCATCGATATCGGAGGCGGCAGTACCGAGATGATTATTGGACAAGAATTTGAGCCTGAGCTTCTCAACAGTAAACAGATGGGATGCGTCAGTTTTACAGAGCAATACTTTAAAAACGGCAAACTGTCAGGAAAAAACTTCAGCAAGGCGATGTTAGCGGCCGAACAAAAACTCGAGTCCATCGCTTCAACATATCGTAAAAAGGGCTGGGATATTGCTCTCGGCTCATCAGGAACCATCAAAGCGATTCAAGAAGTGCTAGTAGGATTAGGTTTTGAAGATGGCCTGATCACAGCGAGTCGACTGGATACACTTATCGAAACTCTGTGTAAATTTGATTCAATTGAAGATATTGAGCTGGCGGGTCTAACAGAAGAACGTAAACCCGTATTCGCAGCAGGCGTAGCGATTTTGTCCGCGATTTTCAAAGCGCTTCGTATTGAGCAAATGTTTTTCTCCGATGGTGCTCTACGCGAAGGCCTGTTGTACGAAATGGAAGAACGTTTTGCACGCTCCGATATTCGCATGCGCACCACAGAAAATTTAGCCAACAAGCACCGAGTCGACTTAGAGCATGCCGCTCGTGTGAAGGGTCATGCACGTGAGATGTTATGTCAGGTACGCTCTGAA
Organism: Vibrio sp. 811; assembly: GCF_033339195.1. Classification (NCBI taxonomy): domain Bacteria; kingdom Pseudomonadati; phylum Pseudomonadota; class Gammaproteobacteria; order Vibrionales; family Vibrionaceae; genus Vibrio; species Vibrio sp. 811. The sequence continues at coordinate 41,932 of NZ_JAWOUB010000026.1, forward strand.
CTAGGCATTAAGAAAAAGAGTGAATTATTTGACTTACTAGAGTGGGCAGCGTTGCTTCATGAAGTCGGATTAAGTATCAACTTGCGTAGTTTCCATCGCCACTCTTTTTATATTCTGTTGCACTCCACCCTACAAGGCTTCAACCGTGAGCAGCAATTAGTGCTTGCAACATTGGCTCGCTTCCAGCGTAAAGCGCTCAAATTGCAAGAACTACCAGATTTCAACCTCTATAAACAGAGTGACGTTATAAGCCTCATCAAAATATTACGACTTTCTATCGTATTAAATGGGCAGCGTAATGAAGATCCATTGCCTGATATCACCTTATCTATCAAAAATGACGAATGGATTCTCACATGCACAGATGAAGCATGGCTAGAAAACAATAAATTACTTCACGCGGATTTACAGGAAGAACAAGAACGTTGGGACAGCGCGAAGTGGACACTCACTTTCTGATCTCGTACTGTCCATACCTAAATAAAAAGTCGGCTTACAGGCCGACTTTTTTTAACTCTTCTTCTGCAAAATCTGCCGTAATGGGCACATAACCATCTTTCTCAACCAACGCTTGTCCCTGAGCAGAAAAGATAAAGCGAATAAATTCAGCTTCAATTGGTGTTAATGGGTAATCAGGGTGCTTATTCACGTAAACATATAAGTAACGTGATAGTGGGTACTTACCACTAACAATATGTTCTCGCGTTGGAGTCACGTAGTCATTTCCCATTTTAGCCACAGGGACTAAGCGCACGCCTGCCACTCGATAACCGACACCGGAATAACCAATTCCACTGATGGTTGACGCTACAGCTTGCACAACTGACGCGGAGCCTGGCTGCTCGTTAACTCGGGTCTTGAAATCGCCGCCACACAAGGCATTGCTTTTGAAGTAACCATAAGTTCCAGAAACGGAGTTACGACCAAACAACTGTACGTTTCGCTTTGCCCACTGTGATTCAAGACCGAGTTGCTGCCAGTTTGTTACAAATTGACTTTCGCCACAGCGTAGCGTGGCGGAAAACAAAGCATCTAATTGACTAAAGTTAAGACCTTGAATTGGATTATCTTGATGAACAAAAATACCGATTGCATCGATGGCTACCCTAAGCGCCGTTGGCTTGTAGCCATGTTCACGTTCAAACGCTTCTATCTCTCTTAAACGCATAGGGCGACTCATGGGACCAAACTGAGCTGTTTGTTCGGTCAATGCTGGAGGGGCAGTAGAAGAGCCAGACGCTTGGACTTGCGCATTAATATTCGGGTAAATGGATTTAAACTCTTCAACCCAAAGCGTTGTCATACCCGCAAGTGTATCGGAGCCAACAGAGAGCAAGTTCCCTACAATCCCCGTCGTTTTATGATAAGTCGGCAATGGTTTATCTTGAGCGGCAGCCATACAAGAACCAACAAGCGCGAATAAACTGAATGTTTTTGCCAATCGTAAAGCCATTATTTCACCACCAAACGCTCAGGCAATACGAAAGAAAACTTACTGCCCACGCCTACTTCACTGTGAATTTCTAAATGAGAGTCATGGTGACTCAGCGCGTGTTTTACAATGGCAAGCCCTAAACCACTTCCACCAGTATCACGTGATCTTGCTTTATCCACTCGATAAAAACGCTCAGTAAGTCGGTGTAGGTGCTGAGGTTCAATACCATCACCACTATCTTCCACCTCTAAGCATGCGCCTTGAGAGGTCTGGAACCAACGAACATTAATGTTCGCACCAGGCGGTGTGTATTTGACGGCATTATAAACGAGGTTAGAGATAGCACTACGTAACTGGTCATCATCGCCCAGCACGCGTAGGCTAGCATCAACATCAAATTTCAATTTATGTTGGTTGTCCCCACTAAGGCTAACCGCCTCTTTTTCTAACACTTCAAGCATCGCGGGCACATTCACGACTTCCTCAAGCTCATGCATAGGTGCCGCTTCAATTTTAGATAGTGTCAGTAGTTGGTTCACCAAACTGTTCATGCGGTTAAGCTGCTCCGTCATGACACCATGAGCTTTGCTCCACATTGGACCCACGACCATATCAGGGTCTTCAGTCATCTCCAAATAACCTTGTAGCACCGTCATTGGTGTACGCAGTTCATGAGATACGTTGGCAAAGAAGTTGCGACGCATTCCCTCAAGTTGTTTTAACTGGCTCACATCACGCACTACCATCAAGTGCTCACCCTCGGTATACGGTACGATACGTAATTCCAGCATGCGTTCGACGTTGAGTGGTGAACGCATTTCTAATGGCTCTGAGAAGTCTTTCTTGTTGAGGTACTTGATAAAATCAGGTGTACGAATGAGATTCGAGATAGGTTGACCTGAATCTTCTGGCCAATGGAAGCCCAGTAAGTGCTGAGCCAGCTTGTTGCACCAAACAATATTGCCTTCAGCACGGAATACCACTACCGCATCGGGTAGCGATTCTGCACCATTTCTGAATCGACGAATAAGATTAGTAAGCTCTTTTCGTTTGCGGCGTTGGCGCTGTTGTAAGCGATACAACCCATTGAACAAAGATTCCCAGTTACCACTACCAGATGGTGGCGTGAGGCGTTTTTCATCCCATAACCAAGAAGATAAACGTACTTGGTTATGCAAATGCCACACAAGCTGCAATGCCGTAGCAGCCAAAAGCAACCACGGCATATAACCGAATATCCAACCTACTATCACCCATGGGGTGTAAAAAAAAGCCAGCTCCCAGGCCAGCTTTTTCCACGTTAATCTTTCAACCACTCATAACTCCAGAAATGGTACCGATAAGCTGCGTGTTAATTTATGCCTTCGTCGAGAAGCGGTATCCAGCACCACGAACAGTTTGGATCAGCTTATCATGCCCTGCAGCTTCCAATGCTTTACGCAGACGGCGAATATGGACATCGACCGTACGGTCTTCGACATACACGTTAGTGCCCCAAACATTGTTTAATAGCTGCTCACGGCTGTATACGCGTTCTTGATGCGTCATGAAAAAATGAAGCATCTTAAATTCTGTTGGGCCCATGTCTAATGGCGCATCATTAGCCGTAACACGGTGCGATACAGGGTCAAGCTTCAATCCCTGTACATCAATTACATCTTCTAGTGCAGTCGGAGTAACGCGACGAATGACCGCTTTTAAGCGTGCAACCAACTCTTTAGGAGAGAATGGCTTAGTAATGTAGTCATCCGCACCGACTTCTAAACCGCGCACTTTATCTTCTTCTTCACCACGAGCGGTAAGCATCACAACTGGAATGTTGCGCGTTAATTCCTCTCGCTTCATATGTTTGATGAAGTTAATGCCACTACCGCCTGGTAACATCCAATCCAGTAAAACTAAATCAGGGAAGGGTTCAGCCAGTTTGGTTACTGCAGTATCGTAATCTTCCGCTTCTACCGCTTGGTAACCTTTCTGCTCAAGTACGAAGCACAGCATTTCGCGAATAGGAGCTTCGTCTTCAACAACCAGAATCCTTCTAGACATAATTGAGTAACCTTATGTTCGTTGAGCTAATGAATTTAAGAGACAAAGCGCCTCTCTTTGCATAAGCATTATCACTACCAATTATGACACTTTTGTGACCTTTGAAAACAAATTTTCATATAACTTTCTTTTGAGGTTCATTCAGATATTTTTCATTTCTATTAAGACATCAGCACAAAAATTCCCTATGATTAGTCCCTTGTCATCAAGCCTAGAGAAGATTTATGTGGTTTAAAAACTGTCTGGTATACCGCGTTAACCGCGAGGTTACTTTTAACGCAGAACAACTAGAAACTCAGCTGTCTGAATTCCGATTCACCCCGTGTGGCAGTCAAGACAAACAGAAATTTGGCTGGGTCAGTGCAATGGGTAGACATGGCGATATGATGACTCACGTGTCAGAAAACCGCATTCTGATTTGCGCCAAGAAAGAAGAGAAAATGCTACCTGCCTCTGTGATCAAAGAATCATTGAATGCAAAAGTAGAAGCAATGGAAGCGCAAGAAGGTCGTCCTCTGAAGAAGAAAGAGAAAGACAACCTGAAAGATGACATCGTAATGGATTTACTGCCGCGCGCATTCAGCCGCAGCAGCCACACTCACGTGCTCATCATGCCAAAAGAAGGTTTTATCCTTGTTGATGCAAGCAGCTATAAAAAAGCAGAAGATGTATTAGCATTGCTTCGTAAAACCATGGGTAGTTTACCTGTTGTTCCTGCTATTCCAGAAGTGGCGATTGAAACTACGCTAACCGAGTGGGTGAAAAGCGGTGACACACCTCAAGGTATCAGCATGATGGACGAAGCTGAGCTAAAATCCGTACTTGAAGAAGGTGGTGTGATTCGCTGTAAGAAGCAAGAGCTAACCACTGATGAAATCCGCAACCACATCGCTGCGGATAAAGTCGTGACAAAACTTGCGCTTAATTGGCAAGATCGTATTGAGTTCATTATGACGGAAGATGCAGGCATCAAACGTCTAAAATTCTCTGATGAATTGAAAGATCAAAACGATGATATTCCACGTGAAGATCAAGCAGCTCGATTTGATGCAGACTTCTCTCTAATGTGTGGAGAGTTCAGTGCTTTCCTTCCCAACTTATACGATGCGCTAGGCGGCTTACCGAATCCTAACGCATAATATTGTATAAAGGTTAACCATAACGCCCTCACTTTTTTTGAGGGCGTTTTTCTATCTGAAGCACAATTACCCTAGTCACAGTTCACATTTTGACGTAAAATTTGCGCCCCATTTCCATTAGGTGGAATTGGCCTGACTTGTGATCAGATAAAAGAGAATTGAGCAATGACAACTGAGAAAGCATTCGTGCCTGAGCTACTATCTCCAGCGGGCAGCCTGAAAAACATGCGTTACGCATTCGCCTACGGGGCAGATGCAGTTTACGCTGGCCAACCTCGCTACAGCCTTCGCGTACGTAACAACGAGTTTAACCACGAGAACCTAAAAATCGGTATCGATGAAGCCCACGCCCTAGGCAAAAAGCTTTATGTGGTATGTAACATTCAACCACACAACTCGAAGCTAAAAACGTTCATCCGTGATCTTAAGCCAATCGTAGAGATGGGTCCTGACGCATTGATCATGTCAGATCCAGGCCTAATTATGATGGTTCGTGAAGCTTTCCCAGAAATGCCAATTCACCTTTCTGTACAAGCAAACGCTGTAAACTGGGCGACCGTTAAGTTCTGGGCAGCGAATGGCGTGGAACGTGTGATCGTTTCTCGCGAGCTGTCTCTAGAAGAAATCGAAGAAATTCGTGAGCATTGCCCTGAAACTGAGCTTGAAGTATTCGTTCACGGTGCATTATGCATGGCTTACTCAGGTCGTTGCCTACTTTCTGGCTATATCAACAAACGTGACCCTAACCAAGGCACTTGCACTAACGCATGCCGCTGGGAATACAAAGTTGAAGAGGGTAAAGAAAACGACGCTGGTGATATCGTAGAGAAATTCGACCCGACTGAAGCACAGCCTGTCGAAGTACAAGACGAGCGCCCTGAAACCACAATTGGTCGCGGCAAACCAACAGATGAAGTCGTTCTGCTTTCTGAAGCGCACCGTCCAGAAGAAAAAATGGCGGCCTACGAAGATGAGCATGGTACTTACATCATGAACTCTAAAGACCTACGAGCGGTTCAGCACGTTGAACGCTTAACTAAGATGGGTGTTCACTCATTGAAAATTGAAGGTCGTACTAAATCGTTCTACTACTGCGCACGTACCGCTCAAGTTTATCGTAAAGCAATTGATGATGCTGTAGCAGGTCGACCATTCGATGAAAGCCTAATGGGTACACTAGAAAGCCTAGCTCACCGTGGCTACACTGAAGGCTTCCTACGCCGTCATACACACGATACTTACCAAAACTACGATTACGGTTACTCAGTCTCTGATGCTCAACAGTTTGTTGGTGAATTCACTGGCAAACGTCGTGGTGACATGGCTGAAGTAGAAGTAAAAAATAAGTTTCTTGTCGGTGATAGCCTTGAACTAATGACGCCAAAAGGCAATATTGTTTTCACGCTAGAGGCAATGGAAAACCGCAAATCAGAGTCTATTGAAGACGCGAAAGGAAACGGTCACTTTGTATTCATTCCAGTACCAGCAGAGCTAGATTTAGAATATGGCCTATTAATGCGTAATCTAAACTCAGGGCAGGACACCCGCAACCCGACTGGTAAGTAACCATGGCCTTGCTCATTACTGACAAATGCATTAACTGCGACATGTGTGATCCCGAATGCCCCAATGGGGCAATCAGTATGGGAGAGAGCATTTTCGAAATTGATCCAGCGCTATGTACAGAGTGTAAGGGGCATTACGAAAAGCCGACCTGTCAGTCAGTGTGTCCAATTACAAAATGCATAATCACTGATCCGAACCATGTCGAAACTGAAGAGCAGTTGCTTGAAAAATTCGTGATTATTCAAGGGTTAGCATAAGAGCAATTAGGTTCAACTTTGGCATCAAAGTTGAACCTTTTCTCAACCTGATTTTTCAATAGGGATAATATTGCAGAACAGCTCTTTTTCAAAATGATACTCTAGTCTCTCACGCCAATTTTCCGCTTGAGAAACAGGTATTAAATAAAAGTTTTCTCGGCTCGTATCAGTAACGAAAGCCATTCCATATTGCATCAGCTCATAATGCACATCATTAACAAAACCCGGATCAAGGCGTTGACGCCCAGTCAGGTGATTCACATCCTCTCGAGTCAAAGAGACTCCTTTAGTATCACTGCTAAATCTGTGTCTTAACCACTCTGCAAATTCTTTTGCACAAATCATAGTCATGGTTTTGTCCTTGATTTACTCTTCTAACAGGAAAAGGGTATATCCCTGCCTTACACACTTGTCTGCGTTGTTATCGCTTTTTAGCCAACTGACAGACATATTGCTAAGAAACCAGAGTATCGTGACGAAAGATCTTTTTCTAAACAGAGAAGTTACAACTTACCCCTACTACAACTCTTTGTTTAATTTAGATTTCTATAATATGTCCCCAAAACTGATTGGGTTAGTTTTTGTATTGGTACTATTCAATGTAGACAAAAGTATGATGTTTCTCCAGTTTCATAAAAGAGATCACCAAGTACAGATAAACCTGAAGAGTAACACTAATTAGGATTGATAAGCGGCAAGCATTGAGGTGGAACGACTTTTTTTCGTTTGGGCTTAGAGGTTGTTTTTACCCGTTGAGGGGTATCAGTAGGTTTTGCTTTTGGGGCCCAACTTGCAAGCTCAGCACCGCAACCATCACCTACTGGAGGTGGTGCTTGATCAACACAATAGTCGCTCGAATCAGGACAAGATAACCTGACGTGAAAGTGGTAATGATGCCCCCACCATGGACGTACTTTACGTAACCAAGAACGATCTTTGCCGTTTTCTTGCAAGCAAAGTTGCTCCTTAATAACAGGATGTACAAAAATTCGTGCAACATCCTTACTTTTTGAAGCGTACCGAATTAGCTTAAAGTGCCGTTCTTCCCAGCGATGATTAAGTATGGAATAACCTTTTAAATCCACCACACTCATGGGTTTAGGAAGTTGTAATTCGTTATAAGAAAGCGGTTGGTCAGCAAGTCTTAACCAGATATCGATATCTAACCCGGTTTGATGACTAGAATGACCAGAGGAGAACCTTCCACCTCTAGGTAAAGACAAATCACCAATTAGCAGAGTGGTGTTGAGATTTTGATGAGCTTTAAGCGCCAGATTTTCAATAAACTCTATCGTTTTAGGGTGCCCATAGTAGCGCTTCGTTTTACTACGTAAGACTTGATAACCAACGCCATCGAGAGGCAAGGGTAATGCACCATCTAAACAACCGTTAGCATAACTACCAATAGAGGAGGAAGAGTTTCGGGTAGGATTAACCGCAGACTCCCAAGGAGTAGAACATACTGAAGCTGAGAAACATAAACCCAAAGTTACAATGAAACTCAGCCTCATAGCCTTTAACCTTTAGTAGTGTTCGCCATTATCGTAATAAGCTTTAGGAGATAAGGCGGAAAAGATAACTGCAACATCAATATCGGCACCAGCGATACCGCGCACTTGTTGCGTAATAAGCTTGGCAACTTCATCTTGCACTTCCTGGCCACGGTCGAACCAAAGCACTTCGACAAAAGGATATGCAGCACTCACCTCACCCTCATTGAAAAACGTAGTGTAGATATACTCAAAAGTAAAATCCTCACGCGGACAGTCCATTAGAGGCTGAAGTTCATCCGTAAGGGGTTTTGATAATGCCTGAACAGCTTGTGGCTCTACAGCACGGAATCGAAAATGTGGCATAAACTTACTTCCTAATTATTAGCATTAATGCATGATGATAACAGGAACCAAGTCAGTAATCATCCAAGCCAATGTAACCACTGACCTTTCAATAGATTGTGAATCAGATGTGCTCGATAACGAAGAAAAAGTGTTATGAAATTCGAAGGTAAAACAGAAAGAGCAAAGCGATACATCAACATTTAGTAATTACATTATACATTACTAGAAAATAAAACTATCTGAAGCAAAGATATGCCATATTCGTTAGAAATAAAAGAGTCCCTGACCTAAGCCAGAGCTTATGAGCATGGGGGATAGGTGAAGTGGACCAATACCCCGGAGATATGAGCTTTCAATCCCCCGATACTTTGGTATCAGAGGAATCGACAACTCTTCCAACTAGTCAGCTTCTCTTTTCTTCAAATGCAAAAAAGCCCCAGCATTACTGCTGAGGCTTTAGAGTATGGCAGGGGTGGAGAGATTCGAACTCCCAACACGCGGATTTGGAATCCGCTGCTCTGCCAATTGGAGCTACACCCCTGTAATTCGTGTTTATTGAGACGACGCTCAAATAAGTGGCGGAGTGGACGGGACTCGAACCCGCGACCCCCGGCGTGACAGGCCGGTATTCTAACCAACTGAACTACCACTCCGCAGTGGTATCACTCGCTTTGATAAGCAAGCGCCCAAAATTTAAAGCCTGGCGATGTTCTACTCTCACATGGGGAAGCCCCACACTACCATCGACGCTATTTCGTTTCACTTCTGA
>NZ_JAWOUB010000027.1:0-50309 GCF_033339195.1 Vibrio sp. 811
TGGTGATTTCTCCAATTGATTTTCCGGTGTAGCGGTTTCCGACGTCTCGGAAAACCAAGTAGTTCTCTCAAAGTTACCTCTATTAACGACACCAAATTCAGAAGCTTTAGAAAAAAGTTTAAAAAAATAACATTGCGAGATTTAGCTAATAAAATTGAAGAAAAGTAAGAAAAAGTGCTCAAGTTTCCACAAATCGAGCCGAGAGGGCCAGATTGTATAGAAAACCAGCAAAAGGAAACAATTGAAGATAAGTTCGCAGACGATAGACGTAAGAATTAGAAAAGAAAAAGCCCCTTTTCCTTTGAGAGAACTGGGGCTAGGTTGGTCGCCAGAGCCTATGTGGAGATCAAGAGAAATGAACACATTTCCGGCATACCGAGTGCAACTTTACATTGAAAATGATTGGCAGGTGAGAGATGAGAGAGCCGCTCATTCTATTGTAAAGTTGCTTGCCAAAAGCCTGCATTCCCATCCACGTCTGAATGTATTGAGTACAGGCTAAGTAAACTACTGCAATAGTGACATTGCAGAGTTTGGCAACTGTTTCGCTTGAGCAAGAATCGATGTACCTGCTTGTTGCAAAATTTGTGCTTTGGTCATTTGCGTGGTTTCTTTCGCAAAATCTGTATCTTTAATTCGGCTGTTCGATGCGTCAACGTTTTCTTGGATATTCGCCAAGTTGTTGATGCTGTGACTCAAACGGTTTTGCTTCGCACCTAAGTCTGCACGTTGCGAGTCTACGTATTTCAGTGCCGAATCCAGCACAGAAATCGCGTTTTGAGAACCTTGTACCGTGGTCATATCAATATCTTGTACTGACGTTCTGATAGGTTCATCACTCAGGCCAAGCTCAGATGCTAATCCACCAGAAATAGAAATCTCACCCTGAACGTTTGGATGCGCGACAAAAACTTGCAACTTGCCATCTTCACTTACAGACGCATTAATCATATCAGACTGACCATTAATGTAAGTGGCAAGCTCTTCGATGTCGTCGCCCGCTTTGGCATTAATGTTGATTTCTAGATCATCAACATTGCCGTCTTCGTCTTCACCCATACCTGGTAGCGTGATCTTCAAGTCAGATTTAGCTGGGTCAACGCTCCAGTTTTTATCTTTACCGTTCTCAGATAAGAAGGTCACACCGCCCATGCGAGTATCGTCCGCACGAATGCTGGTGAGTCCCATGATCATGGCTTCACCTGAGCTCGCACCAATCTGGAATGCTGCTTCACCGAATGAGCCGTTCAATAGACGACGACCACCAAATGAAGTGGTTTCTGCAATACGGTTTAGCTCGTCAATCAATGCCATTGACTCTTCGTTGATCGCCTGACGCTCAGCTGGAGAGTTAGTACCATTCGATGATTGAATCGCAAGGTCACGCATTCGTTGCATGACAGAGGTTGCCTCATTCATCGCACCTTCAGCGGTTTGTGCAATCGAGATACCATCGTTCGCGTTACGCATTGCGACATCTAGGCCACGAGACTGTGCAGTTAAGCGGTTAGAGATCTGTAGACCTGCCGCATCATCTTTTGCACTGTTAATCTTATGTCCTGAAGATAAGCGCTCCATCGACGTGTTTAATTCATCAGTCGCTTTGTTTAGGTAACGCTGCGCGGTCATCGCGGAGACGTTAGTACTAACTGTTACAGCCATTTTGCTCTCCTGTTGAGTTCGCAAGCTTTTGCGAAGCGGCCAGCTTTACTCTCATTTGGATAAGCACTGACCGTAAAAGTTACTTGCTAAATCTGCCTTAAACGCAGGGTTTAGAATCTCTAAATCTGTTCTGATATTTTCAATACAATTTGTGTGCCAACTTGCGTAAATTATTTAACTACTTTTAAAAGAATCAAATAAACAATAAGTTAGCTTTATCATTAAGCTATTTCCGGTTTGTCAGCCTCATCTTAGCCCAAGGGTATTGAACGCTGCCCTGTTGCCGCCCGACTTGCCTCCCGCATCATTGCCGCTTTGGGTAAAATCGTGCCGCATGACATCTCAGACTCTCAGGTTACGTCGACTTATCGCGCTTAAGGCTTTGCACATAAGGCATCAAAATCAGACAATGTGTATGAGTGTCATACTAGATGTAGTTAAACAACGTTAGATCTTTGGTCTTACCGAATGCTTGTTGCGATGCCTGTAATGCTCGCGAGTTTTCACTGAACTCGATCACGGCTTTAGAGTAATCCAAGTCCTCAAAGTTGCTCTTCGCTTTTGCCAGAGACAAATTAAAGTCTTCATGATTTTGCTCTTGGATATCCAGCGTACTCAATCGAGCCCCGGCATCTGTACGCGCTTTATTCAAATGGATAAAAGCAGCGTGGAATTCTTCTGTCATTTGGTGCAATTTAGCAGTCGCCGACGTATCCGAAACCGATTTGTCTGACCATGCCATTGCATCCTTGAAGGTATCGAAAATGCTGAACTCTGCCCGCTTTTCGATCTCAATGCTGTCACCAGGCGTAATTTGGCCTTTTACGTGCACTTTCAGGCCTTTGTATTCAATCCCTTTCTCTGGTGAAAACTCATCGGCATCCACTACTTTGCCGTTACGCTCTAATTGGTAACCAAATTTGCCGTTATTCATATCGACAAATGTCACGCGATACGCCGCATCATCCTTCGTATCAACGTTAGTGGCTCTGTTTAATAGCAACTCAGAACCGTTTTGTAGATCGTAATTCGGCTGATAATCGCCAAATGGGTTTGGTATCTCCATAAACAGCTTGCTGCCAGGATCGTTCATTGGCATCTCAAGCATGCTAGAAACTTTCATTTTGCGCTGATAATCGTCCCCAGCGTATTGCACGCTACCATCTTTATCGCGATAAAATGGTTGGCTTTTTGGCTTAGTGCCAGCAAACACGTAGTTACCAGATTCATCTTGCGAGTTCACCAAGTTAAGGAAGTTGTTCGCAATCTCTTCTAGCTCACGCTTCTTTGCTTGTCGGTCTTCCGCAGAAAACGCACCGTTAATCATCTCCATCGTTAAGCGCTTCGACTCGTCGGCAAAATTCTCCGCATTGGCGATATTAACTTCGTGGTTTTCTAGACGATTACGCACCAACACTATCGAGCTAAGATATTGTTGTAGCTGTTCTTGTTGCTGACTAATGTTTTGGATGTAATGCGCAGCGAGGGGGTCGTCACTAGGTTTCAGTAACTTTTTCCCTGAAGCAAGCTGCTCTTGGTTGTGGTGAACCTTATTCTCTTGACGACGCAGATCATTTTGTACGGACTGATAGTTATGGAAACTAGAAATTCGGGTTAGCACTTATCTCTTCTCCTTACCTCAGTTGTAAAATGGTATTGAAGGTATCGTTCGCCGCTTGCATCACACGTGATGAAGCCATGTACGCTTGTTGAAACTTCATCATGTTGGCCGCTTCTTCATCGAGGTTAACACCAGAAATAGAAGCAACGCGCTCTTGCGCCGCTTCATGCTCTAAACGAGCGACGGAGGCTAAACGGTTTGCTGTAGAAGACTTCAGTCCAACTTCAGTATTGAGGTTATGATAAACATCGATCAAGGTACTGGATTTTCCATCCATCATCTTGTCTGTTTGGATCTTCTGCATTTTTCTCAAGTTGCCGTTACCACCTTCAGAAGGCACCAAGTTTGCGGTGAATTTATCATTCATCAGTGCGCCTTCGCTCAACTCAAACACGGTTGCATCGCCGTTTTTATACAGCGGATGGCTTTTCGGCACTGATATTTCAATCATCGGGTTATCTTTATCTAACGGGTATGAGTATTTGTCCGATAGTAAATTACCCTTGTTATCCGTGATCTTTAACCACGGCTTATCATGCTTCTCGTCGGCTGGTTGTACGGTAACCTCAAACTCTTTAACATCCCCCGCCTCACGAATTTTAAACTTGGCGTTACCTTGGGCAAAAGTGGTTGAGGCTTCATAACTTTGTGCGGCAATAGCTTTTGCGTCATTGGTTTCCATCTTTATGATGGCTGCACCACTTCTCGTTGGGCGTAGCAATACGCGCTCACCGGCGGCAAGGCCTTCACCAATTTGCACTTTCATACCATCCAGAACAAATGACGAATCCGAACGGTCGATGTTCAACGACATTTGCTCACCTTTCGGTGTTGTCACGCTGTATTGATCGCCATCATAACGCAGCGAATATTCACCACCTTTGATCGCGGAAATGTCCTCGATGTAAACCGCAACATCAGCTTGGGAGTCAGGCGCAGCAAAAACTCGAGATTTTGCCACCAGCTCAGAGTTCACGTCGGTAAATACGTCTTTACCTATCTTACCGTTGAGATCCAGACCTTGAGATTGCAGCTGATTAATTTTGTAGGAAAAGCCCGTCGCTAAACGGCCCATTTCATCTTGCAGTTGTGGGATGTGTTTGTCGCGCATTTCAAGTAAAGCGCCGATTTTGCCATCCATATCATCAGACTTGATCGCTTTAATGCCATTCCCTTCCACCATTGCTAATCGTCTTTGATGAACATCCGGATAGCCATCGATCATTTTGAGCTGGCTTGCTTCCGTGCCAGAAACAAGTGTGTGTCCATTGCCGATATGAACATTAAACCCTTCCGCATTTTTGCGTGGGGTTACGGTAACTTTGGTGTACTCTGACAGCTCAGTAACCAGCTTTTCATGCTGATCCATCAGGTCATTATGTGGACCGGGAGTACGCATCATCAGTCGATGAATATCGCGAATTTCCAACGCAAGTTGGTTAACGCGCTCAATGCCCATATCCAATTTTTTATTGGTGACATCAGATTGCAGTCGCACGGTTTCGTGGAAATCATTTAATGTATCAGAGAAGATTTTCGCCTTTTCCAATACCACTTTTCGTGCCCCTAAATCATTCGGGGTATCTGCCATGGTTTTTACCGCATCGAACCACTCATTCAGGTTCTCAGGAATTTTCTTCGATGCCACGGAGCTCAACATGCTAGAGAGCATATCAAGATTGTCTTGGGTATCCGTTTTGTTGGCATTGTTGGTCGACGACAGGTTCAGTTCATTCACGGCAAACTGATCCCACGAGCGGCGAACATTTTCCACATGCACACCCATGCCGTAGGTAGAACCACCAAACATGCGCGGATCATTCGTGCCTTGGATAACAGACTGACGGCTATAACCCTCTGTATTAACATTAGAAATGTTATGACCAGTGGTGTTTAATTGTCTCTGAGCAGTAAGCACACTTTGAGTACCTACATTCAGAAGATCTGACGCCATACATGCCCCCAAAAACGAAATATAAATCGGCAAAACCGATCACCTAGACACGTTAAAAGCAAAAGATGTGCCAAGTGATAGAAAGGCGTAGATATTCAGATAAAGTGAAGGCTTGCACTATGGCAAGCCTTCGAGAACGTCATAAATTGGCGCAGAGACATTACATACTTTCGATTTTATCCTTCACCTGCAGGACTTTATCTGCGTAGTTCGGATCGGTCGCGTAACCCGCACTGTGGATACCGCGAATAAACGACTCTGAATTCCCGCGTTGCTGCAATGCTGTCTCGTAACGTGGGTTGTCATTCAAAAATCGTACAAAGTCATTAAAGCTGTCTTCGTAACTTGAGTATGAGCGAAACGCTGCCGTCTCTTTCACTGGCGTGTTATCGTGGAACTCTAAAGTTTGAGTCGTCACTTTGTCACCCTGCCAGCTTCGATCTGCTTTGATATTAAATAAGTTGTTGCTGCTGCCACGAGCGTTCTTCACGACCTTTTGTCCCCACCCCGTTTCCAAAGCGGCTTGCGCAAGTAGCAAAGATGGCTCGACACCTAAGGCTTTCGCAGCTTTCTCCGCGTATGGCTTCATCGAGTTAACAAAGGATTCTGGTGAATCGAATCGAGTGGGTTCATTACTTGGTCGAGATAATTGACCAGATTCAATCAAGCGCTGTTCAATCTCGCGCGCTTTTTTCGGGTCAACACGACGATATTCCGCAGCATTGTTTGCCGCATCACGCATAGCCGTTTCTTTTTTGTCGTTCTCTTGCCCAGCCGTTAATTGCTTAACAATCATATCGGCCAGTCCCATTGAACCAGACGAACTCAATTCACTCGCCATCTGTTCATCCAACATTTGTCGGTAGAACTTCTCGTTTTGGCTGTTCATCATGTTGGACTCAAAGCCCTCATTGGCTTCACGCATGGATTTCAACATCATGGAGGTGAAGATCGATTCGAACTGACGAGCAGCCGCATGCAATGCTTCTTGCTCGCCATCTTTTCCCTCTTTCACTGCTTTTTGACGCAGAGTATCCAGAGAACTGATGTCATGGATAAAACCAATGTCGTTAGGATTGTTCATTATACCTACCTCCTAACCATTAAATGATGATCAACTGGCCTTCAATGGCACCAGCTTGCTTCAATGCTTGTAAAATTGCCATCAAGTCCGAAGGCGCAGCCCCGACTTGGTTCACGGCACGGACCAAATCATCCAACGTTAAGCCTGGTTCGAACTTAAACATTTTTCCTTGCTCTTCGCTGACTTCGATATCCGAGTCTGGTACGACTACGGTTTGCCCACCAGAAAAGCCGTTAGGTTGGCTAACATTCAGGTTTTCTTTGATCGCAACCGTCATGCCGCCATGCGTTACTGCTGCTGGTTTAAGACGTACATGCTTACCAACTACAATAGTGCCCGTTCGTGAGTTAACGATGATTTTGGCTGCACCATCTGCCGGGTCGAATTCTAGGTTTTCGATTGCCGATAAGAACGCAACACGCTGGCTGACGTCACGAGGAGCACGCACGCGCACTGATGTCGCGTCAACAGCGCTCGCCATTTGTGGGCCAAGGAAGTTGTTTACAGCATCCGCCATACGTTGAGCCGTTGTGAAGTCTGACTCAAGCAAGTTGAACGTGATGTAATCACCACGACCAAATGGGTTTGGAATTTCTCGCTCTACTGTCGCACCACTAGAGATAAGACCAACGGTTGGATTGTTACCTACGATTTTAGAACCGTCAGCGCCTTCAGCACTGAAGCCGCTCACTACTAAGTTACCTTGAGCAACCGCGTAAACTTGACCGTCGAGACCTTTGAGGAACGTTTGTAGTAGCGTACCACCACGCAAACTTTTAGCACTTCCGATGGAAGAGACAGTCACGTCCACTTGCTGACCCGGTTTAGAGAAAGGCGGCAATTCTGCCGTAACCATGACTGCGGCAACGTTTTTAATTTTTGGCTTTGTGCCCGGCGGCATCTGAATGCCGAAGTTTTGCAGCATGGCGGCGAAACTTTGCTCTGTAAACGGGTTCGCTTCACCCGTACCAGGTAAGCCTGAAACCAAACCATAACCCACGAGTTGGTTGCTTCGTACACCTGCCACTTGCGCGACGTCTTTGATACGTGCGGCTTGGGCTACGGTAGAAAACAGAGCAACGCTCATCAGTACTAAAAGGAGTTTTTTCATGCTTACTTATCTCTTGCAGTCAAATTGCCGTCAGCACGGCGTGTTATAGCGCTACATTAAAGAATCGTGCCAAGAAGCCTGGCTCTTGCATATCTTGTTGCAAACCAGTGCCAGAGTACTGAATTCTTGCGTTAGAAACGCGATTTGATGCAATGGTGTTGTCGAAATTAATATCATCCGGACGAATAGTGCCACTTAAACGTATGTACTCATCACCCGTATTTAGCGTCATCCACTTCTCACCGCGGATCACGAGGTTGCCGTTTGCCAATACTTCGATCACCTCAACAGTGATGTAACCACTGATGCTGTTGCTCTGCTTTGCAGAAGAGTCACCTGCAAATGAGTTGGAGTTGTTTAAGTCATAAGAGAAATTATATTTTCCGCCAATTTGCAGCTCTTCTCCGCCCACTTGAAGCGGGTCCATTTGCGCTTCATTGGTTTTCGATAAATCGGCATTTGCGCTTTTCGTCGCACTGGTTGTCTCATCCAGTGTTACGGTAATAATGTCGCCAATACCACGTGGTTTAGAATCGTCGTAGAGATCGGTAATGTGCTCGGCGCTAAACAACGAACCTGTTGCAGCAGCGTAATGCTCAGGTTTGTTTTTCGGATGAATTGGAGCCCAAGCAGGGTCGCCAGCAACCGGATCACTTCTACCACGTAAAGTATCTACAATACCGCTGCTCTCTTCTTTCGATTTATCGCCTTCTACTGCGTCGACCACAGTGGTTGCTTGTGTCACTTCATCCGTTTCAATCGGTTCCAACATGGCACAGCCCGACATCGTAGCAATCAAAGCGAGTAGGCAAATACGTTTCATCGTGAGCTCCTCAAATCTTGCTCTTAATCGTTACAATTGCTGGTTAACGAAGCTCATCATTTTATCGACTGACGAGATCACTTTTGAGTTCATTTCGTAAACGCGCTGGGCTTCGATCATGTTGACCAACTCTTCCGTTACATTCACGTTGGACGCTTCCAGCATGGATTGACGAATTTCACCCAAACCGTCCAAACCAGGAACACCCTCTTGTGGATCGCCACTGGCACCCGTTGGTAAGTAAAGGTTCTGACCAATTGGCTCTAGGCCACCCGGGTTAACAAAATCTGTAATGGTTAGCTGACCAACGACTTGGTTGTCTTGCTGACCTCGGACGCGAACCGACACTTCACCATCCGTACCAACAGTAATAGAAATCGCATCTTCTGGAATCACAATTTCAGGCTCTACAGGGTAGCCAGAACCCGACGTGACTAACGTGCCTTCACCATTTAGCGTGAACTGACCGTTACGGGTATAACCGATGTTGCCGTCCGGCAATGTCACTTGGAAAAAACCGTCGCCTTCCACCATCATGTCCAGTGCGTTGGTCGTTGTCTGTGCATTGCCGTGCGTGTGCACTTTTTGCGTCGCAACCACTTTAGAACCCGCACCTAGCATCAAGCCACTTGGCAGTTCCGTGTTCTGAGATGACTGGCCGCCAGGCTGGTTGATGTTCTGATAGAACAGATCTTCGAATACTGCACGGCTCTTTTTGTAGCCGACAGTAGAGGCGTTCGCCAAGTTGTTCGAAATCGTGGCAATGTTGGTTTGTTGGGCGTCTAGACCTGTTTTACTTACCCATAGTGCTGGATGCATAGTGAACCTCTAACTCTGTTAACTCATACGAAGCAGTGAATCTGAAGATTTATCCATTTCTTCAGCTGTGCTCATCATCTTGACTTGCATTTCAAACTGACGTTGTAAGTCAATCAATGCGGTCATTTCACCTACGGCATTCACGTTACTGCCTTCTATCGCTCCCGTCTGGAGACTAACAGTCGCGTCTGCTTCGTAAGGTTGGTTTGGAGTTTTATGGCGAAATAAGCCATTGGTGTCTTTAAACAAGCTTTGATCATTAGGCTTAACGAGCTTAATGCGATCAACCGCTTGGAATTCTTCTGCCGGGGCACCTTGAGGAAGTACAGAGATGGTGCCATCCCGACCGATTTCAATTTTGGAGAGAGGGATAGGCAAAGTAATCGGCGCGTCGTTTTCACCCAGCACCAAATGACCACTTGCGTTGGTAAGCATGCCATTTTGATCGACTTTTAGGTTGCCGTTACGGGTCAACCCTTCTTTCCCTGTATGATCGAGTACCGATATCCAACCGCTGCCTTCAATCGTCACATCCAGATCACGCCCTGTTGTAATCACGCTACCTTGAGCAAAGTTATGCCCTGGACGCTCTGTCATGCTGAATACACGTGAAGGATGGCCTTCACCATAAGCCTGCATTGAGCGAGCCTGTGCTAAATCAGCCCGAAATCCGGTCGTGCTTACGTTAGCCAAGTTATTAGCGCGCAATTGTAGTGCCTGCATATTTTGCTTGGCGCCACTCATTGCGAGAAACAGTGCGCGATCCATAAATTACTCCAAAAAATCTCTCTGTACACGGAGTAAAAGCAATAGTTATGCCAAAATAAAAATAGACTTACTAATCAATATCTTGAATTAATAACAAACTATTAAAAGAGGTCAATAGAGGCAGAAAACTGTAACGAGAGGCAAGGTTTTGATCCATACGGCGGCAACAGCGGCAAATCGTAGATCAAAGCATGCTTAGCCTGAGTGAGGTGTATTCAGGCTAAGCATCAGATGAATGTCATGATGAAAATGAACAAAGCGGTAATTACTAAGAAGCAATCACACGCCATTGCTTACTCAAGCAGAGTATCGAATGACCCAGCTAGTGCTCTAGCGGATCTGTAAGATATTCTGTTGTAGTTGGTTGTGTACTTCTAGCGAACGTGAGTTTGCTTGGAAGTTACGCTGAGCAGAGATCAGGTCCACCAACTCCTGCGTCATATCAATGTTTGACTGTTCCAGCATACCGTTATTGATGGTGCCGAAAGAGCCTTTATTTGATTCACCCCAGATCTTGTCACCCGAGAACTGCGTTGAATCCCATTGAGTGCCGCCTTTCTTATCCAGACCTTGCTCGTTTGGAACACGTACGAGAGCAACACGACCTAATGTAACGTTTTCACCGTTTGAGTAAGTTCCCAATACGCTGCCGTTTTCATCGAAGTCAACTTTGGTTAGGAAGCCCGTCGTTGCACCGTCTTCGTCAAACTTAGTCAGTTCGAACGGAGCCGCAAACTGTGTTGCTGAGCCTAAGCCAAAGTTAAGCGTCTGCGCAGGATCGGCACCATTCATATCGACTGGTGTCGTGTTCGTCGCCGGATCGCCCAGAGCCACAGAAGTGATTGGCTGACCATTGTTCAAGCTCGCCAACGTCCCATCGTTGTTGAACTTCATGGTATGCCCCACATGACCTGTTGGCGTTTGCGCATCACCAGCCGCAACATTTAAAGGCTTTTCACCTTCTTTATCTGTCACGGTGTAGTAAGTGTTCCATGTATTTGGCTGAGTCTGATCTTTCAAGTAATACGTCGTTAGCTTGTAAGACTGACCCATCGAGTCATAAATTGTCGAAGAGGTTGAACGGTTGTATGTATCTGGGTCTGAAAAATCAAACTGCGTTGGATCTTTCAAATCGCCGTTCGCTGGCAAGTTCACACCCACTTCAATGTTTGCTGTTTGTTTTGGCTTACCAAATTCAGCAGGAATATTGATGGGTTGTGGCTCGTATGAAGAAACCTCACCAGAGCTTGGATCCACTTGGTAACCTAATAAGAACTCATCGTTCGCGGTCACCATGTAGTTTTCTTTATTTAAATGGAATGCACCATTACGTGTCAGTTCATTCTGTTGTGGAGTCAGACGCTCCTTCGCCACGGCGAAGAAACCTGTCCCCGAAACACGCAGATCCATTGGGTTGTTGGTGTAAATGCTTGAGCCTTCATGGAACTGCTGCGCCACTTGGCTTGCTTGCGCACCACCACCCGGCGTGGTTTTTGCGTTAGTAAATAAAGAGTTAGAGTAAACATCAGCAAACTCAGCACGGGATTCTTTAAAGCCGTACGTGTTGGCGTTAGCAATGTTGTTACTGGTGGTGTTCAAATCCAGTTGGGCGGCGGACAAACCGCTTAAAGATACATATGACATTCCAAAATCTCCTAATCTAGCGAGCTATGACTACGCTTTGCCGACTTCCAATACTTCTGCAAGTCGAACTGGCGATTCAAAACCAGCCAGATTGAGTAATACGTTTCCGTCACCTTTGCCAAGCAATACGCTGTTTACGTTGGCATACGTCGATACTGGGAACTCTTGCGACTCCCCTTCAACTAAGCCAGACGCTTTCACTTTGTATTTGCCAGCTGGCAGTGGATTTCCGCTTTCATCTTTACCGTCCCAAAGCACACGCGTGTCGCCGGCTGGTTTCGCCCCTACCTCAAAGGTACGAACCAGTTGGCCAGCTTCATCCTCTACACGAACAAACAGATTATCGATAGATTGTGAAAGCTTAACCATTGCCGCCATTGGTGCGTCGTCCTGCTTCACACCTGCTGCTCCTGGGACCAATACGTCACGCCCTACCAAAGAGGAAGCTTGTAACGCTTGATTTGATGTCATTGACGAATTCAAACTCTCAAACTGAGTGTTCATCTTGCCAATGCCATCAACGGTCGCAAATGAAGCCATTTGCGCAATCATCTGGTCATTACTTACCGGCTTAAAAGGGTCTTGCTGAGACAGTTGCTTCGTGAGCAATGATAAGAAGTCTTCCTGTTTTAGGTCCTGCTTACCCGTGCTCTCTTCCGCTTTCTTGTTACTCTCTTGTAGACTTTTAAGCTGGTCGATATAGGACAAGCCGCTTTGACCAACGTTGTTAATTCCGGCCATACGCTACCCCCTTATCCTTATTGACCCATCTGCAGCGTACGCAGCAGCATTTGTTTACTAGAATCAGCGACTTGTACATTAGTTTGGTATGCACGAGAAGCTGAAATCATGTTTGCCATTTCTTCCATTACATTGACGTTAGGCTTGTAGATGTAGCCTTCTTCGTTTGCAAGGGGATGGTCTGGGTTGTACTCCGCACTCAGCGGTTTATCACTTTCTACAATACCCATCACTTTCACTGGCACCGTATCACCGCCACGCATGGCGTTACTTAACTCTGCACCAAACACTGCATGACGCGCTTTGTAAGTGTCTTTCGCAGAGCTGCTGACACTGTCGGCATTCGCCAAGTTGCTTGAGGTAGTATTCAGACGAACGGATTCAGCGCTCATTGCGGAACCTGTCACATTGAAAACGTTAAATAAGCTCATCTAAATTATTCCCCTTTGATTGCTTTGGTTAAGTTCTTGAATTTGCTGCCTAGAAAGTCGAGTGATGCTTGGTGTCTGATTTGGTTTTGCATAAACAAGTTACGCTCTAAATCCAAGTCTACCGTGTTGCCATCACCCGTATCAGGTTGCGTAGGAAGACGATATAGCTTGTCCCCGACCAACGTTGTAGTGGCAGGAATATGCCGACCATCCGTACGACTAAGACCAATGCTTGCCTCAGATGTTGCCGCTTGCAATTCCTTCGCAAAGTCTAAACCTCTTGCTTTGTAACCAGGCGTGTTGGCTTGTGCAATGTTGGTGGAAATCACCTCAGCATTGCGCTCACGTACGCCCACCGTGTGCTGGTGGATGCCTAGTGCATTGTCAAAAGATATAGCCATGTTTGCCTCTACAATTAAGAACTGACCGTGATTGATAACCAAAAAGCAATTAGCATGCCAAAAACATAAAGCGCTCTATCTACTTAATAGCTATCACCCATTGGAATAGCAATAAGTGAGCCAAAGTGACTGGAATGTCATGTCGTTTCACTTTGTTCACTTAATAAAGATACACCGTGATGAGGGAACAAAGCAAAATCGCGCTTCAATTTAGCAAGTGAAAACGTGGAAACACTCGAAGGCAGGAAACCAGCAAACAAAAAAAGCCTGACACTAGGTCAGGCTTTTTATCAATGAAGAGATACCGCTATTTAAGCTTGTAAATGATGCCCGGATTACAGCGCACCATTTCAAATTTATCAGTCAGACCAGTTAGCGACTCTGATGCCCCTAACAGCAAGTAACCACCAGGGTTTAAACTGCTCGCCATTTGGTTAAGCACTTTAGATTTCATTTCTGGAGAAAAGTAAATCAATACGTTACGACAGAAAATGATGTCGAACTTACCCATCAGTGCGTAACTGTCCATCAAGTTTTGTGGACGAAAGTTCACCAAACGCTTGACGTTATCTTTGACTTTCATGCGACCACCGTCCGCATTTTCAAAGAAGGTGCGACGACGTTCTGGTGAAAGCCCGCGACCCAAAGCCAAGTTGTCGTACACCCCTGCACGACACATCTCGAGCATACTTGCCGAAATGTCTGTGGCTGTAATGGACACGTTTGGTAACAAGCCCGGCTTGCGCTGTTGCGTTTCCAGGATCGTCATTGCAATAGAATACGGTTCTTGGCCCGATGAACTGGCAGCAGACCAGATCTTAATTGGGCGCTTGCTTGCCGCTACTTCTGGCAATAATTTGTCAGCTAAAACCGTGAACGGATAAGTATCTCGAAACCACAAAGTTTCGTTAGTCGTCATCGCATCCACAGCGGCGACTCGTAATTCTCGATTACGCCCTGTAACAACATCACGTAGCAAATCTGATAACGATGCGAGCTTAAACTTCGTCACTAAAGGACTCAGTCGGCTACGCACGAGGTATTGCTTGCTATCACCTAACACGATGCCACATTGCGATTCTAGAAAACGGCTAAAGTCACGATACTCTTGATCACTGATTGTAATAGCAGTCATTAATGTCTCTTTTATTGTGTTAATGCAGATTTAACCGCGTTACCCAATTCATCTGGGTTAAATTTCGCAATGAAGGTATTGGCACCTACACGCTCAACCATAGCTTGGTTGAATACACCACTTAATGAAGAATGGAGGATAACATAAAGGTCTTTCAAATCGGCATGTCTGCGAATTTCAGCCGTTAAGGTATAGCCGTCCATTTCTGGCATTTCAATATCGGAAATAACCAACGAAATTTGATCGTAGATATTGCCTTCTTGAGCCATTTCAATCAACTTATTGTACGCTTCTTTGCCGTCTTTGACAGATACGACCTCAAAACCGATGGATGTAATCGCACGCTCTACCTGTTTACGCGCGACCGTCGAGTCATCAGCAATCAGTATGCGGCGTACAATAGGCTTTTCTTGTTCTGCTTGTGCGATTTCTTCGCCAATAGCGGAATCCATCGTTTCATCAACTGGCGCAATTTCTGCCAGGATTTTTTCAACGTCAAGGATTTCAACCAGCTCATTGTCAATGTTTGTCACGGCAGTCAAGTAGTGCGCTTTACCTGCGCCGTCTGGCGGTGGCAAAATCGCTTCCCAATGCATATTGATAATACGCTCAACCGATGATACCAAAAATGCTTGGATCGTACGGTTAAATTCTGCAATAACAACAAAACATTTATCTAAATCAGTGGTTGGGCGGCCACCAATTGCCAGGCTCAAATCAATAACGGACACGGTATGGCCGCGGATATGAGCGATACCTTTAACCAGAGGGTGTAGATTTGGCATTGAAGTCAGCTTAGGGCACTGTAGTACTTCTTTCACTTTGAATACGTTAATGCCGTAGCGCTGTCGGCCCATCAGTCGAAAGGTCAATAATTCCAATCGGTTCTGACCGACGAGTTGCGTACGCTGATTCACCGAGTCAAGAATCCCCGTCATATGCTCATCTCCATCTCAAACTTTTTGTTTTTAAATGATACTCTACCACTGGCAAGCACGATACCAGGGAGACAGTATGGCGTATTTCACTTTCACTTCGACACCATTGACTATGACAATATGTAGAGCGCTAATTACAAAGTACGCTAAGTCTATCGGCATTTTGCTCAGTATGTTTAGCTTTTTTGTTCATTCAGCTTCAGATAATCAGATCGAGCAAATAAAAACAGCAGCAGAACAACATATTCTTGCTACGGTTGATCAGCCTGATGGTGGCGAGCTATCTGTTAATGCGGCAGAGATCGACTCGAGAATAAAAGCAACGGATTGCCCTGTTCCGTTAGATACATCTGCCTCTTCCACCAGCAGCACGAGAAGTAACATCAATGTGTTAGTGGAATGCCAACCGGATGACTGGAAAGTCTATGTCCCTGTGAGGATCTCGGTATCAGTACCAATGATCGTCGCGACACGAACATTAGGGAGAGGAGAAATCGTCAGCGCATCGGATGTTACCACTTCCATGATCGAGCTACAGCGCTTTCGTAAAGATGGATTTTCTAGCTACGATCAAGTGGTTGGGGCAAAGCTAAAGCGTAATGTTCGTTTAGGCGATGTCGTAGAGAGAAATGATGTTTGTGTGGTATGCCGAAATGAAAAGGTCATTATCAAAGCGGTGAATTCTGGCATGACGATCACCACGCAAGGCACAGCATTGCAGGATGGTTCAGCTGGCGATCAAGTAAGAGTGAAAAATGATAAGTCACAACGTATAATAGAAGGCATAGTGACTGACATTGCGGAAATCACTGTTAATTTTTAATACCCACTGGTAGCGTGTTTAAACTGATCAATAAAAATGCAAAAAATGACTAAAGTTATTTTTGCGCTGGTCGATAGTCTGGATACCAGTATTACGATACAAGGCAAAGGTTAAACATGGCAGGTATAGATAATATACGTTCAGGGCAAATGATGACGACAACAAGTCGCGCACCTGCACGTAACGATTCCAATGCTACCAGCACGACAGAATCAAAAAAGGCGCCAGCGCAACAAGACGCAGTATCACTCAGCCAGCAAAGTAAAGCCGTCAGTAAACTCCAGAAGGATATGGCAGCTTCTCCGGCATATGACAGCGCCAAAGTTGCAGCAATCAAAGAAGCTATCACAAACGGTTCATACACAGTCGATCCTGAAAAATTGGCTGACAACATGATTAAGTTTGAAAACGAATTGCAAGGCAAAAGCTAACTGACTTAGGCCGAAGGTAAGTATTTTATGGCAGCATTAGTCGATCTCGTTAATTTCCAGCTAGAAAATGCTAAAGCACTTTCCGCTGTTTTACGCCAAGAAACACAAGCAATCACGGCGCGTGTCTCTACCGAGATTGAGAATATTGCCAAACAGAAGATGACACTCATTGATCAGCTTAGAACGACTGATCAGCGAATCGCCTCTCACCCGCACGTCAATCAACTTACTGAAGATGAGCACCTAAGTCAGGTTGTTGCTCAAATCCAATCGATCGTCCTCGACTGTCAACAAGTCAACAAAGTAAATGGTGAATCGCTTAGTCGCGCACAGCTGAGTTTCAATAAACTCAATAACATGCTTCAGCGAACTCATGGCAAAGTGGGCATGACCTACAATGCCGGTGGCAAAACCCATACTATTTCGACACTTGGCACCAATATAAAAGCCTAAACGTCACTCCTGCCCCACCATCTCTAGAATGTAGATATAAAAAAGCGACTCATTGTTGCCAATCAGCCGCGGGAAAGATTATCTGGTCTTCTGAAGTAATGCGCTTAGGGCATTAGAACAAGGTTTGTTGACGCTTCTCAGGCACCTGTTGAACTTCTCCGTAATCACGTAGCTTATCCATTTTACGGATATCCAGACGCAGCTCAGTCACATAACTGTCTTCAACAAGATAACTACGCACAACTTCTGCACCACGAATTACACCATCGACGGCACCAGTGGTGCTTTCAATACCCAAACGTTGGTCTTGCAGCTCTGCACGTCCACTAACACGCATGCCATAAACTTGCTCTGCTAGCTCACGATAAGCATCAATTTTTGATGCACGCATCGCTCGTACACGCTTTTCTTCTACTGTGCGGCCTGTTTGCTCACTGACACTGGCGTAACCCACTGCCACTAAGATTTCATCTTGACGCATCTGTTGTAATGGCTGACACCCCACCAATATCAGTGTGGCAACAATAAATAATAACTTCTTCATGCTTCTATCCTATGGACGGAGAATCACAGTGTACGGCTGACGAATGGTTGGGTCTGAGCGAATCAACACACCATCTTGTGTGCGGATGCTATTTAACGTATCTAAGTCACGCCCAATACGGTCAGCCGGAAGGAAACCTTGCGCTGTCGCTACAACTACACGGCTTTGCATGCCAACCACGCGTGCATTGACAAGCACTCCGCCCTCTTGGCGCAGCATTGTTCCGGTCAGTACATACTGAATTTGCTGCTCTTGAGCTAAATCTTGCCAATCACGACTTAAAGCAAAATCGCCCTGCTGCGTCACTTGAATAGAGCCCGTAGTTTTGAAATCAACCACTTTAAACCCTCGGCGCTGAAACTGATGGATAAAACCTTCAGAGACCGAGTTACCTAACCAGTTTGTTGCATCCATATTTTGTAGATCAACAAACGAGGTAATCGCAATCGGTGTCCGCGCTGATACTGCCACATTAGAAACCATCAGGTCTTCTGTCATGCTCTCAATGAAAAAGTCCATCGTATGACGCGGACTATCCATCAGCATGAACTGGCTTCCCGAGTACGGTTCTTTACCATTGTAAATCGGTGAGTACGCGCACGATGTCAGAAGCGTCATCATCGATGCGGCGACAAGCCACTTTTTCATGGTTTGATTCTCCAGATAATCTTAGGTGATACCGTTCTTTATTAATTCCTTTCCAAGAAAGTGAATATTGGAACAGTCTTTGCTTTTCTTTGTTTGCCTAACGAAGAAAAACCCACCAAACTTCACTGAATTTGTTAAAGCAATATTTATACCCGAACGGTTGTAACCAATGAAAAAAATATTAAACAGTCTGTTTTCAATCACTTTAGTGATGCTTGTGCCTTTTAAGGTCATGGCATCTTGGTATGAAGTCACAGGCGTTGCCACCATCGTTTCTTCAGAAGAGACGGCAAGGCTCCATGCGTTGGAAGACGCGCTGTTCAAAGCCGTCGATTTTTCGGGCGCAGATATTGGCAGTATTAGCAACTTGATGCCGCTATTAGAAGAAAGCCGCAACGAATACCAGTTTACCAATCATGAAGTCCGTTACATTTTGGTCGAGTCTGAACGCAAACGTCGCGGTAAAGTCGAGGTAAAAATCCGCGTTGATATTTATCCATCGGCAACGGGTTGCCACACCGATCAATACAAAAAGACAATGCTGGTCGGCAATATTGAGGTCGCATCACCACAACAAGCAGTGATGGGACAAATTTATCAAGTTGGTGACGATTTTAGCCACGTAGTGAACCGTCAACTTGATCAAACCTCACGCAGCTTTGTGTCTGTTGGTACAACGGACTACTCAATAAGCAGCAACTATCCTGCTCGCACTCAAATGATCGCACAAGACAATGGCGCACAATACATCATTGGAGGGGTCATAACCGATCTCACTGCAACGGTCGAATCTCAACTATTGCAAGATGACATCATCAATCGTCAGTTTGCGTTAGAAATGAAAGTATTTGATGGTAAAACTGGCCATGAAATCTTCAACAAAGCCTACCGTGAGGTCGCGCGTTGGCCATTTGCTAAGACGAGTCAAGTGGACACTCGTAGTGCACGTTTTTGGGCATCGACCTATGGCGAGATGATGCTTCGCGTTAGTCGCAATATTATGTTGGATCTGGAGTCGGAGCTGTCTTGCAAAATTACATTGCCAGAGGTTGTGGCAGTCTTCGGTAATACCGTAACGATGGATCTCGGCCGTATGCACGGCGTAAAAGAGGGAGACAAATTGCAGCTTTGGCACACCGCGTCGTTTATCGACCAAAATGGATTGCCAAGAAACAAAGTCTCGCAAAGCGAAATTACATTAACGGTATCACGCATATATGAACACGAAGCGGAACTGACGATTGATCAGCCAAATTTAGCATCTAGCGTTCAAATTGGCGACGTAATGAACAAGATCCTATAAAAGCAAACATTAAGTCTTGAGATATGCTCACTTTTGAATATCATAGGCAGCGCATCTTATTTGATTATACCAATGACCGTAGCGAATCGTTCAACGTGATGCTGATACAGATCTGGTAGATTGCTAGATTTGAACTCAGTAAAACAGTGCAATGAACTGCAACTATTGGTATTACGCCCCCATGGCACAGCTGGATAGCGCAGTCCCCTCCTAAGGGACAGGTCGTAGGTTCGAATCCTACTGGGGGCGCCATATCATAGCCTTAGCTCCCACTTGAGCTAAGGCTTTTTTGTATCTTCAATTTCAAGCCTCGCACTTCTCCCCCTAGTACATCGTGTTAGGTAATCTTCCCAGTAATCAATATGATCGGATCGGGTGTTTCGGTTACGGGATAAAGTCTTCTACTGATCTGACTTCTTCCCCTTGAAATCATTTCAACAAGCCCTATTTACAGTTTTGTATTTTATTACTTTAATTATCTATGAGTTTTGCTTACCCTTTTAGCTATTAATAAAATTATTAGTTAGCACTATGTCTAAGAGCAATTTAATAACTAACACTGGACACCGCTTTATTTCTAAAGGCAAGACAGCCTTTAAGATACATATCCATACCCCCGAGGATACGGTACTACACCGCTCGGTAGGATTTGTTCGTATTGGAGAAAAGAAAGGCTTACAAAAAGCCATTAAGCTGAGAAACGAGTTAGGCCGGCAAATGTGGGGCAAATTCTGGCGACGTCTTTTGAAAGACCCTTACCTAATGACTAGGCTTCCACATAGCGTTGAGCCTAAAATCGTTCACAAGCCTAACCCTACTCTTGAAAACCCTGACAACCGAGATACGTGTTACATCGCCAAGTGGCGAGAGTTCAATGATGACGGCGAGTATAAATATAAAACGGTGGTTCGCTCTATTAGTAAGTACGGCAAACTTGCCGCCTACATGCAAACCAAAAAAGCGTTGTTAGAAGCACATAAAGATAACTTGGAGATCCTGACATTTATGGGGCGTTTAAACAGCATTGATCTTAAGTAATACCTGGCCACTTTGAACATTTCAGTCAGTTTTTTTGAAGAGAAATAAAAAGCCCCAAAGAGCGAACTCTTTGGGGCTTTCAGCTTCAGTCTTCTATACTACGGTCGAATAGGAGCTTATTGCTGAACTTGGTATTCAAATTCTGGAACAACGACTTCTACGCGACGGTTTTGTTGACGACCTTCACGAGTGTCGTTTGAAGCGATTGGGTTGTTTTCACCTTCGCCACGAGCTTGGATACGTGATGAATCAATACCTTTTTCAACGAGTGCGTTAGCAACAGACTCAGCACGTTTTTCAGAAACTTTTAGGTTGTAAGCTGCTGGACCAGACGTATCTGTGTAACCTACAACTTCAACGTTCGCTTGTGGGTGCTCGTTTAGGAAAGCAACTAAGTTATCAAGTTTTGCAGCGCTCTCTGGTTTTAGAGTTGTGCTGTTTAGATCGAAGCTACCTGTACCAATTGTTTGAGTTTCGAATGTTTTCGTAACTACAACTGGCTCTTCTACCACTTCTTCTACAACCACTTCTTCAACAACAACTGGCTCTTCTACGATTACTGGCTCATCGTTGCCGCCGAATTTGAAAGAAACACCTAGTGTTGCAGTGTTACCTGTCGCACGAGTTACATCGTTGCTGATGTCAGTCAGTGTTTGGTATTCCGCACGAGCTGTTACGTTTTGGCTTAGGTTGAATTCAAGACCAGCCGCGCCTAGGTAAGAGTAATCATCTTTGCCATCAAACATTACGTAAGCGCCACCCACTTTACCGTAAAGTGCGATGTCTTCAGTGATTGGTAGGCTAAATTTAGGAGCAAGAGTGATCGCTTCTACGTGGCCACCGAAAGAAGTTTGGTTAAAATCACCGATATTGTCGAAACCCGCTTCTACTGCGAAGTATTTATTCATTTCGTAACCAACAAAAGCGCCAAGAGTAGAATCGTCTTTGTCACAAGCCTGGCCCGCTACACACGCGTCTTCCATCCATGACTTACCCATCTTACCACCAACGTATACTTCTGCTTGTGCTGCTGAAGCCATAAGTAGAGACGCTGAAATTACCGCTGCTAATTTTTTCATTATTGATTCCTCTAAAGAAGTTCTTTTGTTAGATGCCGAAATGCGCCGTCTGACTGACGTTGTATTTCAATTCTTTTTATTCATTCCTTGAGTGAGATACTTAGTCAGCTTCTTTTTATGCACATGCACTTTTTTTATGGAAGCAACTTACGTATATTTCCTGTTCAGTGATACATATCGCCATCTCGGTATCGCTGACGGGATGAACTATAACGCTAAGAAATCGCGAGAAAAATCCCAATTCTGTCAATTTATTGTCATCAAAAATCTCGACAACATGTGATCTTAAGCAAAAAAATCCCCACGCAATCACCACGCAAACGTTTGCTTTGTTTTTTGAAACAACATAGCTAAAGCAAAGGTTTTTTCTTAAAAATGAGACAAACAAAATGGAACTTTAAGGAACATGGATAAAAATCAATCAGATATTTGATATATAATCGCTCGTTTTTTATTCATGCCAACGATATTTGGATTAAAAAATCTTATCCATATTGAGGTAAATTACAGGTGAAACCATCTCTTCATTCACCAATATGAGAGAAAGTTTCTCGTTATCTAAGTTGAAGATACAAAAAAGCCGCGGTTGCTCACCGCGGCTTTGTGACTATTTATTCAAAAGAACGTTCAGTTCAAAACAATTATGCGTTTGCTTCACGCTCAGCAATGAACTCAAGCGCCATCTTAATGCGAGCAATACAACGCTCTTTTCCAACCAGCTCCATTACTGCATCGACAGAAGGAGACTGACCCCCGCCTGTTACAGCAACACGTAATGGCATACCGATTTTGCCCATGCCGATTTCCAACTCTTCACATACTGCTGCGATAACGCCATCTTTGATGTTCGCTGTCGTCCACTCAGTTAGTGCTTCCACTTTCGCTAATGCAAGTTCTAGAGGCTCTTTAGCCACGCCACGTAGGTGTTTCTTCGCTGCGCCCGCTTCAAACTCAGAGAAATCTTCATAGAAGTAACGGATTTGCTCAGCTAGCTCAACTAGTGTGTTGCAACGCTCACCCACTAGCTTGATCACGTCAGTAATAGCAGGACCATTCGTTACGTCTAGTTTTTGTTGATCTAGATGCCATTGTAGATGCTCAGCAACGTACGCAGGATCTGAGTTCTTGATGTAGTGGTTGTTCAACCATTGCAGTTTGTCAGTGTTAAAAGCAGACGCTGACTTAGATACTGCGTTTAGGCTAAATAGATTGATCATCTCTTCTTGAGAGAAGATTTCTTGGTCCCCATGAGACCAACCAAGGCGCACTAGGTAGTTGTTTAGTGCCGCAGGCAGGTAGCCCATATCGCGGTATTGCATGACTGATACAGCGCCGTGACGTTTAGACAGTTTCGCGCCGTCATCACCCAGGATCATTGCACAGTGTGCAAATGTAGGTACTGGCGCACCTAGTGCTTCGTAGATGTTGATTTGACGAGGCGTGTTGTTGATGTGGTCTTCGCCACGAACAACGTGAGTGATACCCATGTCCCAGTCATCCACTACTACACAGAAGTTGTAAGTAGGTGAACCGTCAGTACGACGAATGATTAGGTCATCCATTTGATCGTTGCGGATTTCAATGCGACCACGGATTTGATCATCAAATACTACGCTACCTTCTTTCGGGTTACGGAAACGGATAACACATGGATCGCCATCTTTTGCCGCTTCGTTTGCTGCTTTGATTTTTGGATGGTTAGCATCGTAGCGAGGCATTTCTTTATTTGCTTCTTGCTCTGCACGGATTTCATCTAGCAGCTCTTTGGACGCGTAACATTTGTAAGCTTTGTCTTCAGCAAGAAGCTTATCAACCATTTCGTTGTAACGGTCAAAACGTTGAGTTTGGTAGTAAGGACCTTCATCCCACTCCAAGCCTAGCCATTCCATGCCTTCAAGAATTGCATCAACCGCTTCCTGAGAGTTACGCTCAAGGTCTGTATCTTCGATACGTAGAACGAATTCACCACCTTGGTTTTTAGCGTATAGCCAAGAGTAAAGTGCAGTACGCGCACCACCAACGTGTAGATAGCCAGTTGGGCTAGGAGCAAAACGAGTTTTAACCGTCATTTGAGTTCCTTAGGGGTAATGAGCAACGAGAGATCTCTCGTTGTAATGTCAAGGATAAAAGTGGCGACATTTTACCACCGTAAGTCAATTCTACAATCGGTTTGACAACAGAAATAAAAACGGGGCAGAACCAAAAAGGCACAGCCCTGCTATTTACTGTTAAAGCACGAGACGAAATTACTTCAGGTTACGCATTGCCCATTGCATAAATTCTTGCTGCTCTTCACGGCTCAATTCATTAAACGATGCTTTGATTGTTTTGGTTTCCGCTGGAGAAGACGCAATGCTTGCCTTAGTCGATTCTTTATTCATTGCGTTATTATAGTCGGCAACTTCTCGTTCATAATCACGAAAACCTTGCAAACCACCTTTACGAAGTTGAACCATAGAGAATGCCACTTCTTTTCCGTTTTTGTCTTTCAATACCACTTTAGGATCGAGTTCGAAGGCTCTCGCCTCTTCAATAGTACGGAATGTTTGATAAGTCAGAGAAAGCTCGGTGTCTTTTTCTGAATCAAACTCTAATACCAGCGGCTGCGAATCGAATTTACGGCGCTTTCCATCTTCAAATACAATTTGTCCAACCGTTACCGCTAATTGGTTTTCCCCATCCTTTAACTCGATGCTGTTGTTCTTGGATATCCACTCAGGGTAGACGAACTCGCCGTTGAGAACGCGAGGAACTAATTCAGATTGCAGAGTGAGTTGAGCAGCAAAAGCTGGCGCCGAAAGCATTGCGCAAAGTCCGAGAAGTGTCGTTGTTTTTTTCATCATGGTTTCTCACTTTATACCAATTTAGATAAGCCTCTAAAACTTACAGGCCAGTCATTTCAAAGGCTTATTTGAATAAGTATCAAGATAAAAAGGGCGTTTCCGCCCTTTTAGCTGCTTCTTTAGTTAGAAGTAGTATTCAACACCTACAGAGAACTCGTCGTAGTCAGCAGACTTCCAACGTGCTTCTGTTGGTTTATCTAATTGAGACGCACCGTCGCCAAAGTCTAGAGTACGAGCACGTACGTACAGCACTGCCGATGGGTCTACGAAATACATAACTTGTGCTGATAACACATCGTCCGCTGTATCGTTAATTTTCTTACCATCACGCTCGAGATCAAAGTTAGCGGCGTAAGCCAGTTTGTATTGCCAATCACCCGTGGTGTACATGATAGCGGCAGACATTGCATCTTGCTTTTCACTCACACCATTGCTTGCGTCCGCCTCCATGTATTTGTATTGCGCGAAGAAAGAGATTCCGTTATCAAACCAGCCTTGTGCCCCTACCAAGTACGTGTTGTTTTCCCACGTTTGGCTTTCCATCTTGATATTACGGTTACCTTCATATGCAGCATCTAACTGGATAGGACCAATTTTGTAGTGTGCTGCGATACCACCCCAGTAGTCATCCCCTTCACCTAGACCTGCTTTATCACCTGCACCAGCTGCGATATCTAGGGAGAATTTGTCAGCAAACATTGGAGAGTCCCAGCGGATAGTGTTTGATTGACGGTCTTGGTACTTGGCGCCACCAATAGCACCACCCCAGTCGTATACATCGCCCAGGCCAGGGTTAGATGCTGGCCAGTCAACCAATTCGTACATAGGTGTCAAAACGCGACCCAGGCGAATTTGCCCCCAAGATGCACTTTCAAAACCGACGAATGTGTCACGTTCACCAAGACCTGCGCCCTCGCCACCAAAGCTAGGGTCTACATAACCGCCTTCGATTTGCCAAATAAAAGTAGGGTCGAAGTTAGCAAATTGTTTCTTACCACGGAAACCGATACGAGATTCGTTGTTTAGCTGCATGCCACCCAAGTCATCGTCCGTTGCTTTGCTGCCAGAATCGTAATCGCGGTACGCGGCCTGCATCGCGATGATCCCGTAAACTTCATAAGAAAATGAATCTTTGGTTAGAAACTCTTTTGCTGCGTCACTGTTTGCACCATCAGCAAATGCAGCACCACTGAACATCATGCCGGTAATTGCCGTGGCAAGTAGGCTTTTCTTTAGGTAAGACATTATAAACCCCTATATTTTTAGTTTTTTCCATTTTCAAATTCACTAACTAGGACATGGCAGGAACTTGAAACAGTGTTTGGACGGGGCAAATA
Source organism: Vibrio sp. 811 (assembly GCF_033339195.1). Lineage (NCBI taxonomy): Bacteria > Pseudomonadati > Pseudomonadota > Gammaproteobacteria > Vibrionales > Vibrionaceae > Vibrio > Vibrio sp. 811. The sequence continues at coordinate 25,632 of NZ_JAWOUB010000027.1, forward strand.
TGACAAACTTTTTTCGCACTAAAAAACTTTCCCTACAGCAATCTGAGCGACTTCAAAATGAGAAGATCAAAAATAAAATAAATCAATAAAAAACAATTGTTTAACATCAAATATAAAAAATAAAAAACGTTAAAAGTACGTTTTGACACTGAACTGACATTGAGAGTATCTAAAAAACGTGAGCAACTTCATTCATCTTTTAGGTGTTTTAACGGAACTTTATATTCAAAGAGAAAAAACCTTGAGATCACTCGCAAGTAAAATGACCGTGCACTTGTGGGATTCGAGAGATTTTGACGAAATTGTTGTGAGTAGCAAATGGGTATTGACCTTACCCTTGCAGGAAGGTTTAAGCTCATAGCATCACTACTATTGAGGTGCAGATTATGTATCAGTTAGTTATACCTTTATCAGGGCTCAACTGCATGGGCTGTGCGAGAAAAGTTGAGAATGCTTTACATGCGAATCACGATGTGGAGATCCTCAATTTGTCCCCGACGCAAATAGAGGTCAAAACCGAGTCTTCTCTTAAAGAGCTCGTCTCGTCGATTGAATCTCTTGGTTACCAAGCAGGAAATCACTACGAACTAAACCTTTCAGGCTTAAGCTGTGGCGGCTGCGTCAAAAAACTTTCATCTTTATTAGAATCTAATCAAGACGTTATTTCTTTTGAGGCTTCAACAACGCACTTAGAGATTCGTACCCTCCTCTCCGAGCAACAAGTGATCGACTTAATAGCAACACTCGGCTATACCGCCAACCTTGATTCTGTCGAAGTAGAGAACGAAAGCTCACCAGAGACCGAACAGGTAGAAAAGCAAAGCAATATTAAAGATACGCAGGTGCCACCAGCGAGTATTCAATTGCAAATGCTGATTCAAGGCATGACGTGTGCGAGTTGCGTCTCTTCAGTAGAGAAAGCACTTACTAACGTAGAAGGCGTTGAGAAAGCACAGGTCAACCTCGCAGAACAAAGCGCACTAGTATTCGCAAGCCAAGACTCTGATGACCTCCTTAACGCAATTGTTGAATCGGTAAAACAAGCCGGTTACCAAGCAGAGATCCTACAAGACGCCGCAACCCAGCAAGAAAAGCAAGCACAGCAACAACGTCAGCAACAAAAATGCTTTAAGCTGGATGCTATTGCTGGCCTTGTCGTCGGTGCCCCTTTAATGATTTGGGGCGTTGCTGGCGGCAATATGATGATTCGCAACACCAACGACCAATTAGCTTGGGGCGCGATCGGTATCGTATGTTTACTCCTTCTTGCCACAGCAGGGAAACACTTCTTCAGTAACGCTTGGTTAGCAGCTACTCATAAGCGCGCCACCATGGACACGTTAGTCGCGCTCGGTACTGGCGCAGCGTGGTTCTATTCGATGCTTGTGGTGATTTTCCCAGACTGGTTCCCTCTTGCTTCACGCCACGTGTACTTTGAAGCGAGTGCAATGATCATCGGCTTAATTTCTCTTGGTCACTATATAGAAGCAAAAGCCAAAGCAAACACAACACGCTCATTGCAAGCTCTGATTAACCTGCAACCTCAGCAAGCTACGGTAATCACGGAACAAGGCGATCAACAAATAACGGTTGAGCAAATCACGCTAGGCATGAAACTGCGTATCAAACCAGGCGAGAAAGTGCCTGTTGATGGTGTTGTGATTCAAGGTGAATCATACATTGATGAGTCGATGCTCACTGGTGAACCAGTACCAGTGTTAAAAGCGCAAGAGGCTCAAGTGTCTGCTGGGACATTAAATACCGATGGTGGATTAGTCATTGAGGCAACGGGCATTGGCGCAAATACCATGCTGGCTCGTATCATCCGCATGGTGCGCACAGCGCAAAGCAGTAAGCCAGCCATCGCGAAACTGGCAGACCAGATTTCATCGGTGTTTGTCCCTGTCGTTGTTGGCATAGCAATACTGGCCGCGCTCGTTTGGTTTGCCGTTGGCCCAGAGCCAAAAGCGAGTTATATGCTGGTGGTCACCACAACCGTCCTGATCATCGCCTGCCCTTGCGCTCTAGGCTTAGCAACCCCACTTTCTGTCACGGTGGGAGTGGGTAAAGCCGCAGAGCTCGGCATTCTGATCAAAGACGCCGACGCCCTTCAATTGGCAAGCAAAGTCGACACGGTTGTATTCGACAAAACTGGCACGCTTACCCAAGGTAAACCTAGCGTTCAGCAAGTGTTTACTCACGCCACCAGCCAAGAAGATCTATTGGCTTTAGCGTATGCGGCAGAGCGTCAGTCTGAGCACCCACTGGCAAAAGCGGTATGTGATTACGCCAAACGACACGACGCAAAGGGTGTCTCATTAGACAAGTTTGAGAACGTTCGCGGGCGCGGCATTTGGGCGACGTATCAAGATAAACCGCTGCTCATTGGTTCGCTTCAATTTATGCAAGCAGAGAACGTCGAGACCAGCGCACTAAAACCCGCCATCGATGAATGCGCAAAAAATGCGTGGACTCCGGTAGCTGTGGCATTGAACGGCGAACTGATCGGTCTGATCGCCATTGCCGACCCGATCAAATCAGATGCGAAGCAAGCGCTCTCTGCATTAAAATCGCAAGGCATCAAAACGGTAATGCTGACGGGCGATAACCAACACGTTGCCAATGCTATCGGCCAAGAACTTGGTATTGATGAAGTGATTGCCCAAGTAATGCCAGATGAGAAAGCTCAGCACATTGAGCAACTTCAATCTCAAGGACATGTCGTGGCAATGGTGGGGGATGGCATTAACGACGCCCCTGCTCTCGCGTTATCCAACCTAGGTATTGCCATGGGTAGCGGCAGTGATGTCGCCATTGAAAGTTCGCAAATGACCATCCTGAACACATCACCAATGGCGGTAGTACATGCGATTGAACTCTCTCGCGCTACACTTAAGAACATGAAGCAAAACCTATTTGGTGCCTTTGTTTACAACTCGTTGGGTATTCCAGTTGCCGCTGGTGTGCTTTACCCAGCGTTTGGATTTTTGCTCAGTCCTGTTGTCGCAGGAGCGGCAATGGCACTGTCTTCAATTACTGTCGTTAGTAATGCAAATCGACTACGACTGTTTTCAGTAAAATAACTACTTCTTTTTGAGGGTATTATGAAGTTGAAACTATTGACCTTTGCAATGCTTGCGACCGTGTCCGCCAACGTATTGGCAGCCGATGTCATTAACCATAAATCACCATACTGTGGCTGTTGTGGAGAATGGACAAAACACATGGAAGAGAACGGCTTTACGGTCGAAGAAAAATTGCACGATGACATGAACGCCATCAAACGCGATCTAGGCATCAAGAATGAACAGCTTTACTCTTGCCACACGGCAGAGATCAACGGCTATCTGTTTGAAGGTCACATTCCAGCCGAAGACATTAAAGCGTTTTTGAAAAATCCACCACGTAACGCAAAAGGCCTATCAGTACCGGGCATGCCAATGGGCTCCCCTGGTATGGAATATGGCGACAAAAAAGACAGCTACACCGTTTACGCCTTTAACGAAAAAGGCCAAGTGTTCGAATATAGCCACCACGAAGGCAACGACCAATAAAAACAAAGCCCAGCGAGATAAACCGCTGGGCTTTTTCTTAATGGACAGTTAAGACAAATATAAAATTAGAAGCCGTAAGAGGCACCAAATACAAAAGCGTTATTCACTAGGCTGTCACCACTCGCGTTTTCTGCACCGTGTGCTTGACTACGGAACTCAAAGTAAGGTTGAACACCTTTACGAGTCCACGTTGCACGAAGCTCGTGGTCCATGGTTTCCGCTTCAATCATGTAGACGTTGTTGTAGCTTAGCGTCACATCCTCATTCATCACGTAACCGATGCGGTTGTCCATGCGGTAATCTGTATCCGCATCTGCGTCTGTCGCATCAATGTGCGCACGAGTACGGTTACTTAAGGAGATGCCGTTATCGAAGTTGTAACCGATCTTAACCAATGGACGGTACTGTACATTCTCGCCAGCAGAGAACAGGTGTTGGTAACCCGCGGCAACCCATAAATGATCGGTAATATTAAATGACTGCTCACCACCCACAGTGATTGCTGGTGTTGTGTTACCTGCGCCACCGTTTTCTGTTTCCAGTTTACCCAACTGAATACCATCAAATTCGGTGTAAACCGTAAAGCCGCCGAATTGGTTATCAAAAGTATGACCAGCTTCTAGTGTAGACGTAACGTCCGAACCATGAATTCGACCCTCATCGTGGAATTGAACATTACCTGTTACGTAAGAAGAACCAGCAAAAGCGCTAGAAGCGAAAGCGAGAGAAAGAGCACTCAGTGCAAAAATGTTTTTCATAATTACTGCCTTTATTTATTCACGTTATGCGATAGTTTTAGAGGGCATCTCTTCCCTTTTATCGCAAACTTTGGAATGTGCCTCCTTTGCGTTCGCAATATTGTTTTAATTAATTCGCGATGGAAAATAAAACATTTTAAAAAGTGATCTTGTTCAAACCGAAGCTCAACAACCCTGATAAAAACATGGGAAATACAGGCACTTATCGTATTTTTATAAAATTATTCAAAAAATAGAAGTGTGATCATAAACAGGTTGTTTATTGATATTTAGCAGATTAAGTCGATCCAGTTCACAATAACCTTGACCATTGCAACCAAAAACTTATTTATCAATGAAAAATAATTAGACATCGATCACGCTTAATTTCCTCAAAAAATAAAGAAAGCCCCAACATGATGTTGAGGCTTTGCCAAAAAATTAACTTACAAGAATCGAGTTATTTCACGCTGGTCACTCGACTTGCTTTCTCACCGGTTGCTGACACAGAACGGATAAACACTTCACCTTTCACATTTGGACGAGCATTATCTGCGTAAGTTAGCCAGTTCTTGCCGTCTAGAGAGTATTGAAGCTTCACCCCTGGGAACTGAACGTTCATTGCCAGTTTACCCGCTTCAACTTTCGCGCCTGGTACAGGTAGGCGGTAGTCGATACCTGATTTCTCTAGCTTAGCCAGTTCACGTTGGCCAAGTACGTTCGCAAAGCGGTTGTAGTCTTGGTTTAGCGCAGCTTTGTCTACTAGGTTAGAGTTTTGCGAATATTCAACACCCACTTTGTAGTCGTTTTCCCAATCAGCACGGTGCCATGCACGCTCAGCGGCTGCTAGTACGCGAGGGAATACCATGTACTCGTATTGCTCGTCGTTACGTACCGTCTCAGACCAAAGCTGTGCTGATAGGCCATAGAATGGTTTCGCTTCGATTTCACCTTTACCAGTGAAGCCATTGCCATCACGGTCTACAGAGGTTTCTGCGTTCTGAGGCATGTTCTCTGGTGCAAAGCCAAACATCTTACGAGTATCTGTTGCACGTGTAGCCCAGTAGTAACCACGCTCTTTCGGGTCAACTTCGTACGGCATGTCCATGTACACGTAGTCTGGGTTAGAAACGATCACGTCGTAACCTTTCTTAGACCATTCGTACACTGATGATGTGCCACCCCAGTAAAGAACGTCCCAGAAGTTAACACGCGTGTTTTCTGTTGCGAACGCTTTCTCACCTTCACTGTATTTAAGACCATCTTGCCAAGCTTGGAAGTTTGGAATGCCTTTCTCTGCCACCATCTTCGACACTTCTTCTGCAAAGTGGCTTGGTAGATGAGCAAAATCGCTTACCGTACCGTCTGCAATTAGCGTCTGACATTGTGGAGACTGTGCGAATGGCTTGTCTTGCTTAGACAAATCAATGTTACCCTTCCAGCTTACTTTGTCTTCTGCGTTGATATCTTGCAGACCAGCGCCTAGCTTAATGTTCTTCGCTTCGTCACCACCGAAGTGCCATGTTGTTAGCGGCGTGCCTGCCTCTTGGTGCATTGCTGCTACTTCTGAAATCACCTTATCAACGAAGCGAGTTGAAGATTCCATACATGGGTTGATGAAGCTTTGCTTGTTGTAGAACTGAACCGTCGTTACGTTCGATGTATCTTGAGGATCCATCAGGCGGTACTCGTTCGCTTCTGCTTCTTTACCTTCTTCCATTAGACGGTCGTAACGTGCTTCCATTGATACCACTGCTGCACGAGCGTGCGCTGGCATATCAATTTCAGGGATCACTTCGATGTTACGCGCTTTCGCGTACTTCAAGATGTCCACGTAGTCTGCTTTGCTGAAGAAGCCAGAACCAAAGTTGTCTGTCGTTGCACCTGAGCCAAGCTGAGGCAGTAAACAGCTTTTCTCTTCCAAATCGAAACAACGGTTAGCACCCACTTCAGTCAGCTCAGGCAGACCCGGGATTTCTAAACGCCAGCCTTCATCATCCGTTAGGTGAAGGTGTAGTTTGTTCATCTTGTACGCTGCCATTTGGTCAAGCGTTGCAAGGATTGCGTCCTTAGAGTGGAAGTTACGAGCCACGTCCACCATCACACCACGGTAATCAAAACGCGGCGCATCTTTAATAGACAGTTGTGGTAGAGAATCAGCATTTTGGCTATCTACCAGGCCAAAGATAGATTGTACTGCGTAGAAAGCACCTGCTTGGTCGAACGCTTTAATCACAATACTGTCGCCTTTGATGCTCATTTCGTAAGCACCAGATTTTGCTAATTCACCGGTGAAGTCTGCAGGAACAACAGTGATGCTTACAGGAAGATCACCACGAACATCCACACCTACCACTTCTGCACGACCTTGAATTGCTGCGTATTGAGCCGCATCGAATGCGTCTTTAGGCAGCGCAATACCCGCCGCGATATCTACCGTACCTTTACCTGCTTCAACAGACATTGGCGTTGGTAGTAACGTGGTTGATACCTCTTGTTTTGCTAGATCTTCGTTCTTCTCGAAACGAGACACAGCGCTCGCAAATACGTTGTTGTCATCTGGCGTACGTTTTAGGTTGTTACCCTCAAGGCCAGTCACGAAAGATGCAACGTCTTCTGTGTTAAGAGAAGCGATCATCTTAGGCTCTGCATTTGGTGCAGCAACAAACGCGCCTGGCATGAAGTCAGTTTCAAATAGCTGCCAGTATTCAGCAACAAGAGGAAGCACAACCTCTTCACCCGCAGCAAAACCATCAAACTTATCTGTTGGTTCTAGTTTGTGTAGATCACCCGTTACGCGAGAGATTTTAAACTGTTCGTTTTCAACATCCAGAATCAGACGAATGCTATGGAAGTAAATAGCCCAATCTTTTGAGTCAACCGCTTCACCTTGGTTAACCAGCGTCATGTTTACCTTGTTACAAGACGCCCACTCAGCCCCTAAGTCCTGACAAGCAAGACCTTCGTTTGCACCGTGGTTAGTCAACACTTGGTATTGAATATCAAGATTATTAGCCAACGAATTTACAACTTGTTGTTCAGAGCTTTGCAGCGCAGAGCAACCTGCTAATGTAGTGATAACAGAAACAGCAATCAGACTAGGTTTAAACATCTTACTTCCCCAAAAAAGTCAGTGGTTCAAAACGACAATGATAAATGATAAAAATCTCGGCCCCTCAAATGCGAGGTACCTAACCGTTACATTCAACATACAACCTGTTATTTCTAAGCGTAAAATAAATAGAAATAGGAAGTGATCCAGCTCAAAAAATGACACTCAGCAAAAACAATAAAAACCTAATTTTCATGGAGTTACAATACACGTCAAAATCGAACAACTTGTTTTGACGAGTTTGCTGCGATCTAGGTCACTTATATTCATGAGTTACGACTGATTTTGTAAGATTTGGATCACGCCTAATTATTTTGTGAACCATTAGTAAGCGAATTACCTATTTACCTTTCGTGAAGTGACTCTCATTTATTCGTCGTCAAAACTCGTCAATATTTTTAGAAATGACGATTTTGTCGAATACACCACTGGAGAAATTGCACTTAACCTCACGCTATTTTGCGTATAAAGTTTAAAGGTATCTTATCTGAGGGCCACTCTATGTTTCGTCTCTTGACGCTCATATCATCTCTACTTGTTACTTTGACTCCTTTTTCCTCTTATGCAGAGCCACAGCATTGGTTAGCGAAAAAAGGGGAAACCGAACTTATGATTATTGGCTCGGTACATGTGGGGGATAAAACGATGTACCCACTCCCTAGAACGGTCATCCAGCATTTAAGCCAAAGCACAGGGTTGATTATTGAAGCAGACGTCAGGAATTCTGAAGGCTTGGTTTACCCACAAACAACCATTCTTTCTAAAGATGTTTTAGATAGAGCTCAACGTCGCCACTTAATTGAAATTGCCCAAGATTTAGGTTTGCCAGAAACTCAACTCCTAAATTCCCCACCTTGGATGGCTGCATTCACCATCCAACTCGCTTTAGTCAACAAACTGGGGTATGTCTCTGATAAAGGGGTCGACATGCACTTAATAGGACTCGCTGATAAAAAGCAAATCCCGGTCATTCCACTAGAGTCCGTGCAATTCCAAATCGATTTAATCGCAGGTCAATCAGAAGGCGGTAAAGAGATACTTCTCTCATCAATTGAAGAATATGATGGCGGAGAAGAGTTGGTTCAATGCTTGATAGAGAGTTGGAAGAGTGGTGATGGTAGCATGTTGGTCGAAGCCTCTTTGACCGATCATACAACAGAAGAGTTTAACCAAGCCTTTTTATACGAGCGTAATCGAGATTGGGCTAAAAAACTCGACACTGGCAGTGTTCTACCTCAGCAATCGGGTCGTTACACCGTTGTTGTTGGTGGCTTGCATTTAGTAGGTAAAGATAACCTGATTGAACTGCTTAAAAATCGGGGATTTAACATCAAACCACTGGGTAAGACGCGCCAAGCAAATTGTGATATCTAGTGATTGTTTGAAAAATGCCATTTAAATACAATTATTTAAATACAACCATTTAAAATTCATTCAAACTTTCTTATAAAACGCCGTTAAGCTAAGTGGATACAAAACAACTCATATGAAATTTAAATATTTATTCCTATACACGATTGGAATTATGCTCACTTCTTCGCTGTCTTATGCTAAACCGCCATGCAACGTAGAAGCTTTTCAAGCTATTGATATAACTCCGGAAGTAAAAGGCGGTGTTTTAGATAAAGAGAGTGGTCAATTTCTTATTACCGAAAAACCAATGATGCGTTGCGCGAACATCACGTTTTCAACAGCCCACACTCGAAATCGCGTTGCACATATGATGAACCAAGGCTTTGAAGCGGTTTACTATGATGGAAATACAAGCAAATCTCACTCAGTAACGTTTGATGAAGACGATTTAAAAGCGGGTTACGTCAAGATTGGGCCAAATCACCCAAAGACCGCTTATGTCTGTTTCACTACTTCTGAAACTCCTATCAATACTATCTCGTGTGACATCAAGTAATAAATTTACTCGCTCTAAAAAATGAAAAGGCCCTACATTTCTGTAGAGCCTTCCTCTCAATACGTGTCGGTGAAGAGCCATGTTCTAACTTCAAGCGAACCCCATTTGGTTCGATACTATTGAAGTCTAAAATTACTAGCACTAAAAACGACGAAAGCCTACTCATTGAGCAGGCTTTCTAAAAGTGGTCGGTGAAGAGGGATTCGAACCCCCGACCCTCTGGTCCCAAACCAGATGCGCTACCAAGCTGCGCTATTCACCGAGATGTTTAACTGAGGAATTGTCCCCGTCAACGAGTGCGTATATTACGGATTCTGAACTGTGGCGCAAGTGCTTTTTACAAAAAAACCTTAGGTCTTAATTCGTTTGATGAATAACTGAACACTAGCACGTAAAATGTGACTGATAACTCACAACAAAATACAGTTTATTAACCTTAGCAACATAATTGATCCAGATCAGTGTGCAACAAGACACCGCCATTTAGTTTATTCCTGTCGGGAACATCTTGGAGGAAACGTATGGACTTTTGGCTTGATCTCCTATTTGGTAATGCAGTGGGTCTATCGTCAATGATAGTAATTTTTGGGGCAATTGGTCTGATGTTATTTTACGGCGGTTTCTTCATATACAAGATCATGAACGACAAATCTCCTCACTAGATCTCGCTTAGCTCTAGAAACGCTTTGCACCGGAGTCGGTTACTTGCCTACTCCGGTTTTTTATTTGATCTCAATGCACCACTCATTGATATAATCCTATTATTCTTCCCTGTTCTTAATGAGATTACTGCTATGTCTCACGACGACGATTTTGATCTATTTCAACAGATGATGGGCGATGTAAAGCCAATCACTCAAGACACCACCGAACACAAAAAAGTACACCAAGTAACAGAAGCACAGCTCGCAAAACGCGAAGCAGCAATCTGGTTAACGGAAGATGACCCAGAATACCTATCACTTGATCACGCTGAAATGCTCAAGCCAGAGGACTTTGTTGAGTTCAAACGTGATGGTGTACAGGACGGGGTTTACCGCAAACTTCGCCTTGGTAAGTATCCAATCCAAGCTCGCTTGGATTTGCACCGTAAAACATTGAAAGAAGCACGTGATGAAGTCGTGACGTTTTTAAAGCAATGCCTATCAATGGACATTAGAACGGTCGTTATCGTCCATGGTCGAGGAGAACGCTCAAATCCACCTGCAATGATGAAAAGCTTTGTTAGCAGTTGGCTACGACAAATAAAGGAAGTCCAATGCGTCCATAGTGCGCAACGCTTTCACGGTGGAACTGGAGCCGTTTACGTCCTACTTAGAAAAAGTGCGGAAAAGAAATTAGAAACCCGCGAACGTCACCAAAAACGGTTAGGCTAAATTTCACCCTAATGCTAGAATGCCCGCCCTTATTCTTCCTTCCCCTTAAAGGAAGGGAGCTTCATTCGCCGTTGTGAAACGTTAGGAGACAAAAATGTCACAAGACAACGCTAAACGATTAAATAAATTCATCAGTGAAACGGGGTTTTGCTCACGCCGTGAAGCAGACAGACTGATTGAGCAAGGCCGTGTCACCATTAATGGCAACAAACCTGAAATGGGGACAAAAGTGCTACCTGGTGATGATGTTTGTGTGGATGGTAAGCCAGTGGCAGCAAAAGAGAAGCCGATTTATATCGCTCTCAATAAACCAACAGGCATCACCTGTACAACTGAGAGAGACGTCCCTGGAAACATCGTTGATTTCATCGGCCACCAAAAACGTATCTTTCCGATCGGCCGCTTAGACAAACCCTCTGATGGTCTGATCTTTTTGACCAACGATGGCGACATCGTGAACAAAATCCTTCGCGCAGGCAACAGCCACGAAAAAGAGTACGTCGTACGCGTGGACAAGCCAATTACAGGCGAGTTTCTCAAACAGATGTCGAGTGGCGTTAAGATTCTCGACACAGTCACCCTACCTTGTAAGGTAACGAAAGAAACTAAATTCTCTTTCCGTATTGTGCTCACTCAAGGACTTAACCGTCAGATCCGTCGCATGTGTGAAGCGCTGGGCTATGAAGTATTCAAGCTGCGTCGCGTACGCATCATGAATATCTCTCTTGATGGTATTCCGAATGGAAAATGGCGTTATCTAAGTGACGAAGAAGTGGCAGAGATCCTAGCAATGTGTGAAGGCTCGGTAGGTACAGAAGAAGCATCAAAAACAGACTCTAGAGGTCGCAACATTCGTAAAGCGACCGACGCGAAGCTGTTTGATAGCCGTGAAGAAAACCAAGATTCTACTGCTCGTCGTAACCAGAAGACACGAACTTTCCGTGGTAACAATGCTGATGAATTCCGTCATGCACCAAACTCGAAAAAAGGTCAACAAAAGCGTCGTCAGCGTGATGATGAAGGCGGACGTCCAGCTAAAGAACATTACAAAGCGAAACCACAAGGTGAACGCAGCAGACCGCAAGGCGAGCATGGTAAATCACACCGTAAACCAGATGCATCGAGCAATACACATTCAGCAAACAAGCCTCAATCACCGAGTAAGCCCAAGCAGCATTACATGAACCCAAATGCCGCGAAACCAAGTAAACCAGCTAAACGCACTGGTGGTACATTGAGTCTGAAGAAGTAACGCTTCACTGACAGGCAAGATCAAAAAAGGACGCTCATGAGCGTCCTTTTTATTTGTCATGAGTTTACAAACAAAGAGGTGCAAACTGACCGCGAGTTAAGCTCAGCAAATCTCTCGGGGCTAACTCAATTTCTAAACCACGTTTACCAGCACTCACACAGATTGTGTCTTGCTCTACTGCGCTTTCGTGCAAAAAAGTAGGTAAGGCTTTCTTCTGCCCTAGTGGGCTAATTCCACCAACGACATAACCTGTGGTCTTTTGCGCGATTTCCGGATCAGCCATATCGGCCTTTTTGCCCTTCGCTGCTTTCGCCGCCAGTTTTAGGTTCAGCTTTTGATCAACAGGGATAATCGCAACCGCAAGGTTCTTTGGCTCCCCGTTCAAGCAGAACAACAAGGTTTTAAATACTGTTTTCGGATCCTGTCCTAGCACTTCAGCAGCTTCTAAACCATAACTATCGGCTCTAGGATCGTGCTCATATTGATGGATGGTGTGTGGAATTTTTTTCTTTTTCGCAAGATTAATGGCCGGAGTCATCAAGATTCTCCTCATAAAAACAAAAAGCGCAGACTGAATTGGATCTGCGCTTTTAGTTAATGATATCAGCGAGTTTGAGTCAATCGCTTTTTCTCTGTTGGGTTACTGATCAATCGCCGTATCAACTAAATACGTGATTTCACCTGAAGGGGCATACTCATTAACATCAATAGGGCTGTGTGTTTCTAAATAATCCTTCAAAACTTCAGCATCGGTAAAACCTGTATTTACATACCCTGGATGATCGTCGATTTTAGGGTAACCATCTCCACCAGCAGCATTATAGCTTGGTACTGTAAAGCGGTAATTACCATCTAAGCGAAGTTGCTTATTACCAATAAACACATTGGTTACCTCACCATTATTGATACTCATCGCAATGCCGGCAAACTGTGCATAAGCACCAGAGTCAACAGGCTTAGTTGCAACGACATTTAGATAATCTAATACCTCTTTACCCGTCATATCAACGTAAGAAACCATATTGCCAAATGGCTGAACAGTGAGCACGTCTTTATAAGTAATATCACCCGCAGCAATCGAATCTCGAACACCACCAGAATTCATTACAGCAAAATCTGCTTTCGCACGTTCCATGTGAGCCGTTGCAATTAATCGACCTAAGTTTGTTTGCTGGTAACGAACCACATTGCGGTCACCCTCAAGCTTACCGTTAGATTCTGCAATCTTCACGTTTAGCTTGCCCTGACCTTTTTCTTGATAAGGACGAAGAAACTCAAGCATCATTTCGTCTTGTTTAATCTCATCTTGGATCAAGACTCGTTGCGACTGACCATCAACTTTAATTTTCTTTTTCAAGTTTACAGGGATTAGATCGTAGCTCACCATCGAGAGTTCGCCATTACGAAACTCGTAATCGGCGCGTCCCACATATTTCCCCCACTCATGTGCCTGAACAATAAAGGTACCATTTTGTTTATCGGGCTGACATTCATCACCTGGTTTAAAGTTCTTTTTGATAACGTTTGGACCTTCCATGCACACAGGTTCTTGTGAGTGTCCTCCAACGATCATGTCGAGATCGCCGTCATTCAAATAACGAGCTAACGCCACATCGCCAGGAGCATTGATGCCTCTATTACCATTTTCATAGTGTCCCATATGCGTGACAGCAAAAATCAGATCTGGATACTCTGTCTCTTTCAGTTCTGCAATCAACTTCTTGGCTTCTTCTTTTGGGTCACGGAAGTCAATTTGTTCAATGAATTCAGGGTTGCCAAGTTTCGCTGTGTCTTCGGTTGTAAGACCAATGACCGCAATTTTAATGCCCTGCTTGTTAAACATCGCGTATGGTTGGAATAAACGCTTGCCAGTATTTTTATCGTAAATATTGGCAGACAACATCGGAAAGTTTGCCCACTCTTGCTGCTTGAATAGCACGTCCAATGGATTATCAAACTCATGATTACCTAGAGCCATCGCATCGTAACCAATTTTGCTCATGCCTTTGAAATCCGGCTCGGCATCTTGTAAATCAGACTCAGGTACTCCTGTGTTGATGTCACCACCAGAAAGCAATAACACGCTCCCCCCCTCAGCCTGTATTTCTTCGCGCAAATCATCGATTAACGTTTTACGCGCCGCCATGCCATATTCACCGTATCGATTTTGCCAAAAGCGACCATGATGATCGTTAGTGTGCAATACGGTCAATTTATAGGTTGTATCGGCATTCCATTCTGGTGCAGGTTGCGTAGCACACCCAGCTAACGAGGCCAAGATAGCGGCACTCAAAACAGTTTTGATCATCAGACGCTGATTCATTTATTTACCTTTTTCTTATTGGGATTACTGATGCACATTTTAAGCATTGGATCTATTTGAAAACCACGTGCACCCTAACACATTGATTTAATAATTATGATGCATTGTTTAGCAATAACAAATTCATCAGTAACAAGTTTGAGAATTCACGGCTTTTCAGATAAAAAAATAGCCAACACTCGGTTGGCTATAGTATGTGTTACCACCAGTCATCTGGCGTTTACTTGATATCGATATCTGCAAAGCTCTTGATCAGATCATCAAGCGATTTCATTTGTGCTAAGAATGGCTCTAACTTGTCTAGAGGCAGTGCAGATGGGCCATCACAACGCGCTTGGTCTGGGTTTGGGTGCGCTTCGATAAATAGACCTGCGATGCCTGTCGCTAGACCCGCTTTTGCAAGCTCAACTGTCTGCTCACGACGGCCGCCAGATGCTGCGCCTGATGGGTCACGCATTTGTAGTGAGTGCGTTACGTCAAAGATGATTGGGCTACCTTTTGAAGCATTTTTCATCACACCAAAACCAAGCATATCAACCACTAAGTTGTCGTAGCCGTGGCAAGAACCGCGCTCACATAGGATGATCTTGTCGTTACCGCATTCTGCGAACTTCTCAACGATGTTACCCACTTGACCTGGGCTCATAAATTGAGGTTTCTTCACGTTGATAACCGCACCTGTTTTGGCCATAGCTTCAACAAGGTCAGTTTGACGAGCTAGGAATGCAGGAAGCTGAATAACGTCTACCACGTCAGCGACAGGTTGAGCTTGCGCTTCAGTGTGAACGTCCGTGATGATCTTTACACCAAAAGTGTCTTTCAGCTCCTGAAAGATTTTCATACCTTCTTCCAGACCTGGACCACGGTATGAATGAACAGAACTGCGGTTTGCTTTGTCAAACGACGCCTTAAATACGTAAGGAATACCAAGTTTTTCCGTTACTTTTACGTAGTGCTCACAGATCTGCATCGCAAGATCACGAGACTCAAGAACGTTCATACCTGCAAATAGGGTGAATGGCTTGTCGTTAGCAACCTGAATGTCGCCGATATTAACGATTTTCTGTTCCATTTTGATTCTCTTTTTCTGTCCACGATACGCCACCGTTCGGCACATCGATAAAATTAGTGAAGTGTGACGTGCGTTTCACTCATCACATTAACTTGTGATTTTAGTAGCTCGGAAGCCGGATCGTCAGGGCATTGGTCAATAAAGTACTGAAAATCTGATACCGCTACTTGAGGGCACTCTAGCTGTTGGAAAATAAAACCACGGTCACGAATTTCGTATGGGTCATCTGGCACAAATGTTAGAGCAAGATTTGTACAACGTAATGCCAGCGTATAATGCTCTTCACGCAACATCGCACTTTTAATCAACGCCAACCAGCGACCAATAATTGTTGGGTTGTCAGCTTCCTCAAAATGTTCAGGCTTTAGCTGAGCTAGCGGTCCTTCTTGGCCAATAAGCCAAGCTTGAAGAATCCTTTCACCTACATACTCACCATTAAATGGGTTGATGTAGTCTGGCTTCTTATGCATCCAGTCGACTTTTAACAGGAACTGAGTAGGGAAAGTAACTCCCTTCAACGGGAACCCCAGCTTTTTGCCTAGGTATAACAAAATCGAACCTAAGCTCACAGGAATACCTTTTCTGCGCTCCAACACTTTATCGATGAAGCTGTTGTCCGAAATAAAGTATTCCTGCTCGTCGCCTTTGAATCCCCACTCGTGGAAAAACAGTCGTAGGAATGCATCAAATCGTTGCTCTTCATCGGTTTCATGAACAAGCGTGGCTTCTGCATCTTTGTAAAGACGCTCTAACTCTTGTTTCGCCCAATGTACTTTGGTTTCTGGGTTAATCGCTTTGTTTAGCTCAAGCGCACCTTCCACCAACGGTATATTGTCAAAATCTTCGTCAAAAAACTCTAACATGACGTCTATCCAAATAACGTAGGGCTCTTAGACACAGCAATGTTTGCAGCCATGACCAACCAACCTAATGCGCCGAAAAAGCCAAATATCTTCAGTAGGTTGTTTTTCGCAAGTTTCAATGAGAAGAATCCAAGCGCAATGTACGCCAGTACGCAGGTGATTTTGTTTGTTAACCACGGTGCGGCATCGGTAAACGGGATGAAACCCGTAATGAAAATAAGCGCGATACCTGACACTAGCAATGCAGTATCAACGATGTGGGGAAACACTTTCAAAAAGCGATTATTTCGCTTCGGTGAGTTCATCATCATTAACACGAATCGGATCGATAGTAGCGTCGCGCTGAGAGCGATCGTCACTAAGTGTATGTGTTTTAGAGCTACGTACATTTTTCTTCTCTTTTTAGTTAGTGTTTGCTGACTTCCATGATTAACTGGCCAGACAACCAAGCGTTACTCGATCGTTACCGCCATAATCTTTTTCCGTAGCGACCTGTTGGTAACCAAAGCCACGCATTATCTCACGCACCGCCTCACCTTGATCATAACCATGTTCAAATGCCAGCCAACCGCCCACTTCAAGATACTGACGAGCAAGATCCGAGATATGACGAATATCAGCTAAGCCATTCTCTTTAGCAACTAATGCAGATTTTGGCTCAAAGCGCACATCACCTTGGGATAAATGTGGATCTTTTTCATCAATATATGGCGGGTTGGAGACAATTAAAGCAAACTTCGTACCTTCTGTAATAGGCTCAAACCAACTGCCTTGAGCAAAGGTCACATTTTTGATGTTTAGCTGCTCAGCATTGTACTCTGCAAGTGCTTTCGCTTCTTGTTTGAGATCTACGCCCATCACTTGACGTTTTGGCATTTCAGATGCGAGTGCGATAGCAATTGCCCCCGTCCCCGTTCCAAGATCTAAAATAGGCCCAGTTTGCTCGTAGGTCTTATCGAGTGCAACCTCGACCAAACGTTCTGTATCCGGTCTTGGGATCAAGGTAGAGGGAGAAACTTTGAACGGTAAAGACCAAAACTCTCGCTCACCAATAATATAAGCGACGGGTTCACCAGTTAAACGTCGTTCAAGTAGAGCGTCAAACTGAGATTTTTGCTCTGCTTCTAACGCTTTTTCTGGCCAGGTCAGCAGGTAAGTTCGTGGTTTGCCAAGGACATGGCAAAGGAGTACAGCTGCATCGAGAGAAGGCGACTCTTTGCCGCCTTCTGCCAGTTTCGCCGTCGCACTTTTCAGTGCTTGCTCAATCGATTGAACTTGGCTCATCGATTAGCCGTTCTCTGCGAGCGCCGCAAGTTGGTCTGCTTGGTGCTCTTGAATCACAGGATCAATCAAGCTTTGCAGGTCACCTTCCATCACTTCGTTCAAACGATAGATGGTTAGGTTGATACGGTGATCAGACACACGACCTTGTGGGTAGTTGTAGGTACGAATACGGTCACTACGGTCACCAGAACCTAGAAGGTTACGACGTGTATCAGACACTTCTGCGGCACGACGCTCTTCTTCCGCTTGAACGATACGAGCAGCAAGAACCGCCATTGCTTTCGCTTTGTTCTTGTGCTGTGAACGCTCATCCTGACACTCTACTACCGTACCCGTTGGTAAGTGGGTAATACGGATTGCAGAATCCGTGGTGTTAACGTGCTGACCACCCGCGCCAGATGCACGGAACGTATCGATTTTCAGGTCTGCTGCTTTGATTTCTGGCAGATCCGCTTCAGGGATTTCCGCCATTACTGCTACTGTACAAGCAGAAGTATGCACACGACCTTGAGACTCTGTTGCTGGAACACGCTGTACACGGTGACCGCCTGACTCAAATTTCAACACGCCGTATGCACCGTCGCCGCTTACTTTCGCGATCATCTCTTTGTAACCACCGTGCTCTGCCTCGTTTGAAGACATGACTTCGATGCGCCAGCCACGCTTTTCTGCGTACTTGCTGTACATACGGAATAGATCACCCGCGAAGATACCCGCTTCGTCGCCACCCGCACCTGCACGAATTTCTAGGAAACAGTTACGATCATCGTTCGGATCTTTTGGCAGAAGAAGAATCTGTAACTCATCAGTAAGACGCTCAATCGTCGCTTTCGCTTCTTTGATTTCTTCTTGCGCCATTTCACGCATTTCTTCGTCGTCTTCGTTTGCCATCTCTTCAGCGGCGACAAGATCTTCTTGTGCTTGTTGATAAGCTTGGAAGCACTTGGTTACTTCTTCTAGCTGAGAGTACTCTCTTGATAGAGCACGGAATTTGTCCTGATTTCCAATTACATCAGGATCACCAAGAAGATGTTGAACTTCTTCGTAACGTTCTACTAGCGTTTCTAGCTTAGTCAGAATAGAGGCTTTCATAGTGTCGTTTTCTTAATAAAAAGCGTGAGTTATAGATCATCCAAGCCAAGTGTTTGGCGGATAATCGTTAATTTTGCTGGTTCGCCTTGCTCTGCTGCACTTTGCAATGCGCGAGTTGGAGCGTGAATCAGTTTGTTGGTGAGTTTATTACTCAGCTCGCGCAGCACTTTCTCCGGATCTGCGCCTGCCGCTAAAGATTGCAAACTTTTGCTCAGTAACTCTTCACGAATTTCGTTGGCTGATTTGCGATAGTCGCGAATACTATCGACGGCTTGCAGTGAACGCAACCATGTCATAAATGCAGCGCTTTCTTCACTAACAATCGCTTCAGCTTGAATCGCTTCGACTTTACGCTGCTCAATGTTGCTGTCGATGATAGATTGCAAGTCATCAACAGAATACAGATATGCGTCGTTCAGTTCACCGACTTCCGACTCTACATCTCGCGGCACCGCAATATCGACTAACAAGATAGGTTGATGTCGGCGCTGCTTTAGAGCCGTTTCGACCATACCTTTGCCAATAATAGGCAATGGGCTCGCCGTTGAGCTAATCACAATGTCCGCTTTCGCCAAATGTTCAGGAATTTCGTTCAAACTGATCACTTCTGCGCCAAATTGGTCCGCTAAGCCTTGCGCGCGCTCTTTAGTGCGGTTCGCGACAATCATTTTTGTGCAACCGTTGGACGCTAAATGCTTCGCGACCAATTCAATCGTCTCACCCGCACCAACTAAAAGCACGGTTGAATCTGATAACGACTCAAAAATATGTTTTGCCAGTGTACATGCCGCATAAGCCACGGACACGGCATTGCCACCAATATCTGTCTCTGTTCTTACCCGTTTGGCGACTGAGAACGTCTTTTGAAACAGTTTATCAATCGAGGCATCGACGGCTTGATGATCTCGCGAGTCAGAAAATGCTTGCTTTACCTGCCCTAAAATTTGAGGCTCACCCAACACCAGAGAGTCAAGACCGCACGATACGCGCATCAAATGCTTTATTGCAGCTTGTTCTTCATGAACATACAAACTCGGCATTAAATCTTCGCGGCTCACTTGATGAAATTGAGCAAGCCAATCGATCAACTTGTTTCGCGCTCCTTGCTTAACATCGCAGTACAACTCAGTTCGGTTACAGGTTGAAACAATCACACTGCCGTTAACCGCTTCGTGCTCTCTAAGTTGCTCGAGTGCAGGGCCGAGTTTATCCGGACCAAACGCCACCTTCTCTCGCAAGTCGACAGACGCTGTATTGTGATTAATTCCAATAGCAAGCAAGGACATCTAACGTGGTATCTCTGGGATAGGTTATAAAATAGGTCCAGAATTTTACTGTAAGCACGCATTTATTGAAAGGGTAAGCCGGATTTGTTTTCCTAAGTGCGACTTTTCAATGCTATAGTTGTGAGCGATTCCCGATGAAACTGATTAATAAGCCATCAAACATGACGTTACGCTCCTTTATTCTTTTTTTCTTGTCGAGCTTACTGCTCGCTGGTTGTTCGTCCGTTCCTGAAAGTGTTACCAGCGTTGAATGGCAAGCTCATGAGCAGCGACTCGAAACCATCCAAGATTTTCAAGCAACGGGGAAACTTGGTTATATTGGCCCAGACCAAAGACAAAATTTAAACTTCTACTGGAAACATTCTTCAGCACTAAGCCAGTTGCGTTTAACAACGATTCTCGGACAAACGGCATTAAAGCTCACCATCACCCCACAAGGCGCCACAGTAGAAACTTACGATGATCAGGTCCTTTCTTCTCGCAGTGCTAACCAGCTGATTTACCGTCTTACAGGGTTAATGATGCCCGTCGAGCACATGCCTGACTGGCTATTAGGTCTACCTACCGATGCCGACAAATTCCAACTGTCTCCAACCAATACACTGCAAGCGTTAAACAAACAAATTGGTTTAAATGATTGGAGTATCGCTTATCAACGATATGGCGACGTTCAATGGCATGAACAGTCTCTCCCTCTGCCAAATAAGCTGAAACTCACCACAGCTGATGTCAAAATAAATCTAGTGATCACAAAATGGAACATCACCCAATGATTGAACTTTCAACACGCTGGCCATCACCAGCGAAATTGAATCTCTTTCTATATATCAACGGCCGTACAGAGAATGGCTACCACGAGTTACAAACCTTATTCCAATTCGTCGATCACGGCGATGAGCTCACCATTCAAGCGAACCATTCTGGTGATATTACGATTTCTCCAGAGATAGAAGGTGTGCCTCTTCAAGACAATTTAATTTGGAAAGCAGCAACCGCGCTTCAAGCTTACTCAAACTGCCCTTTTGGCGCGCACATTGAGCTACAGAAAGTGCTGCCTATGGGTGGAGGCATTGGTGGGGGCTCATCGAATGCAGCTACAGCATTAGTGGCACTGAATTACTTATGGCAACTGAATCTAACTGACGACGAACTGGCTGAAATAGGTTTAAAACTAGGCGCAGACGTGCCCGTATTTGTGCGCGGATTTGCAGCTTTTGCTGAAGGTGTTGGTGAAAAACTCTCTCCTGCTTATCCCGAAGAAAAATGGTATTTAGTCGTCAGACCGAATGTATCTATCGCAACCGTCGACGTTTTTTGTCATCCAGATCTGACGCGAAACACCCCAAAACGAGATCTAGAAACACTTTTAAATACGCCAAGCGTAAACGATTGCGAAAAAATTGTACGAATGCTCTACCCAGAGGTTGATAAGCAACTTTCTTGGCTGCTACAATACGCGCCGTCAAGATTGACGGGGACAGGATCTTGCGTTTTTGCTGAATTTTCGAGCAAATCTGAAGCAGAAACTATCCTTGCACAACTCTCTGATAAAGTCTCGGCATTTATCGCTCAAGGGCGCAATATTTCGCCATTAAAAGAGACTTTGGCTGAATACCAATCAGCCTCACACCGACCTATTTAAACTGGACGCAAACCCGAGGTTTCCACCGTGCCTGATATGAAGCTATTTGCTGGTAACGCAACACCTGAACTAGCCCAACGTATTGCTGATCGTCTTTACATCTCTCTTGGTGATGCATCTGTTTCTCGCTTTTCTGATGGCGAAGTTGCAGTTCAAATCAATGAGAATGTTCGTGGTAGCGATGTTTTCATCATTCAATCCACTTGTGCACCGACTAACGACAACCTAATGGAATTGGTTGTTATGATTGATGCAATGCGCCGTGCTTCAGCAGGCCGTATCACTGCAGTTATCCCTTACTTCGGCTACGCTCGCCAAGACCGTCGTGTACGTTCTGCGCGTGTGCCAATTACTGCAAAAGTTGTTGCTGATTTCCTATCTAACGTTGGTGTTGACCGCGTTCTAACTATCGACCTACACGCAGAGCAAATTCAAGGCTTCTTCGATGTACCTGTAGACAACATCTTCGGCACGCCAGTGCTACTTGAAGATATGCAGGCTCGCGGTCTAGATAACCCTGTAGTGGTATCTCCTGACCTAGGTGGCGTTGTTCGTGCTCGTGCAACAGCAAAAGCACTAGGCGACATCGACATCGCAATCGTAGATAAGCGTCGTCCACGTGCAAACGTTTCTGAAGTAATGAACCTAATCGGTGATGTTGAAGGTCGTGACTGTGTGATCGTTGATGACATGATCGACACAGGTGGCACACTATGTAAAGCAGCTGAAGCACTAAAAGAGCGCGGTGCTAAGCGTGTATTCGCTTACGCTACTCACGCAGTATTCTCAGGCAACGCTGCGGATAACATCAAGAACTCAGTTCTTGACCAAGTTATCGTAACTGACTCTATCTCTCTGTCTAAAGAGATGGCTGCAACAGGTAAAGTGACAACACTAAGCCTATCTCGCATGCTGGCTGAAGCGATTCGTCGTATCAGCAACGAAGAGTCAATCTCTGCAATGTTCAACTAATACGAACATTTCAGTTACACTGATTTCAAAAGCACCCCTCTTTGGGGTGTTTTTTTATTTGTACTGATAACTAGAAAATCCCTTGGTCGCCCACCGCGAGTTTTCTGTGCTATCATACTGCGCTTTTTGAGATTCCAGAGAGATCCTAACCTTGAGTCAACAAATCAAACTTCTTGTTGGTCTTGCTAATCCAGGACCAGAATACGCCAGAACTCGTCACAATGCGGGCGCTTGGGTTGTAGAAGAATTAGCACGCGTTCACAACGTTACACTGAAGAACGAACCAAAGTTTTTTGGTCTAACAGGACGCATTATGGTCAATGGCCAGGATCTCCGTTTGCTTATCCCAACCACCTTCATGAATCTATCAGGTAAATCGATCGCTGCGCTTGCGAAATTTTATCAAATTAAACCTGAAGAGATCATGGTTGCTCATGACGAGCTAGACTTACCGCCAGGTGTCGCTAAGTTTAAAAAAGGTGGGGGGCACGGTGGACACAACGGTCTGCGTGACACCATTAGCAAACTGGGCAATAACAAAGATTTTTATCGTCTTCGTATTGGCATTGGTCATCCGGGACACAAAGATAAAGTGGCGGGTTTTGTATTAGGTAAAGCGCCAGCTAAAGAGCAAGAGCTTTTAGATGCAGCAGCTGATGAGGCTGTTCGTTGTCTAGATATCCTGATTAAGGATGGCCTATCTAAAGCACAAAATCGCCTCCACACGTTCAAAGCTGAATAAGGTTACTATCATGGGTTTTAAATGTGGCATCGTTGGTCTACCTAACGTAGGTAAATCAACTCTGTTCAACGCACTAACTAAAGCGGGTATCGAAGCAGCAAACTTCCCGTTCTGTACCATTGAACCAAACACTGGTGTGGTTCCTGTGCCAGATCTACGTCTAGACGCACTAGCTAAGATCGTTAACCCACAGAGAGTTCTTCCAACGACGATGGAGTTCGTGGACATCGCTGGTCTTGTTGCTGGTGCATCACGTGGTGAAGGTTTAGGTAACAAATTCCTAGCTAACATCCGTGAAACAGACGCGATTGGCCACGTTGTACGCTGTTTTGAAAACGAAAACATTGTTCACGTTTCAGGTAAAGTTTCACCTATCGAAGATATCGAAGTGATCAACCTTGAACTTGCAATGGCTGACCTTGATTCTTGTGAGCGAGCGATTCAACGTAACGCGAAGAAGGCAAAAGGCGGCGATAAAGACGCAAAATTTGAACTAACCGTACTAGAAAAACTGTTACCAGTACTAACTGAAGGCGGCATGGCACGCACAGTTGAGCTATCTAAAGAAGAGTTAGCAGCAATCGGCTACCTAAACTTCCTAACACTGAAGCCAACTATGTACATTGCAAACGTAAACGAAGATGGCTTCGAAAATAACCCATATCTAGATGCGGTTCGTGAGTTCGCAGAAAAAGAAAACAATGTCGTTGTACCTGTATGTGCAGCTATCGAATCTGAACTATCTGAACTAGAAGATGAAGATCGCGAAGAATTCCTAGCAGATATGGGGATCGAAGAGCCGGGCCTGAACCGTGTAATTCGCTCTGGTTACGAACTACTGACTCTACACACCTACTTCACAGCAGGTGTTAAAGAAGTACGTGCTTGGACAATCCCTGTTGGTGCAACTGCGCCTCAGGCGGCAGGTAAGATCCACACTGACTTCGAGAAAGGCTTTATTCGTGCAGAAGTAGTTGGTTACGACGATTTCATCCAATTCAATGGTGAAAATGGCGCAAAAGACGCAGGTAAATGGCGTCTAGAAGGTAAAGACTACATCGTAAAAGATGGCGATGTTGTACACTTCCGCTTCAATGTTTAATTAAATGAATGAATTCTAAACACTTCATTTACACTAAAAGCCAGCTGTTAAGCTGGCTTTTTTAATACCTTAAGTAAATGAACAAAAATAAATTACGCAACTGCAAGCTAATTTATTTCCAGTTTTAGATCATAAACACGCCTCTTTGTTTAAAAAGGAAGCGAACGAGGTTTTTTCCGAAATTTATTAAAAAAAACTGTTGACGGATCTCACTCAACTTCGCATAATGCGCGCCGTTCCCAACGACAAGGCAACAAAGCGTTGAGAACAAAAAATATGGTTTTGGCTACGTAGCTCAGCTGGTTAGAGCACATCACTCATAATGATGGGGTCACAGGTTCGAATCCCGTCGTAGCCACC
>NZ_JAWOUB010000028.1:0-44107 GCF_033339195.1 Vibrio sp. 811
TAATCGGAAATGCCATCCCCATCCACATCCACCTGCACTTCACTGCCGGCTTCTGCCGTGCCGCTGATCTCTGAGCCATTAGTAGGGTTTAATTCTGGGGTTGAGGGCGCAGCAGGTACAGTAGGTGCATTTGTATCAATAACCACAACCCCTGTGGCAGTCCCTTGATTGCCGACTTCATCGGTGGCGGTCACCGTAACGGTGTAGCTGTTATCAGCTAGCGACGGTAAAGTATTGTCTGCTAGTATCCAAGTCCCATCACCATTATTAGTTGCAACGTATTGCTCATCGTTCAAGCTAACAATAATAGTCGCCGTGGGATCATCAATGGTGCCACCTAATTCTGGTGTTGTGTCATTAGTCAGCACATCGTTTACTTGTATGTTAGGCCCCTGAGCGTCAATCGTCGATACACTAGGCCCACTTTCGTTGCCAGCTTTATCAGTGGCTGTTACTTTGACTTCTGATCCATTCTCTAACGCAGGCTCAAAAGTAATACTCCAAGACCCTGAATCATCAGTAACAGTAGTATAATCAGTTTTACCATCACCGTTGACATCTATCTGAATTAGGCTGCCAGGTTCAGCGTTGCCGCTTAAGTCACTACCATCACTAGGGTTTATCGTTGGGGTATCAGGAGCTGTTAGATCTATGACCAAGCTGCCGGATACTGTGCTGCTGTTACCAGCTGGATCTGTCGCGGTTATTTTTACAGCGTACTCTCCTTCTGCAAGCTCGGGTAAGGTATTATCCAGCAAGCTCCAAGTACCATCACCATTATTTATAGCTGGGTAATCAACCCCATTAATCGTAACAACAATCGATGCTGTAGCATCGTTTACAGTACCACTTAAGGCAGGTGTACTATCATTAGTCGCCAAGTCACTAAAACCAACATTAGGAGCTTCAGTATCTTCAACAGCAGGTTGTTCATCATTATTGCTACTTCCATTGCTCCCCCCTCCTATCGCGGCAGCTCCGAGTCCCACCAGAGCAACGCCACCCAAGATCATCGGCCACCAAACTGTTTGTTCTTCGACCGTGTCATAGCCTAAACTTTGAAAAACAACTTCATCTTCTTCTAAGCTTTCTAGAAGATCTTCCGTTAATCCAGATTGTGGAACGAAGTAGTAGTATTGTCCGTCTTCCGCTAAGCCAACAAATTTAGGAGGGTTATCTAGTTGAAAGTAGCCTTCGAGTATTAAATTAGCTGGAGCATTGGCTGGCGTGCCACCCAAACGGATTTCTAACGAGTCATCAATTCGTTTAAACAAAACTTGTTGTGGGGCTACACCCGTACTTGGTTCAACCACTTCGTAAAGAACATTATTTTGTACCCCTATAGAAGTACTACCATTGTTAGCCGCCACATCATAGCGTTCAACAATCTGATCGCCATCACGAACGATGATTTCGTACTGATTATCCATAACACAATACCTGCCAAATTATTGATTAGTTAAATGTTTTTGATGACCTAGTTTTGTACATAGGTTGTCACGTAAACCTGTTCCTACCCCTTACGATGAATGAGTAAAAACAACGGATGATTTAAGGCATTTCTTACTGATTAATGCCAAGTGTGGTGATTCATTTCTTGCTCTGCCAGATCCGAACCGTGACACGACGATTAGGCTGCAAGCAACGAATCAATTCCTTGCGAGCAAGCTTAGTCGAGCACTTAACGATAGGCTCACTAGAACCGAAACCAAAAGCGCGTATCGGCCCATCGTAGCCACGGCTGATAATGTAATCAGCCACAGTTTGAGCACGTTCTTCAGAAAGCTTCTGATTAAAGTTTCTTTCACCTATATGATCGGTATAGCCAGAGACAGTGACCTTTAAACCCTTGTTTTTATGGTTATCAATAAAGTCGACTAGCTTCTGCAACTCGTCACCTTGAACAACATCCATAAGCTGCGCGCCCCCAAACTCAAAAAATGATTCCGAGCTGAGATTGAACTCAATCGGTTGATCGATACTACAATCTAAATCGTGGCGAGGAACTAAGAAGCTCCTAGAGCTAGCGTTAGCGACACTATCGTCTAAATAGGAAATGTTTGTTTGTTCGTAGCGTATACCCGAAGGTGCGGAGTAAGGTAAAAACTTGATGTGTTGAACTAAACTGCCTGTAACATCTACATTAACAGCCTCCAGCATTCCACCTCTCGTGACTTGGAATGACTGATTACCATTACAAACAGGTAAAACAACGTGCTGTGAGGGCTGTAACCCAGCCATAACGGCACCATTAGCAAAAATGACTATGGCTTCTGACTGTTCTTCAATTGAACTGGCATACGAGAAGACAACTTGGGAGACTGATTCACCTCCCTTAGGCTGTACGGGCTCTTCACCTACTAATAGGCTTCCTTTACTGGTGCAAGCAGATAAAGCGATGGTGCCAATAAATAGACATACCTTTTTAATTGCATTCATTGCTTTCAATAATCCTTCCTAGCCTTTAGTTGAGTAAGCTAATAACCTTTATAAAGGCGGGTTTATCAATTAACGCTCGCTCTAAACTAAAAATTTATAATATTATGTTATTAATACATAAAGACTAGAAGGCAAATAAAAATAATCAAGATTAAAATATATTTTTATTTAAAGACAACAAAATTAGAGTGGTTATATATCAATGCATTTATTGTGGTTAAATGAGCCAACAATATATATAAAGGCACTCACCTTACAAAGGTCTCCAGATAAAGCCACTTAAGACAACCCCAAATACCCAGAAATGGGTAGAACTGAAAAGTTAAGGTATATATCTAAATATAACCATTCGGAATATTCCAATACTTAAAATCAACCAAACTTTAAATAACCTAACACAATTATCAGACTTTAAAATCATTTAAAAACAAATATATTAATCTACAAAAGTGTCAACTTTAATAATTAGAACATTAAGTCTAACTACCTGAAAAATGATCATTAATATCAGCGCACGCAAATGAAATAAGTTATCGTTTTCATTTGCGTGTTGTTCTTTAAACACTACATGATGTTATGTGTTAAAAGATGCGAACTTCTCAGGTTGAAACGCCATCGATTGACAGTACAAGCAGTATAAAACTTATGAGTTGTATTTTTTCTTGGTTCTTTCAACGATTGCCAGGATGTATTTTGTGATGTTAGTAAGCCTTTATACAAGTCTACTATGTTATTCCGACATTACATTAACCATTAAGATTAGATCTGTAGCACTCACGAAACTAATGAACTCTAAGGTAGTAAATCACGAATATCGCAGCTAAGTACTTGAGCTATTTTATATGCTTTTTCGAGGGTAATATTCACTTCACCACGCTCGATACGTCCTACATAGCTGCGGTCAATGTCGGCAGTTAAGGCTAACTTATCCTGAGAAATACCTCTATCTTTTCGAATAGAACGAACATTATCACCGAATTTTTTCGCTAAGTCTTTCATTTCAATCGTACATTAAAAAGAAAGACTATCCATTCTTGATGCGTCCATTACCACGGACTATAATCCGCAATTGTTTTTTTGCCCTCCACAATTGAATACCGAGAGTTTATACGTGTCGAAAGTCTTTACCATTCACCACGATATCATTGATTTTCTTAATAAGTCTGATGCTGATGAATTTAAAATTCCCAATATTAGAGATGTTCTATTAGCGACAACCATGCAAGAGAAGAGTAAAGATTATGTGCGTATATTCGTATCCAAACAACTCAACGCTATGGTTAAACAAGGGTTACTAACAGCTCAAGGAAGCTTCCGAAACAAAGTTTTTCACAAAACCCATCGATTTGAAGAGTTCAAAGCTACGGTCAATGATCAGCAAAAACGGGGCAAAGCTGATACTACAATTACAACCAAACCACCCTTTTACTTGGATGAATTAAACAAAATAAGGAGCCAGTTAAATGGAGAGCTTGCAATATCAATTGCTGAAATGGACGAATATCGTTCGATTATGACGCAATTTCCTCAAACACAGGAAAAAGTACGAAGGCTGCATCAAGAATCAGCACAGCGCTCTGCAATTATAACTGGGCAGGTTACAGCTTTAACAAAAACGATAGAATTACTCCAAACGGAGGAGAGTTAATGCTGAGAGCATGGCAACAAGAGTGTATAAAACAAGCAATTGAAAAATATACATCTGGTAGTAAGCATTTTCTCGTTCAAGCTACTCCCGGAGCAGGCAAAACGCTAATGGCAGCTCATGTTAGCAAGCAATTACTAGATGCAAATATGATTGACTTAATCATGTGTTTTTCTCCATCAGTAAACGTTGCTAGCGGATTTACCGTAACCTTCTCGAGTATATTACAATGCCCATTTAATGGCACGCTTGGCTCATTAGGGACTTCACTGACGTATCAAGCCATCCAATACCTAGATGAGTCGTTTTGGACAGCTATCTCAAAACACCGAGTATTAGCAATATTCGATGAAATTCACCATTGTTCCGGCGAAACACTAGCTGAAGCTAATGCCTGGGGAGAGCAGGTAATTTTGAAGGTTCAGAAAGCAGCTACGTATACTTTAGCACTTACGGGAACTCCCTGGCGTACAGATTGCCTACCTATATCACTGAGTTCTTACAGCGATCCGGAAGGAAAGATCATCTGTGATTACCAATACACTTTAAGGCAGGCTATCTCAGAAAAAGTGTGTCGAAAGCCGAAACTAGTATTAGTGGATAATGAACGGTTACAATTTATCAGCTCAGAACAGAATAAGTCCTATTCATCGATTCAGGCCCTATTTAAAGAGCAAAAGATCAGTTACTCCAGTATCTTACAAGATAAAGATGCTTTAACTCATATTCTCCAACTTTCAGTAGAAAAACTCTACTCAATTAGAGAAACAAACAACAATGCTGCCGGACTTATCGTTGCCACATCCGTATCACATGCGAAACAAATAGAGGCAATTCTGCACGAGCAATTAAAGCAACATAGTGTGATGGTCTCCTACCATGACCCAGACGCTCAAAGTATTATTGAGCAATTCAAAAGTGGTTATTCTCCCTGGATTATCAGTATTGGCATGATCAGTGAAGGAACCGACATACCAAGGCTTCAAGTCTGCTGTCATTTAAGTAGTGTTCGTACTGAATTGCACTTTCGTCAGATATTAGGGCGTATCCTTAGGATCACAGAAAGCAATAACCAAGAAGCTTGGTTATACACCTTTGCAGAAGAAAGTTTGATGAAGTTTTCTGAGAGAATTGAACAGGATATTCCTGAGTCTTGCTTATATGTTATGCAGAAAAATGTCAACGAAGAGATGCTAAATCAGACGCCTCCAAATGATCTATCACTCCCATCTAGTACCATTAGAAGTGATGGGGAGATGTATTGGAATAGCGATAAAGGAGAAATAGTTGGGAGCAAGCACAGCCTACTTCATCAATCACTAACATTAGGACAGTTTAGAGAACGAGTTATTGAGGCATTTATTGGAATATGAGATATGTTTTAAAAATCAGTGGAAATCGTCATTAGCTCGCCGTCTTTGTCAGATCGCTAGCTGAGCAAAGCTTAAATGATCACAAAATCGTGCTTCTCATATCAAAGCACAGAAATACTTTACTGTCCCTTACATGTACATATCGCTTGTTCGAGAGATTTAAGGTAACAGAAACCGAAGAAGATTAGTCTTACTGGTTCTTTTTTAATTGATAGCAACCATCACTTATTACTAGAACCGGTTCTATTCATTGAAATACTGTTAACTCTTGAATGACTAATCATTGGCCATTTTTTGCTAAAAATTGTAGTCCTAAGATAGAGCAACCCCCGTCATTCAATCTAATAAAAGTAACCAACAGGAAAATATCTGATTACGTTTCATTTGTATTGAGCGTAAGATAAGCATTTAAATCATAGACTTTTTCGGCAACTAGGGCTTTAGAGTTAAAAGGAAACACGTATAAGAGTTTTCCTCACAAAAAATGCAAATTATCTCATCAATCATCCACTTTTTGTGGATTAAGATGAGCACATTAAAGCTGCATTTCATTAGGCAGTTTGTCTATACCTAACAGAGAAAGGGCGAGATACGATATAGGTATGTGGGCTTCTTCATTACCACAAGGTAATGAAAGAAACAAAGTCGATCTTCGTCTGAAAGCCGTACCTCTTGCAGTAAAAAATGAGCAAAGTCCTGAGGTGTTAGACTATGCTGTCAAGCTAATTCAAAACCTTAAGGCTCGCGTAACTAGAGATAACAAATGGCCTTGAATAAAAGTTGCTTTCCAATCTTTAACCGGTTGCACCATGATTAGCCACTGAAGCTATGAACTTGAAATTAAACGCCGTTTATAGTGAATTAAGCAATGACTTTAATCGACTATTCTCATCGACAAATGCTTTGATTTTAAAACGTAGAGAACTGGTTTCAGACTTATAAAATTCCATTGATTCAGATTTTAATGATAACTGCCTTCTTAGATTGGAGATCTCTTCTTCTTGCTCTGATGCAAGATGATGCCAATACAACAACTCATCAAGTGCTTGATCCAGCTGAACACTTACATCTTGTTGTTTTACATTTTCTTTTGATTTCAGTTTTTTCTCATGTCGGTCACCTTTGATAGCATTTAGTTTTGAACTGGGCCAACCTCGATTTGAAATAGTGTTTCTATGCAGGCCAGTTAATTTCACTAATTGAGCGATAGTTGGTTTTAGATCTGGATTAGATTCAATCTTAAAGAGAGCTGCATTAATGACCTTTGTGTTCTCATCAAACTCTTGCTGATTTGCTTTATCGAATGCATTAGTCATTATCGTCACCATTTGATTGAATGAACTTGATTACTTCTTCTGCTTCTTGCATTGCTTCAACAACAGCATCTTTGTTATCATCAGCGGTTCCATTATCAAGTGAGGACTTGTTACTAAGATAAATTTCTTTCCATCTTGGTAAATGAGTTTTTGAAATTACAGCATTTTTGCAACGAACAGGATTACATCTCAAGGAACCAACACACGGAAGGGTTGGGTCAAATTCCTCTGTTCTATCACCATAACAAAGAGCACCGCCCACATCGATTAACCCAACACCTTGTTCGGCAAGAGCTGCAAACACTTCATCTTTTGTGTGACCTTCTTCGATATAGCCTTGGAACAATGTCTGCATTCGGCTTATGTGTTCTGCTCCTTTCCCACCATAGTAAATGCCATCGGGGTCATAATTAGATTCAACCTTCTCTCTTTCGACTTTCTGGCGAATACGGCCATTTTTAGTAAGAATCTGGCCTATACCACCGTACCCAAGAGTAACATCAGCAACCGAACCTAAAGATGTTTCCTTATCAACAAAATCAACAAGGTGTTTTAACTGGTAGGAAATGAATGGTAGTCCAAGGTCTATCCGAAACATCTGGTATGCTAGCGTATCACGCATTGTTTGAATTGTCGGTTTTAGTTCTGTTATTGGCGTAATAAATGCCGCTACTAGTTCATAAAAATTACGATTTGTTGGTGTCCCAGTATCAGACTCGTAGTTCCTAATTGTTTTATTAAGTGCTGAATAAATATAATCATTCTGAGATATCGTAGAAAGAAATTCCAAGCAAGCTAGTGCATCAACAACAGCTGGGATCAATACCCATTTATCATGGAATAAGCCATGAGTTTCATCCTGACCTTTAGACACTCTGGTTGCTATCTGAGGGATGTCACTAATTATACGGCCATCTTTAATGCCAGTTGTGAACTCCCAATTGTTAAGCTTGATAAACTTTAATTCAGATGTTCGCATACCGGTGAAAGCAAGAAATAGGAATAACGCTGCGCCTTGAATTACATGAATATACTGTTTAATCTTTCTCCGATTTGGTAATGACTCTAAATCACTATACCAATAGCGTCTATCCTGCATTCTGATCGAAAATAACCTACCATTTTCTTGGATAATGTCGTCTGGTACTTCGTATTTACGAATGAATGGTTCGTCGTAACCAGCATTGGTTAATCTATAAACTCGATATGCGTTTATATGACACGCTTTTATTTGGCCGTATATTGAAGGACTATGTAAAGCTGAGAGTAGACTAAAGCGTTGCTGTATAACACTATCATTTATCGGTAGATTAAATTTTGACAGAAAATCATAAATTAATAGAGATGCGCTAGTTACACACTCCTCAAACACACTATTTGGTAAAATATCTAAATTGTTTGGTTTATGTTTGGTACCAGTCCAATTGTATTCACTTTCGCAAAACAATAGAAAAGGCTTACCAAGGACATCCTTAACTAGCATGGGATCATGCAGTTTATTTGATAGAAAATCATTAACAGTAGAACTCTTTTTTACAGACCTATTTAGCAAAGCTTGCTTAATATCGCTTTTATCTATATCGCTCAAGAGTGCCTTTTTTTGAACTATAAACTCAGTTCCATATTCGCACCGTAGATAGTCAAACACCTTATCGAAAAAGGCTAATGTTCGTTTGATAGTTTCTAGAACAGTGATTGTCTTATGCTTTTTCTTACTTGATGTGCCTATCTTGCCAACTAATAGCCAATAGAATGCTATGCACTTCATTTCAAACAAGATGGTTTCTGGGACACATTTATAACATGAAAAATCAATTCGATAATTATGACTTGCAAACAAAGACTTTGGGTTCTCGTGACAAAAGTCCCATTCATTGGATCCAAACACAGATATTTTAGACACTTTAGTTTCAAGTAAAGCAATGTAAACTCGGAGAGAGTCAACTAGGTTATCCTCTACATCGGTTAATTCATTGATACTGTGTTGTTGGATTATCTTAACTATCGGGTATTTGAATAGCTTCGCGTTGATGAGTAATTCAACATTTAATTCATTCATTTACATTAGTGCTCCATTTGAAAGCTCTATATGGAGTGACAGTAGTTCTGCTTCTTTTCGGATATCAATATCAAAATCTGAATTCTCTCCCAATACTTCATTTAACAAAGCAGTGTTCTGTTTAATGACACTATGGTACGGAGTATTTAGAATTTTTGAATTGTTCAATAAGTTCAAAAATTCTCGTTGTTGTGCAAACAGCATAGGAAGGTGATCCCTCGTAATTAAGCAGTTATCACAAACAAGACATTTATTGAATAGCGAGCATGGTTGCCCTTCCACATAGTTTGGTAAGTTACGAATAAACTCTGGTGGGTCCATTACGTTGACACAGGCAACTAATCCCGTACTTACTGTGGTAATAGGTATCTCTTCCGGCTTGTTTTTATCAGTATGTTTATTGGCCTTTTTTGGGGACGTTATACATTTTGAATGAATTTTCTTTAGGGCTTCATTGACCTTTTTTCTAGCAAAGCGATCAAAGTCCATTCGATCAAGATAATCAATTGTGGTTGTAATTGAACGGTGACCTAATAACAGCTGCATCTCTCGAATTGATACACCGGCCTCTATGTGTTCGGAAACAAATGTAGCTCTAAATTTTGATATATTAACTTCCAGAAAATCGCCGTTGTCATCCCTAAGGTTGTGATTTTTCACAAACCGAACAGCTGACGCATTGTCAAAAC
The DNA here is from genome assembly GCF_033339195.1 of Vibrio sp. 811. NCBI lineage: Bacteria > Pseudomonadati > Pseudomonadota > Gammaproteobacteria > Vibrionales > Vibrionaceae > Vibrio > Vibrio sp. 811. Next base: position 9,522 of record NZ_JAWOUB010000028.1, read on the forward strand.
TACGCTCATCACGAAAGCTACGGATTGAGATTATTTTTCGACTCTTGTGCCTAAATATGAATAATCTGTTGATATTAGATTCTGATGCATATTTTCGAAAAGGTTCTGTGAGTTTCGTAACTTTATCAAAGATCCATCGGACTTCTTGACCCTGTTTAATTGTCATCCACTGTATTTCTGCATCAATCAGGTCTAAGTGAAGCCTTTTTTGACCTAATGATCTGACTTTCCAATAGCGAATACAGGGCTTTCCGGTTGCTGGGTGATTCCATACAAAGTCATCTATCTCGAGATCAACGATTGCCTCTCTATTCATTCCGGTCACTGCAGCCAGTTTCATCATAAACACATACATCAAATAACTATCAATTTCCGGAATAATGCCAATTGAATGTAATGCATCCTGTCTTAGGCTATTGCCGTACCAATTTTCATCTTTGGCTCTAGTCCGAGCAAGTTTGGCACACTCAATTGAAAATTTATCACTTGAATCTTTATCCCTCAAAGCATAACAACCTCCCATGTGTTCAATGATGCAGTTAAGTAACGGGTGATAAAAAGGGTCAACCTCTTTATATTTATCTTCTGACACTACTAATGTCTTTGAATCAATGTCATTCAATGTTGAGTCTATGCATTCAATCAAGTCATACCTAGAATTGATGCTAAACGGAGTTCTTTGCTCTGTGGCTCTGACATTTTTAAAGCCGATAACATCTATGAACTTAAACTCTCGCTGATCTTGAAGAACGGAAAACCTATTTAAAAATAAACGAAATGCTGATATTGCAGCGTTCGCAGCTCTGGTTGAGAATTTCTTGGAAATAACATTCTCTTCCTGAAACTTCTTAAATCTTGTTAATGAGTATGTGTGGAAAACATCATGGAGCGAAGAACTGCTATTTATTCCGATATAGCCTAAGTAGGGCTCAATATATGTTTCGAACTCAGCTCGACCATAACTGGTGTTAATTGTTCCATGATAGAAAAGATGTTTGAATGGTAAGTAAGGCTCGGCTTTCGTGGCTGTAACTAAATCATCAGAATGTGTGACAGCAATACCTCTTAGTGTGTTTAGTAACTTATTTTTTTTTCGTGTTTCCTTTGAAATCTCAGCTTGTTCACGTCGACTCGAATTGTCCTTTCCCTCAACACCAGCATGTTGCTGAAGCTGAGAAAAATATTCATCTAAAGTTCTATTGACAAGGGCTCTTGCCCTTTTTGTAAGTACCTTGGTATGCCAGCATCTTCTTTAATTTTCAGCTTTGTTTGGAATGGTGTTTCGTGAGGATACTGTGACGAATCACAATCCCGTAAGAATAGTACTAGCCGTCTATTGTATTCGTTGGCATAAATTGAAAACTCAGGGAAATAGCAGCCAGTTTCAATCATTTTTTGCTGTATTGGTCTGAAAAAATATTTCCACCTCGATAAACTTGCGACTGATATCCTCAAACAATGCGAAGCATATGGGATAATGCCTGGTACACCTTTTTCTGCCCTACTTAATGGTATTTCAAGAAGGCGCTCCTTCGACCATGAGAGCACATCTACAGCCCATTTCTCTGCCAAAGCTTTCTGGCTAGAGCTCCCTTGGGTTGTATTGGGCCTAGTGATCGTATCACGAACGAATAGAACCATAATATTATTTCTTGTCCTGCACTTTGATTTTTAGTTGGGTCTTCTTGCAAAGTCTTTCCATCATCATTGCTCTTGTAATCGATTCTCCGTTGTCGTCAACCATTTCTCGATATATTTCCATAGGTATACTGGTATAGGCATCCTGAGTGGTTTTAAGTGAGGTATGGCCTAACATCAGTTGAACTTGTACTAGTCGATCGAGGTACTGTGTGTTGTCATCGTTAGATTGCAAAACAGCATAAGCAAAGCCATGTCTAAGCTTATGTGGAGTAATCATTCGATTGAGTGTACCTTTAGCTCTAGCGCGTTTGGACAGTCGTTCAAATAACTTGGAAATGCCGCTTTTAGTCAAAGGCCTTCCTTCCGAATCAAGAAACGCGGGGATACTGGCTATTCCCTTGAATGAACGAATATTCCGTTTATACAAAGGTGAAGAATGGTACTTTTTTATGCGATTTAAAGTAGGAAGACTTATTCTTGTTGTCCTGTACTTCCATCCGCCTTGTTCACGACTCTTAGAGCCACGAACACTCAAAGGAACATAATCACTAGCAGCAAAGTTGTCTGATGACTTTTTAATGCTTTCGTATGTGCGTTCGGTACACTGCTGGATATCTTCAAGTGTTACTCTTGGCACTTCTGATACACGTAACCCAGAATCGTAGATAAATTGAAGTAGCGCTCGCTCTCGTTCATTTTTAGTAGCAGATATCAGCTCGAACAATTCATCAAATGAACAGGAATCTACAATATTCGACTTTCTCTTTACTGCAAGGGGACCATTAACATAAGGATCGGTTATTATAAAATTATTGGTATATAAGAACGCATAAAATCGCCTCAATTGAGCATCATAATTTGAAACTGTTACGGAGCTAAGACCTTTGACATTGGTTTTATAATCTAAGTATTTTCTAATTTCGAACTCAGAACTAAGAACTAGAATCTGTTCCTCATTCAAAATCGCTTCTTCGGCAACTTCTACACGATGCTTTACAAATAATTTAATAATATCGAACTGCTTTGAAACAGTAGCCGAAGACAATTTATCTTTAATTAAAGATTTTCGTAGATACAATGTAAGTATCGGCATTACCTTCATGTTAGAATCAAGAGCGATCACATTAGTAAACACCTTCGATTTAGTGCTATTCCCACAAGTATTTAGTTGAACAGATTGTTTGAAACACTGCTTTAAGAACATAACTCAACTATCTCGCAATTGTTGGGAATGGATTTTGTGAATAGCGGACTAAACGGAACTCAGTAGAGAAACAATTTCTTCGGAGTGGGTAAAAGAATCAAATGCTTCATTTTGCAAACCATATAAGTCGTATCCGTGTTGAAGTGTCGGTCTAACAAGAGAGCTAGTTCCAGAAAAGCAAGGAATAGCCGTTTTAATCCTGTAAATGTTTTTATCAGTTCTGACAGCAACATAAGCAATACCATTATCTTCAATTAGATTACTCAACTGGTTCTAAGCCAAAGTTCCTGCTCGAGGCGAAAATACATTCACACAGTAACTGTAGTTCATGGTGTCATAAATGCATAGGAGATGTTTAGATTTATTGAACCAGTTATAACGTTATAGGCATTTTTTTCATGTCAACAGAAGACACATTTTAGATATAGTAATCACCTTAATGTGCATTAATTTATAGTCTTATAATAAGGTGTACGTCATAGACGCTGTGCCGCCTTCAGTTGCAAACAAATCGAAGTCTGTTGTCATTGGCATTGGGCCGTACATCTCTTCTGCAATGTATTGCTTCACAACGGTTTCAATGTTCGTCAACATGCGTGGTGGCACTGGGTAGTTACATGCAAGGTATGCGTTAACCAGTTCATTCAAGAATGCTTGTTTCTCTAAACCCAAACGGTCTTTTGCGTAGCTCAGCGACTTTTCTAAGAACTGCACGCCTTGGTCTTGTTTGTTGTTGCTTGCAAACGTGTCGAAGCGCTCAACAATGCCCACACCATCTGGGATGCCACCGAAACCACCATCTAGGTATGAGTAAGTGCGCTCAGCTTCCAATACTGCAAATTCACCCAAACGAATAAACGCTTTACGAGGTAGTGTCGCTAGAAAGTTAGGGTTACCACGACCAGCATCTAATAAAGCGCGGTCAGGAACAGTTTGTGCCACTTCAATAAGTTTATCTTTTAATTCAAATGGGCTTAAATCTGCAAATTTTGAAAAATCAATTGTTGTGTTTTGCGTAGTCATAATATTTACCTGAATCTATTATTTAATGAAATTTGGATAATACTTCCCCTACCACCTATTTAATTAGGCGATAAGCGTGTTCAAATTTATTTAAATTACATGCCTGCGTTTAAAGTAATAATGCCGACAATAATTGGACCCCATAGGGTAAGCAGTACATTAGCCACTGCATAAGTCACGGTGAATGAGAATACTGGCGTTGCGTTGCCTGTTTTTTCCATTAAAGCCGCGAATGCTGGGTTCGCACTTCGTCCACCTGTAACACAACCAAGTGCTTCCACTGGGTTCTTAATCTTCAATACAAAGTATGAGAAGAAGAACGAAATAAACTGAGGAATAATGGTCACAGCCATACCGAGGAACAACAGAGACATGCCGTGTTCTTTGATGGTGTCGACCGCTTGAGGGCCCGCTTCAAGGCCAACAATGCCCACAAATGCTGCCAAACCGAAATCTCGAATGAAGTTCGCCGCACCTTCTGGGAACTGAGCAACGTGGGGATTGCGGCTACGCAACCAACCGACGATCAAACCTGAGATCAAACAACCTGCACCAGAACCGATGGTGACGGGAATACCTGCAATCTTAAAGCTGATGAGACCAATCAATAGACCAAGCACCATACCCATACCAAGCACAATAAAGTCCGTCATGGTTGCAGAGCCCATGCGTTGACCGATGTTTTTCTCAACGCGATTAATGTCTTTTGCTGTACCTGTAAGCTGGATGACGTCGTTTTTCTTCACCACAAGATCCGGCGTCATTTCGATAGAGCTGCCTTCACGAATGTAATCCGTCACATAAATGCCGCGCATTGAACCTTGGTTCGAAGCCTCTTTGATCTCTTGCAGCGACTTACCAATCAGCTTGCGATTGTCTGCGATCAGTTGACGGTTTTCTTCAATAACTTCATAGCCTTCAGGAAGTGCAATCTCATTGTCAGCCAAACCATCTTGCAGCTGATGTACCGCATTACGGCGACCTGTTACAACAATGACATCACCTTCTTTCAGTGCTGTGAATTTGTCCACTTCTAGCACTTTGCCATCACGTTGAATCAATTCAATACAAGCAGCTAGAGCGTGTTGGTTTAACTGAGCTAGGGTTTTGCCTGCTAGCCCGCCATCTTTGCTCACTTTAAATGCTCGTGTAACCAGCGCGGTTACTGCGTTGAATTCACCCGGCGCAAGATCGCGCTTACCATTTGAGTTTTTCTCTTCTAGAGCAATCGCTTCTGCTCGGATATCCCACTTCATCAGTGTTGGGAATACCCATGTCACCATAAGAATTGGACCAAGCGAACCAAAGATGTACGTAACTGCATAGCCGACTGCGACGTTGGTCTGCATTAGGTGTTTCGCTTCTTCTGTCACACCACCAAGACGTGCGATCGCATCACCCGCTGTACCGATGATTGCCGATTGAGTCAAACCACCAGCTGCAAGACCTGCTGCCGTACCTCTGTCTAGATCAAACATCCAAGCTGCCGCTAACACACAAAGCAGACCTGAAACCGTCATAACCACGGCAGAAAGTAGAATGTTGATGGTTCTAAAGTTCAATGCTTTGAAGAACTGCGCACCACCTTGATACCCTACTGCGTAAATAAAGAGCGCAAAGAAAATGCTTTTTACGCCGGGATCAATATGAACACCAAATTGCCCAATAATTACACCCATTAATAATGTTCCGGCAACACCGCCAAGAACAAATCGACCAATGGTAATTTTACCAACCATATAACCGAGAGAGAGCGTAATAAAGAGAGCAACAAATGGTGCCATGTCAAAAAGGTTAGAAATAATTTCCATGACAATTTTACTCTTATTAATAAATATAAAACTCAAATAATCTAACGAATAATCTGTCACTCATATTTGTTGGATTATTTAATTTAAAAAGCATCTCGTTTGCTTCGAAGCGAATATTAGGAACAAAAACTCACAACTCGTAATCCCATTTGAAGGACGAAACCATCACTTCGCATATTCAAACGCAAACATTGAAAAATAATTGTCGAAAATTGAATAACTTAGTGTTCTGCAATAGGCACCAGATAAATCGCAAAATAATTTTATTTTTGTTTTCGCTCTCCAAAAAGCGATTTGGTTGCATCATTCCCTCTATTTAGCGCATAGCACCTTTCGTTTGATGGATTAGATCCTCCAAAAGCGATTATCACGGATGTCATCATTTGCCTTATCTTTCCATTCATCAAGTTAATAGAGAAAAACACCATGAACTCAATGCCACATGAACTTGTGTGGGGCGAAGTTTACTTCCCACCCTTGTTGCTGGTTATTGCATTGGCTTACATGCTCACCATTTTGGTCGGAACCGTTGCTACAAAACTGGGTATCCACAAATACGTTGCATTTCCTGCACTCGCAGAGCTGAGTCTAATTGTGATTTTTACTGGCGTTATTGGTCGATTCATTACCATCTTTTGAGGCAAATCCCGTGATTAAACGTTATCTCATCACATTGCTACTGCTTTGTGCCGCTGGCAGTGTGATTTTCAGCTATTACCAGTCGTACTCAAGCAGCCCTTGGACACGAGACGGTCAAGTCAGTGCATACATTGTCTCAATCACGCCGCGTGTGACAGGACAAGTCATTAACGTGTATGTCGAAGACAACTCTCAAGTAAAACAAGGCGATTTACTGTTTGAGATCGATCCTAGCATCTATAAAGCGGCATACCACAAAGCATTGGCGACTCAAAAGCAAGCGGTCGCTCTGTTAGCAAAAGCAAAAAACGAAGAGCAACGCGCACTTAAGTTAGAAAAGCGCACACCTGGAGCCGTACCGGTACTGACATTGAACAACCTAAACAATGCGGTAGAAACGGCGGTGGCCAACGTGGAACTTGCGAAAGCCAATGTAGAGGAAGCAAAACTGAACCTTGATTACACCAAAGTTTATGCTCCAACGAATGGTTACATCACTAATTTGAACTTACGCGTCGGTTCTCAAGTGGTCGCCAACTCTCCGGTCGTAGCCTTAATTGATGAAGACAGCTTCTGGATAGAGGGTTACTTCAAAGAAACAGATCTGGTAGGCGTCAATCCTGAAGACACTGCTTATGTAACCTTGATGATGCACAACGATGTGCAACTAAAAGGGGAAATCAAAAGCATCGGCTACGGTATTGCAAAGCAAGATGGCAGCACAGGCAACGACCTCCTGCCAAACGTCAATCCGAACTTCCAGTGGATTCGATTGGCTCAACGTATTCCCATCAAAGTAAAACTGGATGAACTGCCAGACGATCTGCAACTTCGCGTGGGTATGACGGCTTCTATCAAAATCATTAAATAATTCGGTGATTGTTATGTTCAACGCCTCTACCAAAGAAGCGATCAAAGCTGCACTTTCTATCGTTATCGCGATCTGCCTTGCCCTATGGTTTCAATGGGAGAAACCTTACTGGGCGGCAATTGCGGTCGCGGTGATGGCATTGAACGAAAGCTTCGCACACTCGATAAACAAAGGTAATAACCGATTGCTGGGAACCTTATTGGGCATCGGTTATGCCTTCTTTCTTATCGCGATGTTCTCTCAAGACCGCTTTTTGTTCCTCACCTTCTTCACCTTGTTTTTGGGTGTGTGCATTTTCATGTCGAGCGACGAAAATTATGGTTATGTGTTTACCATCGGTTTTGCTGTGTGTTCGATCGTCGCCTGCATGGGTGGCTTTGACAATCAAGCAACGTTCCACTTCGCCGTCCTTCGTATGCAGGAGACGATTCTTGGCGTGATCACCTTCTCGGTGGTGTATCGCTTAGTGTGGCCAGTAAACACGGAACAAAACTTCATTCAGCGTTTTGAGACAAGCCGTGAGGTGATGCTTAGTGCCATGAATAACCCTCACCACATTGATATCGAAGCAGTGGAAACCAATACTGCCAACATAGAAAAAATGTTCCAATTGCTCGGTTTACCGCTTACTGGTAGCTACCGTTTAAAAGAGCATCGTCAGCTATGGCGCGCGCGTTTAAATGAGATGGCACAGCTCCAAGACCGATTGCTAGAACAAGCCGATAAGCCGCAACGTAACGAGATCGATTGGCCGACGTTAGCACAGCAACTTCAAAGCTTTGATATTAAAAAGCCGAGTACATCGTTTGTTGGCGACGTCCCTTTTGTCATTCAAGGAGATAACAATACTGTCTGGCATCATGAGCATCGGACCTTCATCCAGCATTTGAATGAAGACAGCAGAAAGGTACTGCAAGGTGTCTCCATGTTCGTGACGTCGCTGCTGATCTGGATTTACCTTCCTGTGCCCGGAGGGTTTATTTTCCCTATGCTGGCCGGTGTATTCTCATCACTCGTTCCTACCATGCCTCCGAGTATTATTAAGGATGCTTTTTTTGGAGTAATAGGCACGGGGACGGTAATCCTTCTGCAATACATTTTCTTAATGCCAATGATGACCGAGCTATGGCAACTTGCCTTGTTCTACTTCATTAACATCATCGTGATTTGGAAGGTCTTTTCCACACCAAAACTGATGGTACATAGAATTCTAGGTATTAACTTATTGGTTGTTTTGACATCGGGTGCGCTCAACTTAACCCCAGCATATCGAATTGAAACGCCCTTGCTGATGCTGGTAAACATTATGATCATTTTGATGATTGCCAAGTTGTTTACTGATCTGTTCCGTGTTCGCGTCACGGCCTAAGCGTCACCTCCGTTCTTGAAACTAAAGCCCCGCATTGCTTTTGCTCTGCGGGGCTTTTTGCTTTGTTCACTGCCCTATTCCTGCCTCACCCTGAAAGCGAGGATAGTATCCATCAAAAGCGATTAACGGGATTTCTCTACCCACCATAAAATCCTCTCATTGATTTACGAAATGCAATTAAAAACACGGCATTCACAACATCAATCACAGCAAACACATCTATCTAACTGAACAAGAAGTTCAGTGACACATTAACTGTCTGAGTCTCGAAGGTTTGAGGCTATTCAGAGTGGAAATCGTCATGAGTTTTTTTGAAATACGCGCTAGCAAGACATCTTCTCTTACTGTGCTAGCGAGCGCACTAATGCTTACTACCCCCACTTTTAGCTTCGCCGCAGAAGAGACAACTTACAACGAAGTCATGGAACAAGGTCGCCAACTCTTCGACAAATACGGTATCAGTCATGATTTACCAAAACTGGCCATCAGCTCTCTAGTTCAAGGCGAGCATTTGGTCGAGCATGCCCACCGAAGTGTTAAAATCGGTGATAGCGTTCGCGATTCGTCCGTCTACTTGGTTAAGAACACCGATAACAAAGGCAACATTGATCTGCGTATCAAGTACAACCCTGAACAACTCGATGAAAATGAAAAAGTACTTGATGAGATCGAAGCTTTCACACGAACAGAATACCGCCTTCGAAACTACGCGGAGAGTTTTGATCCGTCATCAGTAAGAGCAAAAGAGGATCAGAACGGTAATGTGATCATCAGCTTCAATTACTCAAAATACGGTCTTCCTCAAGATATCGCCTACTTCCGCTTTTTAAGCGTTGATATTGAGTTGGTTAATGGTGAACCGAAACGTATGGTCATTACCAACGATAAACCGTTCACACATCACAACTACCAAGTGGATTCTTACGATCAAGAGATCCTCTTCCAGAAGTTAACATCAGGCAAAATTGCGATTGCCAGTAAAAACACCAAGATAGTTGGTTCAAAGAAAAATAAACCCCTCGAAATGATGAGCAGCGTAAAACCGGTAGCGATTTATGAAGATAAGCTTGGCGTGCAAGTACTAGACGAAAAACGCTTGAATGAGGTCTCTGATCCACGCATGCAAGAAGCCAGTGTTAAGCTAGACCGCGTTTTTCCTTTAATGGGTGATATGGTTCGTCGTCAAGGTATCGATTTGCCTCTGCCGTTTGGTGTGTCGCTAGCGTATCGAAATCAAGATATGAATATTCCATTTAATGATTTCACGATTGAAGGTATCGGCCTTAATGAACTGTTTGATCCAGAAGACAGTGTCGGCATCGTCAGTGCTGAGAGCATGACGCTTCGTGGCGATGTAAACATCCTGCCATTTTGGAATGTATTTGGTTACATCGGAAAAGTTAATGTCGATGCCAATGTTGATGCCTCCTACACGGGTGAAGGTGGCCAGTACATAAAAGATAAGCTGAACGATAAACTGCCAGGATTAGGTGATAAGTTTTGCGATGGTTTATCTGCACTTTGTAGTCGCGGACGCTTAGACGTGCCGTTGCATTTGGAATATGACCTTCGAGGTATAGGTACAACCCTTTCGGTTGGCTATAAAGAATTCTTTGCTTCTGTCACTGGTACCTATTCGCAAACTCGCTTAAAGGGCTTAGATGATTGGGGCGATGGTATTGTTACTGTACAGCCGATGTTGGGTTATCAACTTGTCGATTATCGCACGCAGTTCTTTGTCGGAGCAGAATATCAAGGACTGGACGCTCGAATGGACGGGCATGTAAAAAGTGGTGATATCGAATTCGATTACGACATTGGTGTAGATCTTAATCAATGGGCGTTTTTGACTGGTTTCAATAAGCAAATCGGCAAAAACTACAACCTGACCTTTCTCTATAACAAAGGGGAAACTCGAGAGTCAGTAACCTTAAATCTTGGTTACCGTTTCTAGCTCTCATAAAGAGCCCGCCCCTAGACGATGGTAGGACTGCATCCTACAAAGGCGATTACTGAAACTGTCGCCGATGTCCTACCATTTGAGCCATCAATACAACAAGCCATCCAACCATTCACGGATTAATGCCAAAGCGTCAGGACGTCGCTTGTTAGATGCCGTTTAACATTTTCGGTGCACGCACCAAATGACTTTTTGGACATAACAATGACTTTACTCAATCGCTCAACTTTAGCCATTACCATCACTCTTGCCTTAGCAGCTTGCAGTGATGACTCTGGTAAACCTAGCGTTCCTAACAGCCCGAAGCCACTACAACCCTTACCACCAGAGCAAATCGCTTTGGAAATTGGCGATGCAACCATTCAAGCGACCAAAGAGTCCCTTGTCATCACGCCTCTTGCTGCGGATGAAAAACTGGCAGCGGTAGAGGCGTTCAAAGGTATCCAATTTGCGCAAGCAGACCGCTTTCAGCACAGCATTGCGATCCCACTTGAAGGCGATATTGATGCGACTCAGTTCGGTGATGCGTGCCCGCAGTTAAAAACCACGGCACAAACGCAATCAGAAGATTGTTTGAACCTAAACATTTGGCGACCAGCAGGGACAGAAGCGTACGCAGATTTGCCAGTGTATGTCTTTATTCACGGTGGAGACTTTGAATACGGCGCGGGCTCAGAACCGCTGATTCATGGTGATATGGTGGTTGCACAAGGTGCTGACGATGGTAACCCGTTTATTGCAGTTACTTTTAACTATCGCTTGGGCTTGTTGGGCAGTGTTTGGGTCGATGGTTTGGACAACCCAGAGGGCGGTAACTTTGGCCTAGGCGATCAAAAACACGCGCTTGAATGGGTTCAACAAAACATAGAGGCATTCGGCGGCAATCCGCAAAACGTGACACTCATGGGTCAAGGTGCGGGTGCCATGTCTGTGGGAATTTTACAGCAATCAAAAGGCGATGCTGCAATCGCAGGTGAGCACTTTCAGCGTGCCATCATGCAAAGCAACGCGTACGGCTTTGAATATAAAAGTTACGATGTTGCCAAGAGCCAAAGACCAGAACAAAGCGTTGAAGATCTTGCGTTACTACCACTTGAAGAGATCATGAAGGTACAGAGCGAGATGCTTGATCCCATTCAACGTCTTAAGAGCTGGGTACTGACCGCTGCGAATATTCCGGTTATAAGTCCAACACGAGACAACAGCCCATTAGCTACGTTGATGCCATTTGCGCCTTACATCGAGCATCGCCCACCAGCGTTTCTAGTGAAAGAAGTTCCAGGCTATCACTTTACTGAACAAGCGATTGAGAGTGAATGGATCGTACCGACGGTAATTGGCTCTAACAGTGCAGAAAGCAATACTCTGGGCATGCTGCCGAGCCTGACATTTTTGATCCCAACTATCATTGAAATCTTGAGCCAAGAAGCGCCAGAGATCATTGAAAGTGGTGACGAAAACTTAATCGTCGAATACATGGTGGAGTGGCTAGAATCGGAAACGAACTTAAACCGTTTACGCGCTGAATATCGTTCATTACTCAGCGATTCAGCTTCAATTGAACTCGATCTTTCTGACTTATTGGAACTGCTGCCTAGCACCGCTTATGAGGCGATGACTAAGTTGTTCTTCGGTTTGGGGAACTCCGATTCAACAACGGAGTTACTTGCTCTGGCTGACTTCTTCCCTAACGATGAAAGCGAACTAAATGGTGCGACCAAAAACATGCAGCAATTCAAAACCACTTTGCATGATTTGCTCTTCACGGGTCCAAACCGTCATAAAGTTTCAACTGAAGAAGCAACAGGAGCGACGCCAAGCTTTTACTACTTTGACTACAAACCTGGATTCAACGTATGGACTTACAATACCAAAGGTGAAAATGGCGATCTCGACGTTGGCGATTTACTCAAAAGCATCAGTTGTATTGTCGGCGCTTGCAATGCATCGGAATTACCATTTGTGTTTAATAAAGCATTAAAGCTTGATGGTTCAAGTGTTCGTCCGGGTAGCAAAGACAAAGCAATGATGAACGAGCTCTCTCGTATGTGGTTTAGCGAACGTTTATTTGAAGACTTCCAATACAACAGTGCGACTGATCGAGTTTTGCTGATCGATAACGATGGCGGTATTCAATCCACACAAGACTGGGACAATGCTCATCACTCAGGCATCGATCCAAAACTGCGCCAAGGTCGCCTCAACGGTCTCGAGGAACTTGGGCTGATTCTGAGTCACATGTAACTTCATCCTCAGCCACTAAAAACTCGTTACCGAATACCTAAAAGCCAGTCCGCTGGCTTTTTTCATCCTTATTCCTTGAACATAATTAGGAAGGTTTACTCATGTTTCCTAACGCCCTTCGTGCTCTGCTACTCTTTATCTTCGGCGCGCTGTTGGTTGGCTGTGCCCAGCCCTACCCTCAAGTTGAACCGGATTTTGAAGCCAATTGGCAAACTACTCAGCATCAATCCGAAGTTTACTTAATTCCTACCGCTCCAGAAGCCTTTGCTCGTCGTGTTGAACTGGTAAGAAACGCTCAGCAAAGCATCGATATGACTTACTTTTCTTGGGAGAGTGACACGCTTGGTTTGATGCTACTCAATGAACTCAAGCAAGCAGCAGATCGAGGCGTGCAAGTTCGACTCACTCTCGATGACTTATTAGTGTTTAACGAGAAATGGCTTGCTGATCTCAGCGCTCACGACAACATTCAAATCCGTTTATTCAATCCGTTTGATTCACGTAAGTCAGGTTGGATTGGTCGCGCCGTCAACTTCTCTACTCATCAACAACGTTTGGACAATCGTCTGCACGAGAAGTACTTCAACGTCGACCATCAATGGATGATTCTAGGTGGACGTAACATTGGCGACGACTATTTTGGTTACAGCCGCAAAGCCAACTTCTTTGATATGGATGTCTTGTTCAAAGGCAGCATTATTCGAGCATTCGACAAAAACTACCAACAACTTTGGGACAGCGAACATGTTACGCCAATAGAAAACATCGTTAACGTTACCCCAAACTATTCCGCGTTTACTAAAGCGCTTAATAAAGGTGAGAAAGACAAAAGCACCATTCAGGCGGAAGTTGAAAAACAAGTTAAGCAACTGACCAGTCCCAACTTCATTACTGCGCAAGTCACCCCCGTTTTCGACTCATTAAACAAGTTAGCAAACAACAAACCCTACTTTAGAAAACGTGCAGAACACCAAGTTTGGCAACAAATAACCTCTGCATCAAAAGCAGTGATATCAACGCCTTATGTGGTACCAAGTGATGGTGAATTTACCTTTATTGATACCTTGATGGAGCAAAAAGCGGACATCACGTTAATGACGAACTCGTCTGCATCTAATGATTCTGGCTTTATTCCGGCTTATTACGAGGAGCATCGCCAAACCTTGTTGGATAAGGGCGTTCATATACTTGAGTACAAAAACCAAGCGAAAAATGATGACCATTACTTCCATGCGGATACTTATTATCACAACAAGACGGTGATACTCGATGATCGGCTAACTTATATCGGCTCATCAAACTTCGACCCAAGATCGGATTTCCTCAATGTGGAATTTGGTGTGTTGGTCCAAAGCGAAGCCTTTGCAGAACATGTCATGCACTACTTAACTCGACAACAAGATGAACTGTTTTGGCGAGTATCTCGAGATGGACAAGGCCAAACTCAGTGGCAATCAATGCATGAGATCCATACTAAGAATCCAAACTATGGTGGATGGCATAAGGCGCCTAACTGGATATTCAAGAAACTGAATGGTGAGTTCGAACTCTAAACAATCAAGACTTAAAAAGGCTCTCTATCTGCAAGGATGAGAGCCTTTTTAATGCCGCTAAAACTGCGTGCCTAGCGAAAAGTGAACGCGGAATTGGTCTCCTTGTGGGGCATCTAAACCATAAGCAAAGTCCACTTTGACGGGCACGTATTTTGAATTCCATATCAAACTCAACCCTGTACCGCTTTTCCAATCCACCCTATCGTTGAAGGCATCACCAACATCATAAAATGCCCCAAGCCACAGTTGGCGGTAGACCTGATATTGATATTCCAGCCCAGCAGTAAACATGTAACGAGCACCGGTTAAATCGCCATTTTCATCTCTCGGAGAGATAGACTCATAACCATAACCACGAAGATTGCCATCACCTCCCGCAAAGAAGCGTAATGATGATGGGATATCACTCAAAGTGTCAGCGACATTAATGCCAACATTGGAACGAAAGTGAAACTTGTGTTTTTCACTAATATCCCACGACAGCACACTGTTGCCTTCAATACGCAGCAAACGAGAATCGGAGAAAAAATTAGGGTCTGAGTATTCCAATGAGTAGACGTGACGGTGCTTTACTTCTAATTGATCGTTCTTGCGATCAAGCAGTGAAAATGTCACCCCCGGTAATAACAACTGTGATTCGTTATTCTCCGACGCTTGTCGATAACTTTCTTGCAAATAACGAACGTGCATGGTGCTTTGCCAATCACTGTCTAACTGCCAGTGTTTTTCAAACGATAAATCATTAGAAAAACTCGATGTGTCTCGATAGTCGACATGCTTAGATTCAAACTGAATCCCGTAGTAATCCGTTAGAACATTTTGGGTGGGAATTTTATAACCTAGTAATAGCGATTGTTCCGGTTTGGAAGCGTACGCTTGTGCCTCAAAACTGTGTCCACGTGCGTTATACCAAGGCTTGGTCCAGTTTAGCGAAGCGCGTAATCCCAAGTCTGTCGAATACCCTCCACCGACTTGCACAATATTGCGTGAATTCGGCTCTGCGAGCACTTCTATCGGCACCTTATGACCATGGGATATCTCCTCGAAATCCGCTTTCACAATCACACTGCGAAACCAATCAGTACTGGAAAGATCGGCCTGATATTGACTCAATTTCAAAGTATCAAAATCGTCGCCCCGTTCAAATGTTCTCATCGCTTCTATTCGTGCCGTTTCGATACCCGACGTAAGAACAGAGAGTTCTCCAAATTGGTAACGAGAACCACTAGAGAAATGCAGATTCACATGGGCTTGATTCAAACTGGGAATGACTTCCAAAGACGATTCAATAAAACGCCCATCTAAATAACCTTTTTGCTGAGCCAATGAAATTAAGTTTCGCTTTAACGTATCGTACTCAGAATGAAGCAACGGCTGACCTTGTTTAAGTTGAGCTTGATTAATTAATTCGATGAAATCCTGATCATTACTGGCCTCTCCCGACACAGCAATATTAGATTTTTTGACCAACATCACCTCCCCTGCGTCAACCTCAAGCGTGATGAGATCATTCTCTGATCTCTGAACATTGAGCTCGGAATGATAGTAGCCATAAGGGTTTAACGCATTATTAACCATCTGCGTTAGTCGATTTGAGGTAATGTTTGAAACAGAGAGTTTCGTTAGTGGTGTAAGGTGACTTTCAAGATTTTTCTCTAATATTGGTGTTAGCCCTTTGATTTTAAATTGCGCTCCGAGTGCATGATGTAAAGGCATAGAAGCTAAAACTGATATACCTATTATTTGTTTAATGAGAGGAGACACACCGCTACCTAGTTTAGCAATACACTCGACAAGGTTAATGATGGAATGGCATATCAGTTAATCGCGTTTGTAGGATTGCTCCCTACGAAATCCTCTCGAAAATTCACGTTTCACAAGTAGATACTTTGAACGATAAATTGGCTCAAGCTAGGAGGTGGCAAATCATGCGGTCTGAAATAGGTATACTGTTTGTCAAAAATACAAAACCCAACGCTGTATGGTTCTCATCAAGCGTTGGGTTACATTGATAATGTGTGTTTTAATCTAAAAAGCGGTCTGTTAGTAAAACTAGATCGAAGAACAGTTTCCTTTTTCTGCCATGTCTACTTTTAGTACTTCTGCTTTACCTTTGCTTTCGTCTACGAGTTCCACGCCCGCACCACCAACAAATACACCCATTTTAATGTATTGATTAACGAAATAGTTACGGCCCTCTTCCGTTAAGATAGTTAAGTGATTTTCAGAAAACTCAGACTCTGTACTTACTTGATGTTCTTTATTGCCTTCGACCTCATGGTAGAAGAATACACCAGGAGCGGTTTCACCAATACATTCCCCATCGACGTAAACATACTTTTTAAGCGCTGCTCCGACAAAAGCATCTTCTCGGTAAATGTAAATCCCTGCGTTCCCCTTTTGAGGTGCTTCAAATGATTTCATTTGATTTGATACTGTCGAATCAACAGTAGGAACAGAAGCACAACCTGACAAACCCAAAAGGAATGCGGAACACAGAATTACTTTATTTTTCATGTTATTAACCTAGCTACGATAAAATCGCGCCAACCATACTATAAATAAATACGTTCACTTATTGGTATTTTTGAAATTTGTGATTCAACCTATGCAATAGCACTCATTTAGCGTATAGATTGAGCAAACATTAGCCATATAATAATCACGAGAATAAAATGCCCTGTATCTAACGATCACTAAATGCCACTTTACTCGCTAGACTGATAAGTAGAATACCTGAAACACCTTCAAGAGTTCTTGAATAACGCTGAGAGTGTGGACGACTAAATACCCAATTACCCACAGAGGCGTACAAAACGTTACATGTCGTCGCAAGTACGCTGAACAGCAAGCCAAGTACTAATAATTGCATTGATGTTGAGCTTGCAGACGTATCAATAAATTGAGGCAGAAACGAGAGAAAGAATAGCGCTACTTTTGGATTCAAGACGCTGACGATAACCCCCTGAACAAACACATTTTTATTATTATCAACATTTTTGTTTTCAACGATTTTACTTTCTCCACGCCACATAGACAGTAATGACTGAACACCTAAATAAACTAGGTAAGCGGCCCCTAACCATTTAACAACGCTAAAAGCCAAAGATGAACTCAGAATTATTGCTGACAAACCTAAACATGCCGCTAGTGTATGAAAAAAGTAACCAATACCAAGCCCCAGAGCCGCTTTCAACCCAGCAGATAATTTACCTTTCATTGTATTGGAAACAATATAAATTACATCAGGTCCAGGAATCATGTTGATAGCGAGACAAGCGACAACAAATAATAATAGTGAGTTTGAATCCATTCTTTTCTCCAAATTAACGTCTTGCGGGATAACATTTCATCGAACTACAAGTAATGCAACGTCCAGGTTTCAATTGGTTATATTTAGTATTAACAACACGTTACTAATACTACAGCACTGCGCGAAGAGCACAACCATGAACAGTGATACGAATTAAATTATGGGCCTTTGTTAGCCCTTTGAATGATAATATTTAGCATCGTTTGGTTGTAAGCTTTTTCTAGCCAGCAGCTCTTATGGAAGTTAACAAATCGGCCACTTAGTATACTTAATAGACCGTCAAATCAGATAGATTATCTATTCTTATTTCTTCAAGCCTTTTTTGCTTCATTTTCCTGCCTCACTAAGCAGCAACTTAATACTTGCCACACCAAAAAATAACGCGAACACGCCTTCAAAAACTGCTTTGGATCTGAGATAGGTTTGCCTGACCTTTTTATACGCGAAAAGAAAAGCATAGCCAAAGAAAACCAAAGCACTAACCAGCCCTACAACAAAAATGACCGACAACAATTCCAACGGACTGGCCGTAGGAGGAACCCCTATCGAATAAAGCGCACCAAAAAACAGAATAGCCTTTGGGTTAGTTAAGTGAATTAACACTCCGGTTAAGTAGTTACCCTTCTCTGTCGTTACGTATGTTTTGGGTAACTTTAGCTGCTCGATGTTGCAGGCAGAATGTACGGACTTTAAAGCCAAATATAAAAGATAAAATGCCCCACAATATCTAAGAATTTCAAAAAGCCAAACATTGCTATAGAGTATGGTTGCGAGACCAAAAGCGGCTGAGGTTGACCAAAATAAAGACCCCGTTAAAACACCTGCAGCCAAATACCCACCAAAGCGTCGACCGTGGTTCATTGACGTGCCTGCTATCGCAAGAGTTGCAGGTCCAGGGCTAGCGATGGCAGCGATAGCTGATACGACAATCAGTGAATAATTTATCTCTTCCATTTTTACTCTAAGCCTCCAAATGGAGTTTTATCAACACTTATCGCGGAATACTCTATTGAACGTACATCAGAAGCGTAATACTGATTAAAACACCAAGTGTCACGAATCGAGTTGAGATTATTTGTTATTTTACTGCTCCAAAATAACATCAAATCCGCCATAAATGAGACGCTTTCCATCAAAGGGCATTGGGTTATTGTCTGGACTCATTCGAGGATCACCCATGATCCGCAGCCACCCTGAGTCTCGAACTTCTTTTGAAGGCCAGACTACCCACGAAAACACAACGGTTTCGTTGCTTTCAGCGTTAACTGCCATGGGAAATGATGTGATCTCACCATCTGGTACTTCACTCCCCCACGTCTCAACAACCTTTAAGGCCCCAAACTCCCTGAACATTTCTGCTGCTATTTTTGCGTGTGCGATATACTTTTCTTTATTCGCTGTCGGCACTGCAGCGACAAACCCATCAATGTATGACATAAGTAAACTCCTTTCATTGGAGTTATAACCATAGCTCAATAAAAAGAATGCACATGATGCCAAACCATAGAAGCAGGTACGTAATACAGCTTGAGAGCTACATTCCTAGCTTGGACTTTATATGCATATTTGAAAGGTATGTGTTTGGATCAAGCTTGGTTAGCATATTTATAATCTCCAAAACACTCGAATACTCAATACGTTCCTCTTCAGCATGCCCGATCCCACCTATTGTAAAGTGAGTAAAGCGGTAATCACGATAAACGTTTTGCAGCTGGCTAGAAATATCTTTGAGTAATCTTTTACTGAGGGCGAATGCAGGGTATTCACTACTTTCTGAAAGCTCTGCTGTAGAGCCAATAGATACAATATTGCATTTATCGTTAAGTGAACCTAAAGCGTTAAGCTCATTGACTAAATTAAGATACCCAATCGGACCAACATTCATAAACTCAATCAGTTCGTTTGTTGTCAATTCTGAAGACTCTCCCCACATCGACGCCAAATAAACTATGATGTCAAACTCTACACCTTTGAAGCACGTATAATCTGGCTTTTTACCGGGATCAACGTCAATACAAACAGAAGCGACTCCCTCATCAACTAGCTTTGATCTAGAAATCGCATAAATTTCTGTACCCTGTAAGTTCGTAGCCAAGAACCTTCCTAGACCCTTACTACCTCCAACGATTAAAATCTGCATAACCCTATTCCTTGGTTAAGGTTGTCTTTCATATTGTCCGCCAAACTGTTCATTAGGCATCACTTTAACGTTTCTATTGCCCTACTTAGTTCTATCTTCAATTTCATCGAATGGTTCAACTGAAATACGCTCTGCAATTTCACTCATCTTCTTCATTTTTTCTGGGTTACTAGTTCCCCAAAACCGCTCCCAGTCTTCACGTGTTCGCCACTTGGCAATAGTTAAAACCTTTTCCGGTACATCGTAAGAACGAAGCATAAAACTACCAAGCGCCCCTTCTACTGACTGATGAATTGAATCTGTCGTCGAACGCCATATATTTTGAAACTCATCCATTTTTTCACTTGGCACACGCCATTCATACACAACTCTAAACATAACACTTCCATTAAAATTTCTAGATTTAATACGGCAAAGTATTAAGAGCACTAAGCCAGGTGAATAGCTGAATAAAGCAACATAGTAGAGCGTAGAGCAACATGAAAAGCAAAGTGTAAACGCTCTAAATCACTCCGATTCGATTAGTCATGCACACATTCAAAGATTTCGTATTGCCGTTTAACATTGGCTGTTACTTTTCCCCAATGTGAGGCTTGAACTCTTTCCTGATGTTGTTTAAAAGAGGCTTTGTCGACGAACTCCTCATAGACATCAAAACGAAACGGATTAGTCGAGCTTTGAGTCACAAGAAAACTAAGGCAGCCCGGCTCTTCTAACGTGAGCCTTTTGTGAGTTATTAACGCATGTTTTACTAATTCTAGATCCTTTTCCGGAACTAAAATAAAGCCTTTCAATGTAACTTTCGACATATCATCCTCCCGCCCCTATCGTGTAGCGTTTCGTTAAGAAGTAGCCAACACGCCCTCAATCTCAACCATCATATCGCAAATGTGAATCTCACCATGAATTAAATGCCACGTGTTAGGAATCTATTTCTAATGCCCTATCGACTTACGAGCATAAGGTTATCTCTACCCTTTCTTTGCCTTTACCGATGTTCTTGCGTTTTAATTGAATTTGGCCGACTTCTGATGTGCGCTTTAAGTGAGTGCCACCGCAAGGCACTTGCGCAAACCCATCCACTCTCCAATACCTTCTTTCACTCTCTTGATCGGAAAAGTCACTAATAATAACTGAATCAGAGTTAATCAAATCTTGCACATCAGTTTCAATTTCTTTCAATAGCGGGCCAATACTTTCAGACCACTCGAAATCTATGCGACTCTTATTTTCAGAAATATGCGCGCCTATCTTAACAATGCCTTCCCGACGCTGATAAAACATCTCGAGCACCACTTCAGCCGCAAAGTGTAGCTTTATTAAGGCGTATCTACGCTTCCAATCAATATTCGTAGTTACAATGTCACCAAGAGCAAAATTTGGAGAGGATTCCAATGTGTAAATAAGTCGAACACCTAACTTTTGAGCAATCAAAACCGGAATACCATTAATCGTTCCTTTATCACTATCTTGGCCTCCAGACTCTGCAAAGAAGATAGTCTGGTCCAATTCAACCTTATTTCCGTCTACATTGCTCACTCTTGAGTTAAGTTCTGTTTGGTAGGGATTAACCCAAAATAATTTCTCGCTCATGCTGCTATCCTTGCAGTAAGTCCTATCTTTGATAGTACATTCAGTGACCACCAAGTCAATTCAAGAAACCTCACCGTCAAATGTAAGGCTGTGTATAGAGCACGAGCAGGCTAGACCTATTAGATGCGTTTAAGGCCGGATACTAAACGCTGTCTAGGGGTTTAGCTAACAACCCGTAAATTGCGGAATCTGAGACTACTCCATTCACTTCCCAACGCTGCCTTAGGAAACCTTCCTTTATAAAACCTAACCGTTCCAAGACTTTACCTGAAGAAGTATTGTCTGGATCTATCTCAGCCTCGATTCGACGTAGATTCAGTGTTTTGAATGCGTGTTCGATTAATGCAGTTCCCGCCTCTAATACAATGCCTTTACCCCAGAAATGACGACTAACGCCAAAGCCAATTTCTGCGCGCCTAGACTCTTTCACGTGATTAAACAGCATTATCTTACCCAGAAGTTGGCCATTGCTCTTTAGGAAGATGCCTAGTGTCACTTCTGTATTGCTATTCATGGCCTGTGTACTCTTGGCTATAAATGTCCGCGCTTCTTCAATTGAAACCCAAGGGCCAGAGTTCCAATATTTCATGACCTCATGGTCTGAGAAGATGTCAAACAATTCGCTTGCATCATCTTCAACTAGCTCTCTTAGAATTAATCGTTCCGTTTCAATCTTTGTTACTAACATTTTGGGGTCAGCCTTTTGGTTTGTTATTGGTGACGAAAATCCAATAAAAGTGTGAGACACGTAATACAAATGATTTCGTATGAGACTTTTAAACAAGCTCAACGCACGGCAAAAGCGCCACGTGTAACGATTCTATATTGAAGCAAATGTTAGACATTCAAGTGCGTCAACAAGTAACCGCTGAACGCATCAAAGCTTGGAGTGAGTTGATCATAAGTCCTAAACTCAGGCTCAAAATAGTCCATATACTTTATTATCGCTTAGTGACGATTTCCTTCAGTACTCTGGCTGGGTTGCCACCAACAACGACATTGTCTCCAAAACTCTTCGTAATGACTGCGCCAGAGGCTACCACCACGTTGTTCCCAAGTGTTACGCCAGGGTTGATTACGGCATGGCCACCTATCCAACAATTGTCACCAATGTTTATGGGCTTTGCTAGCTCTAAACCACTGTTCCTCTCGATAGGATCTAAGGGATGAGTCGCAGTATAAATGCCAACTTGAGGCCCAAGTAAACAGTTATCACCAAACTTAACTTCCGCAACATCCAAAATCACACAACCAAAATTAGCGTAAAAATTATCTCCAACGTGAATGTTGGATCCGTAGTCGCAATTGAAAGAAGATTCAACATGAATATCGTCACCTGTTGTGCCGAACAAGTGCTTAGTTATTTCAACTCGCTTTTGTTTATGCTCAACAGAGGTAGCATTCAATTTTTCAGTTAGTAACCTAGCGCTCAACCTTAACTTTAATAACTCTTCATCACTTGGGTCATAAAGCTCACCTGCTAACATTTTCTCTTTTTCTGACATAAAACTTGGACTCCAATACCAATTTTCTTACAACGCTACATTAAGTATGTGAGTAACGCTACCACCTAAGCAAGGCTGCTCCACCACGAAAACAAAGCCCGACTTGAACGCAAGTCCTCAGCGCTATCAATTTTTTCAACAAACTAGTGCACTACCACCACCGTTCTCACTAACTTATCACCGAGCCGTTGCCTCTTTTTACCAAGAATGAAAATTGAGTCAATAAAACCTAAGAATGGAGTAATAACATTTCGAAAGAGCGACTGAAAAATATTGCACTTTTTACCCGTTCTTGCACTTATAACTGCAATGCCCAAAAGTTTTTTACCCACACTTTGACCATTTGGTAAACAATCAGAAAAAAGGTAATACGATACAGTCGCAGTTACTGCTGTAGCGCGCACAAGCTCTTTTTCAATACCGATTTCTAAGCCGACCCATAAAACGAGAGTAAAAATGCTAAAACTGACAAAAAGATCAATCATTTGTCCAACACACCTAACTCCCGGACTAGCCAAAACGTAATTTTCTAGAGTAAATTTTCCTGCATTTTTCATTTTAAAATTTGGACTAACAATTGTTTATTTGTGAACTAACGCTATTGAGACAGTAACATCCCCACTAAACCTAATCCATACTTCCGTAAAGCAAGGTCGAACCTGATTTTTCTATCTTTTCAATATATTACCACGCTTGTTCTAAAGGCTAGATTGGTAATATTTCAACATCTCTTCTTGATTAAGCGCTTTACTTTCTAACTTTTGTTGATCTTTAAAGATTTGAGCTAATGAAGGGAGAATTGAGCGATTTACTTTATAGTCATCAGACCAAAGTTTCCCTCTCATCACCGCTTTCGCACAATGAAAATACATACTCTCTATGACTATTTTGATAACAACCTTAGGATCTTTACTTCCATCGGGGCAAGCAGATATCAAGTTGGCGTCGGTGTGAATACTTGCGATTCCTTTAATACGGAGCACTTCATCAATACCATTTACCATCAATAACAACCCTACCTTGGGGTTACTAATGATATTTTTTAGACTATCGATACGATTGTTCCCCGAGCTATCAGGGAGCAACAATGTTGATTCATCTAAAACTTTTACGAAGCCAGGCTCCCCTCCTTTAGGAGAAAGATCGATGTACCCTTGTGAATCAGCGGTACTTAGAACTGCAAAATGGCAGTTATTAATTAATGTAATCGCATGAACATCCAGCACAGGCAGAGCTTTATTTTTAGCTCTCGCACTTGGCTCTGCGTAAATTTCTTTTAACTGCTCTATTGTTTTAATTTCACTCATTCAATGTTATTCCTTCACTATCGTATAATGCTTTGCTTGTAAGCAAGCAGTAACTCTGACTTCTTGTATAGGCACTAGACCTAACTCATCGTAAAAATATTACGAGTACAAATTATCTCTTTAATGCCTTGTTATCTAAAGATTTAAAGTTTTTCACTAAACTCCCCACACTGCTTACACTTATAACCATGCTTGTAAAAAAACAGTGGAAAATCCAGTAAAATAAAAACTAAGAAAGCTGGGCGTTTACCTTTTGTAAATGCAAATAGATCTTTACTACCACATTTAGGGCAAACGTCTTTTTCTTCATCAACGTCAACTTCATTTCCCAATGATTCTGAGAAATCGCTACTAAGTATTTGTTTCGCATCTTCTGCATCACTTTCGGCCACCATCAGACGGACGCCGCCTATTGCATTTGAATAAAGCCACTGAGTATTTACCGTGTGCTCGTCAGCGATGTAACTTTCTATTCCGACACTATCTAGGCTTGCTCTCGCAATATGAGCTTCATGAGGAAAAGAAAACCTTGCTACTACAATCACATATTGCTCCTTGTGGGAAAGCGCTCCCGTAAGGTATAAGAAACGCTAATTGGAAATGCCACGTATGGCACGCTAGCCTGAGTAGTTTGTTGTACCTAATCACCCAACCACAACTATTGAAGCTACATCGACATCAAAATCATATGAAAAAATAACGGCAAACAAACAGCCATATGAGCCATGTCGGTGCTTGATACATTTTTCAACTTTATCACGAGCACGACCATAACCCACACTGTAGCGGACGCTAAGCCTAGATAATTATCTAAGTCATTGTAATAATCATACTTATCAAGGAAAGATAGAAAATTACTCTCTTTAGTTTCCACCGCCTTTCTAAGCACCTCATTTGCAATTGAGCAATAGTATTTCGAGAAACTCAGGAGAGTGAACTGAACGAGTGTTGCTACTATTAAAAATATCTTCATATTTACATCACCGCATAATGCCCCGCTAAGAGATGAGTAATTCAATACAGAAGCCACTAAAAATCATCTTAATCACTCAACGTATTGCGCCGTAAAAATACCACACGTTGCGAATCAACTTTGAGCAGTTTGTTATAACTCTGATTTCGCATTAATATATAGCTTATGAACATCGTCTGAATTAGAAAAGTCTATACAGTAGGCCAATTTGATCACGTTACCATTTTTTGATTTGTAAATAGCCATATCATATTTTTCCAATAGCTCGCTAACCCCAAAGAATGACTCCAAAGGAAGCTCGGAAAACTCTCTGTAGCCTTGCATCGCCGTTATCGCATCTTTCGCAACAGCTGATCCTTTGTAATTAGTCGCAATGCAAGATGAGAGAGCGAAGTTTTTAAACAGTTGCTCATCGCTTTGAATACTTAGTGGATTCGCGGCCTCTCCTACACTACAAAGAGCAATACTTATGCTGGTTACTAGTACTCTACATTTCATAAATTAAACCTTTTGCTTCCTAAGAGTTGCAGCACATTATTAAGGAGTGAGTATCACAATACAAAACTGCCCCACATCACTTAAATCAACTCATAGTGAAAATGCCATGTGTAACCACTCTTGTTGTGAACCAATTATTAGCCCACTACAGACTAATACATATACCCTAACCAATCTATATGACCAAAAGCCCAAGTTTTGCCGCTGATAGGTTTAACATATAAATCATCTAGTTGCTCTACAGCAACACCGTAATTTTTATGTTCGTGAACTCGCAACCAAGAACTTAGAGAGTTAAGGCGCTGATAACCATTAGCCAGATAAAAACGCTCCAAATCGGAGACTAAAATGATGAAGTCGACATCTTTAGTGGACGCATACTCGCTGAGTTGAGACAACATTGTTGTGCCAATACCTTGTCTTTGAACTGTGCTCTCGACGCAAAAGTCACTCACACCTAATACTTTATAAATTTCATCACCAACGCGAACAACTCTGTAGTCTAATCCCATGTAACCAACTAACTGATCACCTTCGTAATTCAGAACTCTCATATGCGGGAGTTGCTTATAGTAAGAGCGAGTAACTTGGTGTTCAGGAAACGACTTGTTTCTAAGAGCTTCAATTGCATTATGCTGCGCTTTAGATAACTCGATTTCTGGGTAAATATCCATATTTGACCTTTGAGTATTAATGACCTTTTGGAGTTGAGCAACGCAATACAAAAGCCGCCGCATACCGATTTAATCACTGAGCTCAACGCCCAGTTAATGCCACGAGTTGAGAATCAATATTAGACAGTTTGTTAGTTTACATTTCGCACGAATCACGCGATTTAATTAAATTGAACATTTCATGCGATACATTATGATCTAACTGTACACTCAATTGGGAACTGGCCATGCATACATTAACAGCCAATGATGCCAAACAAAATTTCGGCGAACTACTTCTAAGCGCACAACGCGAGCCAGTAAAAATCAGCAAAAACAGTAAAGATACTCTGCTATCAGGGTTTCAGATGCTAGCTGATAATCCAGATTTAGGAAGAAGTTGTGACGAGATGTACCCAAATGGCTTTTATTTCCCGATAGGAAAACACACAGCTTGTTTCACCAAAGAAGATAACTTTATCTTAGTTGTTGCTGTATTAGGTCAATCACAGCTACCCCAGAATCATCTGAAATAACACGATTTTCACCTTAGAAGCATAATTAGGGTGAGAGTTTATCCATGTAAACTAACGCCGCATTAAGGTGTGAGCAACGCTACCACGAAACTTAACCAGACCACCATAAAGACAAAACCCAACGATGGAGTGAAAAATGCCATGCGTTGGGAATCACTCTTAAATGCTTTGTTATTTGAATTTATTATGGGCTACTCTACTTCGATGAAATCATCATCACACTTACCACCATGTTGTTTCTTGTATTTTTCAAACTCTATATCTGTTTCTAAGTCACCAGTAGGCCAACCAGCATCTAGTTGTGTCAGCATGTCAGATATTGGCGACCAGCCGACAATATCAGAAGTCGTTTTATTCAACCAACATTTACCATCCCAGTATAAGTAGTCATACGAGCCAAAACCACTAAGATGTCTTATTGCAACTAAGTAGACACCAATTTCGCTAGGCTCTGTACCCTCAAACCATGTAGCTTTGATCTTAACTTTACTCATTATTTCTGATTCCTAAATGCTTCCACCTTATCAATTAACCAACTCATAGACTCGGGTCTTCTCGCCGGCACATGAGCACCATCCACCAAGAAATCGATTATAAAGTAAGCATTGATGCATGTAGCATCCTCAGTATAAATTAAGACACTATCACTTGTATTAATATAGCCAAGTTTTAGCGTTTTAACTTTATCTAGTATATGAATATGCATTAACCCAACATCTTCTGCTGCAGGAGCTGGTCTATGATATGGGACTTCTTTACCAAAATATGATATCTGATGACCTTGCTTGTGACGGCTTAAAGTCATGAATTAATAAATCTAGGTCTTTGTTAAGTTTTCTTTCCTCACTGAGAACCCTAGTTACGTATACTTTGACCTCCATGTTTAAACCGTTTCTCTTTTATTTGACTTCTACAAATTCAGTGAAACTTTCACTTTGCCTATCTTTAGCACGCTCAAAGCTCCTTTTTGCTCTATTTATAGCAACATAATGAGAGGGGAAAGTTTCCTGTTTTTTCGCCTTAGATCTTGATTTTTATTTCATTTTTACTCCTTTAACGTTAAATATCTAAATCTAAATTCCAATAACGCTCTGTTAAGGTGTGAGCAACGCAATACCGACGCTTCCGCACAACACCTTAACCACTAAACGCAACGCATAGCAAAAATGCCATACGTTGCGAATCACTCTTAAATAGTTTGTTATGTAACTTTACTCAACCTGAGTTAACAAGCTCAGATTTTCTAGAAAAAAAGGATCGTATTCCAAAGTAAAACACTTCGCGAGTAAAGGAGACGTCTCATTCTTATAATTAATTGCGGGCTCATATTTTTTTACTAGCCTAGATACTTCAACGAAAGTGTCTGGTGATATAGAATTCATTTGCACTATACCTGCAGAGATATTTCTAATATCACCTAAGTCATAGTTTTTATGTTGAAAGTACTGATATAAACAATTCGCTCTCGCGAATTGTATTAGTCGTTCATCGATATTAGATTGGGGACCAGTATTAGCTTTTAAAGATAATGACATCAGTAAAAGTATGAAAGTCATAACCTTGATCATGTGCACTCCCAGAACAGAACTTTGTGAGTGACTGATGCATACCCTTGGTATACGCATTTATTCCCACCCCATAGGTCAGCATGCCCTGTCGCATCACTCCATCCGTCAACTTGATAGATAATTATGCCCTTACGCTCTTTAATTTTCTCTAGGTGCTCTTCGGGAGTCAGCTCTTCAGGGCTAAAGTATTTTTCTGATAGGTATTTGATAAGAATTTTGACTCGAAAAATATACCAAAATTTATCTTGTCCCGAAGAGACTTGAAGACTCATTTTTCCTTCCGGACTAATCGCGTTGTAACGAGGAATTTTGTGTTCTACGCCGCTACCATTAAGAGCTTTGGAAACTCAAATAGCACAAGCGTTTGAAAATATACCTAGTTCGTACTTCGAACCTACTTTACCACCAATTTTTTTAAAAACCACATTAGCTGGTAAAGCAGGGTAATTGGCACGAAGATTTTCCCATGTTGGCAATTTCATTTTCACCTCAATCCTTAGTAAGTATCTTAAGATATATAATGTGCCGCTGATTCGACCTCATGTAAAAAAGAGAAGAAAATTTTATAATTGAAATCATATTGTTTTGAAACTGACTAATCATGAAGTTACATAACGCCGCATTAAGGTGTGAGCAACGCTACCACGAAACCAAACCATATCACCGTAAACACGAAACCCAACCTTGAACTGAAAATGCCAAGCGTTGGGAATCACTCTTAAACAGTTTGTTAGCTTTATTTTAGAGAAGGTCTCTTGAAAAATTAACCACATTATTTCCAAATACACTTATAGCATCGTTTCGTAGTGATTTAATGAGCAACCTCAATTCAATCAGATCGTTACCGTAGTCTGATATTTCATCCTCATCGTCAGAGTTCTCACAAACATGTGCCCATTGCTTTTCCAATGACTCCAAACCTTCTAGGACTAATTTCATATCCGAAGATGCTAAATCTAAAGTTATCCGTCTCAAACTACTTTACCCTCTTTTTTAAACACCCTTGTTGCTTTCAAAGCCATCTCTTCCAGTAACCCCTTATACTTATCTAAAGGCATATTTGTGACAGGTGCGATACCGTAATGATGTGGCTTATCATTTACAAGCTTTAGCCCCTGAGGAGGGCGCGTGTTGGGTGGAAACCTCCAAACCCAACCCGTCATGTTAGATTGGTTAATACCAGTCTTGTCAAATACACTGATCCCCTTTCCATTAGCAATTATTACCGTTGTACCATTTAACTGCATCGTTTCCACATCCTTAGATCTCACATGCGATAGCTTGGGAGTTTCCTTATTACCAATCCTAAATAGTTCTTCGGGTAAGATGTAAATTACCACCTTCTAAAGAAGGTGGCTTTGTGTGATCCCCCTAAGAGGGGGCCTTTGTTTAGTCCAGCGCCAATTGCTGCTGCTCTACTCGCTCTTGCTTCTCTTGATGTCTTACATATCGGCGTATTATTTCTTCATTGATTCCAACACTATCGACAAAATAGCCTCTTTGCCAAAAGTGATTACCCCAAAGCCTGTTCTTCCTAAGGTGAGGAAACTTGATTGTATCTACTCATGTTATTTGTCCTCTTTGGCTTCTGGAAAAATCAAAGATGCATTTAGCATGAGTAGATTTACAGGCAAAGCCGAAGCGGATGATAACCACCTACTGAAGTAGGTGGTTTAAGGCTGAAAATAAAAATCTTTCGGAAACATAATTAACTCCAGATGAAATAAAACCTGAACATTAATTACGAACTAACAAGTGACCTAATTGTCGATATTAAATATACGATGGAGTTAAAACTCGTGTGTAATAGCCATGAAAAGCCGCATAACGCCTTAACCACTAAAACCAACGCATAGTAAAAATGCCATGCGTGCCGAATCACTCTTGAACAATTTGTTAGCTTTCTAGCCAACGAAGTACGCTGAATCATTTTCTGCAAACAACGGGTAAGGAAGCTCAAGCCTTGGCATATTCCCCTTTGAAAACCATTTAAGGCTTACCGTTTCATCATCGATTACGGATTGAGAAGAACTTTCTACTACACATTTGAACATGATGACTGTGTATTCAACTTGATCACCATTTGGGTATGTAAAACCAAAACCCTCACCACCAAATACACCAAGTAGGCGATCTACTTTTACATCTAAACCTGTTTCCTCGCGCACTTCCCTGGTCAATGCTTCCACTGGCGACTCTTGAGGTTCAATCATTCCGGCAGGAAGACTCCATGTACCATCTGATTTTTGCTGAAGTAGTGGCTCTTTGTTTTCATTTAAAATGATACCCGCAACGCCGGGGATAAGAAGTGGCATGGTTCCAATCTTAGAACGAACCTCTTTGATATAGTCACTTGCGCTCAATTTTCCTCCTTGAAAGCTAACGCCGCATTAAGGTGTGAGCAACGCTACCACGAAACCAAACCATATCACCGTAAACACGAAACCCAACCTTGAACTGAAAATGCCAAGCGTTGGGAATCACTCTTAAATGCTTTGTTAGCCCTAGGATTCTGACCAAAGTTCAGAGTCATCTTCTGATAGCTGTTGAAGCTCTCTTTCTATAACTACATCTTCAGGCCATTTGATATCCAAGGAGTTCTTGAATTCTTGAATATCTACATAAGCAATTATGTCACCCTCTATTTGTAACTCCCACGCCGAGCCATTCCACTGAGCAAAATCATAAACACCTGCAGCTGGCCCTAGTTTTACCGCAACAAAATACATACCAACAAATGATGGCAGTCCTTTTTCCCAATTCAACTCAATACTCATACTACCTCCTAAAACTTTTCACGAAAGCGTTCAGCTACGTCGGCCAATTCCATTAAGTAAAGTGGTTTTAATTTACATAATTGATGAGCGTTTTCAATAAAACCTAAGAGTAAAAAGTAATTTTTATTCAAAAAGCCCTCGCAGTAGATCAACGCGGTGTTACTGGTCTTATGATATGAAAGCTTCTTCAAATGCCGAAGTTTGGATGAAGAATCTCTAATATGGATGTGGGACATCCCAGCCTGCTTGACCTGACTTGGAAAATCATAAGTAATGTCTCGACCAAATGATTCGTGGGGAACACCCGTTTTCTTGTAATCTTTGAACTGACTGACCAATAAATCTAGTTTACTTTTATCAAGACTATCTCTAAATCCTGAGCTTACAAAAACCTTTACATCCTTGTTCATTTTTATTACTCCATTTCAATAAAAGTTACTTTGTTCCTTATTTTTGAATCATTCATCGTTGCTCGTTCAGTTAACGCTGCTGAACGCCTGATTTCATCTCTTTTGAGTGCTTCTGTCTTATTGTCACCATCTAAGACTTTTTCTTTTTGAGAACTATCGCTTTTTTCCTTTGTTGCATATTACACTTTCCTCTCTATTTAATTTAGGGCTAACGCCGCGTTAAGGTGTGAGGCACGCAATACCGAAGCCTCCGCATAACACCTTAACCACTAAAAACAACGCATAGTAGAAATGCTACGCGTGCCGAATCACTCTTGAACAATTTGTTAGCAGTCAATTATTTCGACACTCTCATCTATATTTATACTCCCTTTAAATAAGACATGCGGTGTTCTGAAATAGAGAAGAGGGCTAGCTCCGATAGATATTTGTTGCGCATAGTAACGCTCAGTTTCTGGCTGCAAGTCTGACATCTCACTGAGCCGAGCAACATCAAACTTGAAGTAATCAATTTCTTTAGCAGACCACTCACCAAACTTTTGCTCTTTTGACCAAAAGAAAGTGCTATTGCATTCGTCCAACCCTAAGTTCAACGCCTCGAATCTAAAATAGGCCCTAAATTCGATAGCTGTAGACCTTGTTCTATCAAAGCTTTTTTAATCTTATGAGGATGTATCGGACTTAAATGAAGTACGTCATTCCAGAGAGAGTCTAGAGGTAATACCCTACGCTCTAATGCTCCCTCTCTGTCTCGATATTTCTTCACGTGAAACTGATACAAGTTGTCATGCACTTGTTTCAACTCATTGAGTGGAAACAGCATATTGCCTTGTAAATTGACAGGTACTCTGTGGTATAGATACATATTTAAATCCACCCATTGACTGCTAACGCCTTGTTAAGGTGTGAGGCACGCAATACCGAAGGTTCCGCATAACACCTTAACTACTAAAGCCAACGCATAGCCAAAATGCTATGCGTTGCGAATCACTCTTAAACAGTTTGTTATAAACTCGATTTACAGCTTATTTTCGTATAGATGTTCAACAGGAAAGATCATTGTGTAGTCGTCCCAGTTTAAGTTTCCATCAAGCAAATCAAACTGCAAAAAGCGAGAGATGTCTTTATATACATCGTAATCAGGATGGCCAACACTAAAGATGAATGGAGCAAAATCAACGATTGAAACGTGATTATCACTAAACTCTATTTCTAAAATATGACCCGTAACATGTGTAACTTTAACCACTGATAGTTCTGACATTTTTTACCTTCTTCGTAATTGTAGTTGGACTTACAAGCTTTTTCTTAACAAAATAGTCAATCCACTTTTCTACAATATCATCGGTATAACAGTTTACAAACTCTTCAAACTCACGCTTCTTTTTGCTCTCTAATCCTGCACCTTTATCTTTAACGACAATTTTTGTAATGCGGCCATTTTTCAAGTGAATTTCCGCTTTAGACTCTTTACCTTGAAACTTACCATGAATATGAATTGGCTCATGTTCGTTACTATAAAAGAACAATATAATCCCTAAGTACTCATAAATTTTCGGCATGCACACCTCCTTGAAATGAAAGTGCATTTTCATGCATGCTGTTGATTATTGAGTGTGAACGTATCTAAACTTCGAGCCGTGCCAGTGTTTATAACGCCTTGTTAAGGTGTGAGGCACGTAATACCAAAGCCTCCGCAAACCACCTTAAACACAAAACGCAACGCATAGCAAAAATGTCACGTGTTGCGAATCACTCTTAAACAGTTTGTTATACCTAAATTCCACGAATTTCCGTACGCATCTGAGTCATTAGCAACTTAGACTGCACCTGAATATCTGATGATATATCATTCAGTTTCGCCAAATATTCTTCTTGGATTGAAGTTTGCTGATGTAGGACTATTTCCGTCAATTTACCCATGAATTCATGTGCTGTATTCATTGATAATTCAGTCAAATCTTCCAACTGTTGAAAAGTACCAAGCATCTCGTCGGTTGCAATCAGCTTTAACCTATTAGACTCTGACTTTAATTTGAAAAAGTCTTCTCCTCCTTCGCGCATGATAAGTGAAATTTGTTGGCTAAACCACACTAACACTTCACGAGTTTTCTCTTGGTTGTTTTCAGCCGAAGCTGCCATAAAATCATTAAGGTATTGATCGAAAATAGGTTGCATGCGCCCCATTATTTCACTTTGATTTTTCTTTCCAAACTGATCCAAACTAGCAACATAGTTGGCATACTCAGTGGCTTTCAAGTCAAAGACTTTTAAGCGCCTTTCGGCATCAAACCTTAAGTCTTGCTCTAGCCTTTTGAGTTGCCTTTCATGCCATGATTTAAATAGAAATGCGAATACGATCCAACCCGCATTGAACAACCCAAAAAGCCAAACATAGTATTGTGGGTCTTTTTGAATAATTTCGTAAATACTGCTCATTTGCTTCCTTAGGTATAACGCCCTGTTAAGGGGTGAGCAACGCAATACCGATGCTGCCGCATACCACCTTAATCACTTAAGCCAACGCATAGTGAAAATGCCACGCGTTGCGAATCCCTCTTGAACAGTTTGTTAACTGAGCGCCTTTCAGTTTTCGCCGTTCTTTCAGCCACTTTCGCCAAAGCTCATTTTGCTAATTAATGATTAGCAAAGCTAACCCAAATTTGTATTTAACCAAAAAATTACCGTTTATCTTTAGTTTGAAATGCGTCTCACAACACCATACTTCGGCGATGTAAGTATGCCGGACTAATCGCGAATGCCTTATATTATTAGAAGGCTTTGTGCCGCCTTTCACATCAGTAAACTTAAGTATCAAACTGAAATTAGTCACATTAGCTCAGCTAAGGAAACCGACCGAACACGCTAAATCTCTGAACCTAGAAACTGTATCATTGCGCTTTCATATTTTCTGCGCCAGTTAACGCCTTGCTAAGGTGTGAGTAACGCAATACAAAAGCTACCGCACAGCGCCTTAATCACATAAACCACCGCAAAG
>NZ_JAWOUB010000029.1:0-42641 GCF_033339195.1 Vibrio sp. 811
TTTGAATTGACTGTGCTGAATCTTTCGATTCAATGGTCACTTCGTTTCATTGAAACCTAATTTGATACCGAAGTATCTAATTGGATTATCATCAACGAGTGCCCACACAGATTGATAGGTCTATATTGTTAAAGAGCAACTCTTCTTTGTGATTGACATCACTTCAGAAGAGGCGGCCATTCTAGCGAGATAATTTATTGTGTCAAACACTTTCTTCAAATTATTTCGTTTTTCTTTTCAGCCTTGTCAACTTCGCTTAAACCCTTGTGAGGCCTTGCCCTGTCGACGAGGAGGCATTATAGAGATCGCGTTCACATTGGCAAGTGTTATTTTTCAAAAATTGCAAAAACAATGGTTAAACGATGAGTTTTCGATCAAACCTTTATTTATTCAACTTTACCCCAAACTATCACACAACTTATCCACAGGGTTGTTCTTTGAGACGTATTTTTCAAGTACCATAAATAAAGAAAGCTGCTTTATTGCAGCTATCTTTATTAAACTTAACCTAAACTCTATTTAAAGAGTATTATGGCTATATGCCAGACCCATCTTGTTCGGAGCCATCATCTTCGTGTAGGCCACATTCTCGCTTTAAGCCAAAGAATCGAGTTTCTTCCTCTGACATTCCCGGCTCCCATTTACGAGTGGTATGTGTATCACCAACTGAAAGGTAACCTTCATCCCACAATGGGTGGTATTTAAGGCCGTGTTGTTCCAAGTAGTAATGAACGTCTTTATTAGTCCAATCAATTACTGGTAGAAATTTAAACACACCGTTCTGAATTGATAGAATCGGTAAACCTGCACGAGATTTACTTTGCTCTCGACGCAGTCCAGAGAACCACGTTCCAACATTAAGCTCTTTTAACGCTCGACGCATCGGCTCAACTTTATTGAGCTTGTTGTATTTTTCAATTCCCTCTACACCCTGCTCCCATAATTTTCCATATCGAGCTTCTTGCCAATTCGCACTTTCTTTGGCTCGATAAACTTTTAAATTTAGGTTGAGAGCATCTGTCAGCTCATCGATAAATCGGTACGTCTCAGCAAACAGGTAACCAGTATCGGTTAGAATGACGGGGATGTCCGTTTTGGCGCGAGTAACTAAATGAAGCATAACCGCGGCTTGAATACCAAAACTAGAAGAAACCGCGAACTCGCCTTCTAGATTATCTAAAGCCCACGCTACTCTCTCTTGTGCTGAAAGCTTTTCGAGCTCGACATTAATTTGAGCAAGACGGAGGATTTGCTCCGTCTTTGTTAATGTCAGTAACTCTGTGAGCTCCAGCTTGGATGCTACAGAATCAAGCATGAAAGTCCCTCTTTGATACGAGCACTTCTTGGATAATGCCAGCACGAATAGTGAAATCGCCAAAGGCTTCGCCTTCTTCACGCTCTTTCGACCATCGGGCCACCAGCAGATCAATCTCTTCTAAGATTTGCTTATCCGTGATGTTCTCTTTATACATTTTTGGTACTCGAGTACCG
Source organism: Vibrio sp. 811 (assembly GCF_033339195.1). Classification (NCBI taxonomy): domain Bacteria; kingdom Pseudomonadati; phylum Pseudomonadota; class Gammaproteobacteria; order Vibrionales; family Vibrionaceae; genus Vibrio; species Vibrio sp. 811. The sequence continues at coordinate 1,492 of NZ_JAWOUB010000029.1, forward strand.
GCACGGTTACCACCTAGGTGCAAGTTGTAACGACCCGGCGCTTTGCCAACTAGACCAATTTCAGCCAACATTGCGCGACCACAACCATTTGGACACCCAGTTACACGCAAAATGATGTTGTCATTTTCTGGTAGGTTGTGCTTCTCCAGAATCCCCTCAATATCAGTAACAAACTGAGGAAGGAAACGTTCAGCTTCTGCCATCGCTAGCGGACAAGTTGGAAAAGCAACACAAGCCATTGAGTTCTTACGCTGTTCACTTACGCCGTCGTCCATTAAGCCATGTTCACGAGCGATCTTTTCAATCTTCGCTTTTTCGTTTTTAGGTACACCCGCAACAATTAGGTTTTGGTTTGCTGTCATGCGGAAATCGCCTTTGTGGATTTTGGCAATTTCAGCAACACCCGTCTTAAGTGGTTTACCTGGAAAGTCTAATAAGCGACCATTTTCGATGAAAAGCGCTAAATGATATTTACCATCAATTCCTTCTACCCAGCCAATACGGTCACCACGTTCTGTGAATTCATATGGACGGCTTTGCTCAAACTTAACACCAGCACGTTTCTCGACTTCCGCTTTAAACACATCGCTACCTACACGATCTAACGTGTACTTCGTTTTCGCATTTTTGCGGTTTGAACGGTTACCCCAATCACGCTGAGTTGTTACTACAGCTGCGGCAACATCAAGTGTCTTGTCCAGCGGAATAAAGCCAAAGTCGTCAGCGCGGCGCGGATAAGTTGATGTATCGCCATGCGTCATCGCTAAGCCGCCGCCGACCAGGACGTTAAAACCAACCAGCTTGCCGTTATCTGCAATCGCTACGAAGTTGAGATCGTTAGCGTGTACATCTACGTCATTTTGCGGTGGGATAACCACTGTGGTTTTAAACTTACGTGGTAAGTAGTTCTTGCCTAGAATCGGTTCGTCTTCTTCTGTGCTTTCTACTTTTTCACCGTCTAGCCAAATCTCTGCATAAGCGCGCGTCTTTGGTAATAGATGCTCACTGATCTTCTTCGCCCATTCGTAAGCTTCTTGGTGTAACTCTGACTCCACTGGGTTAGTGGTACACAACACGTTACGGTTTACATCACCCGCGGTTGCAATCGAATCAATGCCAATACTGTTGAGCGTTTGATGCATCAACTTAATATTCGGTTTTAATACCCCATGAAACTGGAACGTTTGGCGAGTCGTCAGACGAATACTTCCATATAAAGAGTGCTCCGTTGCGAACTTGTCGATCGCTAACCATTGCGTTGGCGTGATGATGCCTCCAGGCATACGAGCACGAAGCATCACATTATGTAATGGTTCCAGTTTTTGCTTTGTGCGTTCATTACGGATATCACGATCGTCTTGTTGATACATACCGTGGAAACGAATCAACTGGAAGTTGTCGGCAGTAAAACCACCAGTAATACGGTCCTGTAAATCTTGCTCAATGGTGCCACGTAATAAGTTGCTTTCTCGCTTCAGGCGCTCGTTATCAGATAGCGGCCCTAACTCTTCACCTAATACAACCTGCTTATTATTGTCCGTAGAAAAAGTCATTAGTACACATCCCTCTGATAACGTTTCGCTTTACGTAGGTCATTAATAAATTGTTCTGCATCGTCACGCGGCATCTTGCCTTCTTGTTCAGCAACGATAACCAATGCGTCGTGCACATCTTTTGCCATACGCGTTGCATCACCGCAGACATAGATATAAGCGCCTTCTTGGATCCACTGCCACACTTGAGCTGCGTTTTCTAAAATGCGATGTTGTACGTAAACCTTTTCTACTTGGTCACGACTAAAGGCAACATCCAATCGGCTTAGTACTCCTGACTTGAGATACTTTTGCCATTCCACTTGGTACAAGAAGTCTTGAGTGAACGTGCGATCACCAAAGAACAACCAGTTTTTGCCTTCAGCATCGCGGTTTTCACGTTCCTGAATAAAGCTACGGAATGGTGCGATCCCTGTGCCAGGACCAACCATGATAATTGGAGTGCTATCATCTTCCGGCAGTTTAAAGTTGTTGTTATGCTCAACAAATACTTTAACTTCATCTCCCTCTTCGAGACGCTGTGCTAAGAAACTAGACGCACCACCATATCGTTTTTCGTCGTTTTGTTCGTACTCAACCAAAGCAACCGTTAGGTGTACTTCTTCATCGACCTCTTCTTGGCTTGATGCAATAGAGTAAAGGCGTGGAGTAAGACGACGAAGCAAACCAATCAACTCATCTGCGGTTAACTTGGTTTTCTTTTCTGCCAGTACATCAACGATTTGAGTATTTGCAGAGTACTCGCGAAGCTTATCTTTATCTTCAACTAACTTTTGTAGCTTCTTGCTACCGGATAACTCGGCAAACTTTGTGATGAGCTGCGGGTTAGATGTTGTGATTTCATATTTACTCACAAGAGCACTGTGGATTGACAAGCTTTCACCATCAACGTCAACAGTCTCAACCCCAGACAAACCGACCTTACCAAGAATGGCATTTGCAAGTTCCGAGCTATTTTCAAACCACACACCTAGTGCATCACCTGGCTGATACGTTAAGCCCGAGCCTTCTAAGTCGATTTCTATATGACGAACGTCTTTTCCAGAGTCACGGCCCGTGATTTTTTGACTGGTCAGTAACGTCGCAGTGTACGGATTTTGTTTATTGTAAGGAGAGTGCGCAGTCGCAGCTTGACCCACAGGAAGTTGAACCACATCCGCTTCAGAGCCAGAAGAAAGTGTATCTTTTACCTTGTCTAACGCATTCTTACGCCATTCAGTTGCGCGGGCTTCATAATCCACATCGCAATCAAGACGCTCGATAAATGGAGTCGCGCCTAGCTTTGATAGGTAAGTGTCGAAGTCTTTACCGGTCTGACAGAAGAACTCGTAGCTAGAATCTCCCAATGCAATAACACCATATTGCAGGTTTGGCAGCTTAGGAGCCTTCTTCGATTGCAAAAACTCATGTAGCTCAATGGCATTGTCTGGCGCTTCGCCTTCGCCGTTAGTCGATGCCACAATAATGACATGCGTTTCTTTGGCTAAGTTTTTACCTTTGTAATCGCTTGCATCAAAAAGTTCGACTGCAATTCCTTCTGCTTTTGCTTCCTGTTCCAGAGCTTCAGCAACACCTTTAGCATTGCCCGTTTGGGAAGCAAAAATAATACTCAACTTACCTGCTGGCTTCGCTGATACGGCTGCCGTTGCTTGTGCAATTGGCGTTACCGCTGTGTTTGGTTGATTTTGAGCTAATCCCCAAAAATACCCACTGACCCAAGCAAGTTGCTGTGAAGACAACTCAGAGACAGTTTGTTGGAGTGAGCTAATTTGTTGGTCATTCAGAGGGCTTGCGATTGGAGGATTTCCTCCTTGCCCATTATTATCTTCAGACACATTCTTGTGAGAATACTCATTCTTTTGAAAAGACATTATCACGACATCCCTATTCATTGCGTGACGATAGAGTACCCACTCTCCTTAATAACAAGAAAGAATAGAAGTGAATGTTTTATAACTTTTTGGAAGTAAGAACGGCTTACTTTTTGCTCATCGATCTTCAATGCGGACTTGTTGAAAGCCTACTGCCATTGCCGATTTTGACGCAGTATCCAAATCTTCATAAAGACATTCTTCGCCGTGACTGTCCGTTAGAAAAACAAAACCACCGCGCGCATGTCTGAACTCTACAACCCAACCACCCTCTTGGATTGCAGGCTCAATAATCGCTTCGATAAGCTGATTTTCACGGAATAGATGTCTTAGTTCATTTATTGTCATCGCTATCCCTGCTTTAACTTTCACATTGCTCCTAGGTAAGCATGGTCTAAGTCAGCCAAATAGGGAGAAATTTCGATTAGATATAATGAAGTGATATAAAAAAACGCCGCTTATAAAGCGACGTTTTAAGTAAATCGAATATCTAACATGGCTGAATTTAGAACGCGTATTCCGCACTCACAAAGAAGCCGTTAGCAAAAATAAACTCTTTCCCTAGATCCGACATGAATTTATCGGACTCTAAATCAATCACACGGTAACCTCCACGAAAAGCCAGTCGAGCTTTTTCGAGCGGTACATTGTATTGAACACCTGCCATGAAATCGGTGCTTTTGATACCTTTGTTGTCACCAAAGTTTATCTCACCAATCACATCAAAGTTTGTATCCGGAACTTGAATTTCTGCGTAACCATACCAAGCCCAAATCAGCTCATCAAATTCTTCTACACGCCAGCTTGAGCCAGCATCAATGTATTTAGTGTCACTTAAATTACTGAACGTGAGACCCGCATCAAAGTGCAATAAATCATGCTCTAGAACGTGGTAATACAAGGTTAAATCGAGCTTATCGAACCCCATGTAATCCGCATCAACACTTGAGTAACGAAGGCGCGCATTAGGGACATATTTAACATCATGTTCAATCGCCGCGTAAAAAGTGCCTGCGGTACTGCTATCTCGTCTCACTTCATTAACTTTAGTGTCGGCAGCCCATACCTCTGCGCCGACTTTTGTCGATACAGAGTACTCTGCAAAAACAGGAAAAGATACTGCCAACGATAATGCCGTTAAAGCGATGTTCGCTTTATTTGTCATGTAGTATTTACTCCGAGATAGCTGATATTCACGTAGAGGACGTGAGAGGAAATATACCATATTCTCACGCCTCTCCATCAACTAAATGATGTTACTCATTATTTATAGCGGGGCTGAGCAACGTAATTCTTGAAGAACCAAATACCCAATGCAATCACGATTAACCATGGTAATAGTTTGAGTACCGCTCCAACCATTCCCAGTAAAAACATCACAACTAACGCAATACCAGTTGCTGCGAATACGGTCATCATTGTGATACCCGTAACCAACAAGGTCGCCGCAAAGACTAAAATAAAGATTAGCTCCAACATAATCACTTCTCCATTTGTTTTCAATAAACAGAGCAGTTTCCATACCAACTTACAGAAATGAATTTAAGACTATGATTTTTAATAAAAAAACAAAGCCAGAGGCATTTCTGCACTCTGGCTTTATCATTCTTTAGTTGGTAATTTTAGCCATTCACTGGCGAATTTTACACATTCAATTCTTTTGGAATCTTAGCTAGCGCGTCTTGCAATACTTCTAGACCAGAACCTGGTTTGTGCGCATTTTCACTGATATGACGACGCCATTGACGAGCACCGGGCATGCTTTGGAACAAACCTAACATGTGGCGGGTAATATGACCAAGGTACGCACCTTTCGCTAATTGCGCTTCAATGTATGGGTACATCTCTTCAACAATTTCGCTGCGTTTCTTCACTGGAGCATTAGAGCCAAACAACTCTTGGTCTACCGATGCCAGTAAATATGGGCTTTGGTATGCTTCACGACCAATCATCACACCGTCAAGATGCTGAAGATGTGCTTTTGCTTCTTCTAATGATTTCACGCCACCGTTAATCGCAATCGTTAGGTGTGAGAAGTCTTGCTTCAATTGGTAAGCGCGTGGGTAATCCAATGGTGGGATCTCGCGGTTTTCTTTTGGGCTTAGACCACTTAACCATGCTTTACGTGCGTGGATAGTGAACTGCTCACAGCCACCCTTTTCTGAAACAATAGAAACGAAATCCGTTAGGAACTCGTAGGAGTCTTGATCATCAATACCAATGCGAGTCTTTACTGTTACAGGGATATCGACCACGTCTTTCATTGCTGCGACACAATCCGCAACTAACTGCGGTTCAGCCATTAGGCAAGCACCGAAGCGACCATTTTGTACGCGGTCAGATGGACACCCCACATTTAGGTTAATCTCATCGTAGCCACGCTCTTGCGCTAGCTTGGCACACGTAGCCAAATCTGCTGGGTTTGAACCACCAAGTTGAAGGGCTAACGGATGCTCTTCTTCGTTATAAGCCAGGAAATCTCCTTTTCCATGAATGATCGCACCTGTCGTCACCATTTCAGTGTACAGCAGGGTTTCTTTGGTCATTAAGCGATGGAAGTAGCGACAATGACGATCAGTCCAGTCTAACATTGGTGCTACGGAGAGCCTGCAAGAATGAGTCATGATATAAACACCCGTTTTTATGTTGCCAAGGTCGAGCGCAGCAGTACGCTCAAAAAATAAGTCGGGTATTGTATACCCAAGCACCTCTGGGTGCTAGTTTCAGCGAGAATGATTTGGTTGGCTGACTAGCCAAGTGCTTAGGAATACGCAGAAGTAATACGAATCTGTCATTCGTTGATTCATTCTGTGATGATTATTCCGCCTTCACACCACCACCGACTTGCTTTAATTCATGATTTTCGTTCTGATAGTGGGTAAAATGAAGCATTTCTAAACGAACTTCGTATAGAAATGATTTATCATAGAGCACGTCCGATAGTTATGGTGAAAGGTTTGAACCCAACAATCATTGAACAAATTGAAAGTATCTGCGCAGAGCGTGGAGTACGACTGACTCCGCAACGCCGACGCGTATTTGAACTCATTTGTTCTAATCGCCGCGCCTCAAGTGCGTATGAGCTATTGGAGCAACTAAAAGAGAGTGAGCCTCAGGCTAAGCCGCCCACTGTTTATCGAGCATTAGATTTTCTCCTAGAGCAAGGCTTCATCCACCGAGTGGAATCGACAAATAGCTTTATTACTTGTTGTTCTTTCAATACTCAGCAGCACTTTTTCCAATTACTAATTTGCGATAAATGTGGTGATGTCGTTGAACTCGAAGATGAGACGCTGATATCCTTGTTAGCCGAAAACGCCGAGAAGCATGGATTCAAACTGACCAACCAAGTTATTGAAACTCATGGTGAATGCCAGGCCTGTTCCTCCGAGACGAAAGAAAAAGTATAGAAGAACGTTATGCGCGCTGAATTTGTAAACCCGTTTTTAGCTTCTTTAATGAACGTGCTAAAAACTATGGCTTCTCTTGAGCTGAAGCCACAAAAACCGCGAATCAAAAAAGATGAGATCGCACGAGGTGACGTTTCTGGTCTGATTGGTATGGTAGGCCCACAAACTCGTGGTTCAATGTCGATCACCTTTGATGAAGCACTCGCCCTAGAAATCATGCAGAACATGCTTGGTGAACGTCCAAATGGGCTCAATGAAGAAGTGACCGATATGGTGGGTGAGATCACCAACATGGTTACTGGTGGTGCGAAACGCATTCTGGCAGAAAGTGGTTTTGACTTTGATATGGCAACACCGGTTGTGGTTTCGGGCCGAGGTCATACGATTCGCCACAAGTGTGAAGGCTCAATTATTATCATGCCTTTCTCTTCCCAATGGGGAAATGCCTTTATCGAAATTTGCTTCGAATAAAAGAGAAAAAATAGGTTGGCACTGGCCAACCTATTTTGTTTTTGCCTCAGGCAATAAAAAGGTCAGCATTTGCTGACCTTTTCTTTATCTATTCAAACATTAAGCTTTGAACGCTTTAAATGCGTTGATTAGACCGTTTGTTGAGCTGTCATGCGAGCTGATTTGAGACTCGTCTGCAAGCTCAGGTAGGATTTGGTTAGCCAGTTGTTTACCTAGCTCCACGCCCCACTGGTCAAAGCTGAAGATATTCCAGATAACACCTTGTACGAAAATTTTGTGTTCGTACATTGCGATCAAGTTACCTAGCGTACGAGGCGTGATTTGCTTCACTAGAATAGAGTTTGTTGGACGGTTACCTTCAAACACTTTGAATGGCGCAATCGCTGCCACTTCTTCAGCATTCTTACCTACTTTCACCAACTCTTCTTTCACGGTTTCTTCATTTTTACCAAACGCTAGAGCTTCAGTTTGCGCGAAGAAGTTAGACATCAGTTTTTGGTGATGATCGCTAGCTGGGTTGTGGCTAATTGCAGGTGCAATGAAGTCACATGGGATAAGCTTAGTACCTTGGTGAATTAGCTGGTAGAACGCGTGCTGACCGTTGGTACCTGGTTCACCCCAAATGATTGGGCCTGTTTGGTAAGTTACAGCATTGCCGTCACGGTCAACGTATTTACCGTTTGATTCCATGTTGCCTTGCTGGAAATATGCTGCAAAACGGTGCATGTATTGATCGTAAGGTAGGATAGCTTCTGACTCCGCACCGTGGAAGTTGTTGTACCAAATACCAATCAAAGCAAGAATCACTGGAATATTGCTTTCTAGATCTGTTGATACGAAGTGCTTGTCCATCTCGTGAGCACCATCAAGCAACTCAACAAAGTTGTCGAAACCTACTGCTAGTGCAATTGATAGACCGATCGCAGACCATAGTGAGTAACGGCCACCAACCCAGTCCCAGAATTCAAACATGTTCGCTGTATCGATACCAAATTCAGACACGGCTGTCGCGTTTGTTGAAAGCGCAGCAAAGTGTTTAGCCACATGAGCCTGATCACCCGCAGATTCTAGGAACCAATCACGAGCAGTGTGCGCGTTAGTCATGGTTTCTTGCGTTGTAAACGTCTTAGACGCGATCAAGAATAACGTCGTTTCTGGGTTAACTTTCTTCAACGTTTCAACGATGTGTGTACCATCAACGTTAGATACGAAGTGAAGGTTTAGATGATTTTTGTATGGCGCTAGAGCTTCCGTCACCATGTAAGGGCCAAGGTCAGAACCGCCGATACCGATGTTCACAATATCAGTAATTGCTTTGCCTGTGTAACCTTTCCATTCACCGCCGATAACGCGCTCAGTGAATGATTTCATTTTTTCTAGAACCGCGTTCACTGCTGGCATTACGTCTTCGCCGTCTACCATAACTGGAGTATTAGCGCGGTTACGTAGTGCAGTGTGAAGAACAGCGCGACCTTCTGTTTGGTTGATCGCTTCACCACTGAACATCGCTTCAATTGCAGATTTCAGCTCGGTCTCTTTCGCAAGAGCAAACAGGTGCTTCAGAGTTTCCTCATTGATGAGGTTCTTTGAGTAATCGACTAGGATGTCTGAGCCGAAACGTGCAGAGTATTTGTCGAAACGCGCTGCGTCTTGAGCAAACAGCTCTTTAAGATCCATATCTTGTGCAGATTCGAAATGCGCCGTTAGCGCTTTCCAAGCTTGTGTTTGCGTTGGATTGATATTTTTCAACATGGTCTTTATCCCGATGTTACAGTAGGTTCCATTCCTTACAGTCTAGCGAAAACTGTGGAATCCCCGATTTAGCAAATAGAATATAAATTAGATGTTTGGGCAAATTGCCACAAAACAAGTCTTTGTAATTTTTTTTCAGGCGCCAATTATGACCGAGAGCTTTTACACTCACATTGAGTTAGGTCACGTTCCCTGCCCTGAAATTGAACAATTCATTTACGATGACAAGAATCATATCATTTACTAATGACAGGCTCTAATTGGAATAGGATAGACGCCAATTTATAAATTTCCAAAGGAACACGTATGTGGGCACAAAAAACACTGCAATTAAAAGCGAGAAGCCGCGGTTTTCACCTGATAACTGATGAAATTGAACAACAATTACCACAAATAAACGAACTTTCAGTAGGTTTATTACACTTATTTATTCAGCACACCTCCGCCAGTTTGACCTTAAATGAGAATGCTGATCCAACCGTGCGTATGGACATGGAAGCGCACTTCAATAAGTTTGTGCCAGAGCGTGCTCCTTATTATCAGCACACCTATGAAGGTGACGACGACATGCCGGCACATATTAAAGCATCACTGCTTGGCAGTAGTGTGACGGTACCAATCCAAAATGGTCGATTAGCTTTAGGAACATGGCAAGGTATTTACTTGGGTGAGCATCGAGACTTTGGTGGCGGCCGCCGCGTTATTGCTACGATTAACGGTGAGTAGATAAAACAAAGGCTAACCTTGGGTTAGCCTTTCGTTGTTTACTTGGAGTATTCCATCTCGACGCGAGGCGTTAGCTTAGTCACGAGTTCATACGCAATCGTACCAATGTGACCCGCCACTTCTTCTACTGGGAGCTCTTTCCCCCAAAGAATCGCTTCGTCGCTGACTTTATCCGTTGCGTCTGGTCCCAAATCGACCGTCAGCATATCCATGGAAACTCGACCTGCAATAGGTACTTTACGGCCATTAACCCACACCGGCGTACCGTTTGGAGCACTTCTTGGGTAACCGTCGCCATACCCTACAGCGATGACCCCAACTTTTGTATCTCGCTCACTGGTCCAAATACCACCATAGCCAACACTTTCGCCCTTCTTCACTTCACGTACCGCAATAAGGTGGGATTTAAGTGTCATGACAGGCTGATACCCAAGATCTTGCGCCGTTTTGTCATCGAATGGCGACACACCATACATGATAATACCCGGACGAACCCAATCTAAATGGCTTTGAGGCCATGCCAATAACCCCGCAGATGCCGCCAGTGAACGTTCCCCTTGGCAACCAGAAGTCAACGATTTAAACAGCTCAATCTGTTGTGGGGTAATATCGCTATCCAGCTCATCTGCACAGCCAAAGTGGCTCATGTAACGCAACGGTTTCGCTACATTTGGACACTCCTTCAGCCGCGTTACAAACTCGTCATATTGTTCAGGACGAACCCCAAGGCGGTGCATGCCACTGTCAATCTTCAGCCACACGACAACCGGAGTTTCAAGGTCTGCTTGCTCCAAGGCGATAAGCTGCTCTTCACAGTGCACCACGGTTTGGATGTTGTTCGTCACAAGAACAGGTAAATCACCAGGAGAGTAAAAACCTTCTAGCAATAGAATCGGCTTTACTACTCCACAAGCGCGCAGTTGCAATGCTTCTTCAATGCGAGCCACGCCAAACGCATCCGCATGGTTAGCATGTTTTGCGACATGACGTAATCCGTGACCATAACCATTGGCCTTGACGACAGCCATCACTTTACTTTGTGGCGCTTGAGCTTTTACGCGCTGTAAGTTGTGCTGCAACGCAGACAAATCAATGCACGCCTTGGCCGCTTTCATATAGCTCATGGAATTACTCATCATCAATATCGAATGCAGGACCCGCGTAGTTGTCGAAACGCGAATGTTGACCTTGGAAAGTGAGGCGAACAGAGCCGATAGGACCGTTACGCTGTTTACCAATAATGATTTCGGCCGTACCTTTGTACGGACTATCTGGGTGATAAACCTCATCACGGTAGATGAACATGATCAAGTCGGCATCCTGCTCGATGGAACCGGATTCACGCAAGTCCGAGTTTACTGGTCGTTTATCCGCACGTTGCTCTAGGGAACGGTTTAGCTGCGACAGTGCCACAACAGGCACATTTAGCTCTTTTGCCAGCGCCTTAAGAGAGCGAGAGATCTCAGCAATCTCAAGAGTACGGTTATCGGTTAACGAAGGCACGCGCATCAACTGAAGGTAGTCGACCATGATCATAGATAGACCGCCATGTTCACGAGCGATACGGCGAGCGCGCGAACGCACTTCGGTCGGAGTTAGACCAGAGCTATCATCAATGTACATATTTTTCTTCTGCATCAGGATACCCATAGTAGAAGAAATACGCGCCCAATCTTCGTCATCTAGCTGACCCGTACGGATCTTGGTTTGGTCAACACGAGACAAAGAGGCCAACATACGCATCATCAACTGTTCAGCTGGCATCTCTAACGAGAAAATAAGTACGGGCTTTTCTTGTTGCATGGCCGCATTTTCACACAAGTTCATTGCAAAGGTCGTTTTACCCATCGATGGACGCGCTGCGACAATCACCAAATCAGAGCCTTGCAAACCTGCGGTTTTCTTATTGAGATCGGTGAAACCGGTATCGACCCCGGTAACACCATCTTGTGGCGTTTTATACAACAACTCGATACGTTCTAACGTCTTTTCGAGGATGTTGTCGACGTTTTGTGGTCCTTCGTTTTCACTAGTTCGAGACTCGGCGATAGCAAAAACTTTACTCTCCGCCATGTCTATTAAATCTTCAGAACTGCGACCTTGAGGGTCATAGCCCGCGTCCGCAATTTCATTCGCGACACCAATAAGGCCACGAACAATCGCGCGCTCAGCGACAATATCAGCATACGCATTGATGTTAGCTGCACTTGGCGTATTCTTCGCCAAGTCAGCGAGGTAAGCAAAACCGCCTACATCTTCTAACAACTCGTGACGCTCTAGATATTCCGATAAAGTAATAAGATCGAGAGGTTTACCCGCTTCAAGAATGGTTTTTACACCTTCAAAAATCAGGCGGTGTGGACGACTATAGAAATCACTGCTCACAACACGTTCGGCAACGGTGTCCCAACGTTCATTATCCAGTAAAAGACCACCAATTACTGATTGCTCGGCTTCTAGTGAGTGAGGTGGCACTTTGATTGCGTCGACCTGACTGTCTGAAGGTTTGCGATTTCTGTTTTCCGCCATGACTTTGCTCGATAACTACTATTGACCCACGATTATAACCTTAACCTAGCTGAGATGCTTCCCCGAAGCGACAATTACTTGTTAAGAAATCATCATGTGAACCATCCGGGTAATAGCCTGGTTCTTCCGCCTAGCTCTAATAAAAATTAACCTACCATTGACCCAACCAAATATCTGTATCAGTATCATGCCCCTCCTTTTTGATTACGTTCGAGGTTGATGTGTCCCGATACTGGTTACTTAGCTTTAGCCTACTGTGCGCTAGTGCATCGTATGCTGACGAATCAGTACAGCCAGAGCAAAATATTGATGTACCCGACCCACTAAAAACCGAGGTGGAGTTCGGCTATCAAGCTCACACAGGTAACACGGACTCTCGTTCCCTGAATGCTCGTTTGAGTGCTGAATATACGTCAGGTCGACACCGTTCTAATGGTGAATGGAAGTACTACAACTTGTACAAAGACGGTGAAGAAGACAAACGCTCATCCACCTACTCCCTACAGAGTGACTACAAGTTAGGCCCTAAGACATATTTGTATGGCAGCTTTAAAGGGGTGGATTCTCGCTACAGTGCTTATTTTAAAGACTATACGTTGTCAGGTGGTTTGGGTTACCAGTTCTCCTACACTGAGAACTTCATTTTAGAGGTAGAGGTAGGCCCTGGTTTTCGCTATCAAGAGCCAAACTTAGACGAAATAGATGATGACGATATTGTCTTTCCCGATATCGTTAGAGAAGGCATTTTTCGAGGAAATATCAACACAACTTGGCATGCGTTGGATAATTTAAGTTTCGCAGCTGATATTACGTTGGTAACAGGTAGAAGTAACACACGTACTGATAGTGAACTCAGTGTAACCAATGATATTACTGAAGATATTGCACTGAAACTGGCGCACTCTCGTCAGTATCACAATAAAGTGCCTGAAGGCTTAAGCAAAGCGGACAGCGTATTTTCCGTTAATTTACTTTTCGCTTTTTAACCCTTTTTCTCTCAGTTTTAGAAATAAAAAAAGCACCTCCAAGGAGGTGCTTTTTAGTATTTCGTCTTGATACTGAATTACTCAGCAGCAACAACTTGTAGGTTAACTGTCGCGAAAACTTCAGAGTGAAGTTGAACGCTGATCTCGAACTCACCAGTGTTACGTAGAGCACCTTCAGGAAGGCGAACTTCGCTCTTAGCAACTTCAACGCCTGCAGCTGTGATAGCGTCAGCGATGTCACGAGTACCGATAGAACCGAATAGTTTGCCTTCGTCACCAGCTTTAGAAGCGATAACTACCGCTTCTAGAGCGTTAACTTTCTCTGCGCGAGCTTCTGCAGCAGCTAGTTGCTCAGCAACTTTAGCTTCTAGTTCAGCACGACGAGCTTCAAACATTTCAACGTTAGCTTTAGTTGCCATAACTGCTTTACCTTGTGGGATAAGGAAGTTACGAGCGTAGCCAGATTTAACGTTTGCAGTATCGCCAAGACCACCTAGGTTACCAATTTTATCAAGTAGAATAACTTGCATTGCTTAATCCTCTTTCTTAATAAAATGAACCGATTACTGATGCTTGTCAGTGTACGGTAGTAGAGCTAGGTAGCGTGAACGCTTGATAGCACGTGCTAGTTGACGCTGGTACTTAGCGCTTGTACCAGTGATACGGCTAGGTACGATTTTACCAGCTTCAGTGATGTAGTTTTTAAGAGTTGCTACGTCTTTGTAATCAATCTCTTGTACGCCTTCTGCAGTGAAACGGCAGAATTTACGACGACGGAAGAAACGAGCCATGGGCTATCTCCTGATCTTAAATTTGAGTAATGTTGTCGGCGTGTAACACTAATTTTCCCACGCCATTTCGGCCGGTTTGATAAGTGACAAAACCACTTACCTTAATGTTACTGCCTTGAACTAAATTCTGAGTTAGTGCTTGTGACCCAAGCCCGCTGACGACTACCGGCATACGACAATAAACTTGTCGAGGTAAGTCAGCTTCGATAATAGTAGAGCGATGCTCCAGCCAAAACCGACAGTGTTCAATGCCACCAGGGCTTTTACTACGAATGGGCGGTTTGGCAATGGTGCCGCTCAGCTCCATTCGATTGGCCATAAGAAAACTTACTCAGCAGCTTCTGACTTAGCTTCAGGCTTAGCTTCAGAACGCTCTTCACGACGTGGAGCACGCTCTTCTTTTTGCTTAAGCATGATAGATTGCTCAGTGATCGCTGCTTTAGTACGCATGATCATGTTACGTAGAACTGCATCGTTGAAACGGAAAGCAGTTTCTAGCTCATCAATTACAGCTTGGTCAGCTTCAACGTTCATAAGAACGTAGTGAGCTTTGTGAAGCTTGTTGATTGGGTAAGCCAGTTGACGACGGCCCCAGTCTTCTAGACGGTGGATTTTACCGCCAGCTTCAGTGATTGAACCAGTGTAACGCTCGATCATGCCAGCAACTTGCTCGCTTTGATCTGGGTGCACCATGAATACGATTTCGTAATGACGCATTGGTTGCTCCTTACGGATTATTCAGCTTCCACAAATGGCTCAGTCGTCCAGAGGAAGCAAGGAACTAAAGATAATTGACTGAGTTTAAGGAGCACGAATAGTACAGAAAGGGCGTAAAATAGGCAAGTGATTATTTGCTCAGCGCAGCGGATATTTAATTTCTTCTAATACTAGAAAACACAAAGGCTGCCAACAAGCTAGCAGCCTTTAAAATCAGCGTGTTATTGCGTTGGCTTATCGGTGCTTATTTAACTTCAGCCAGTTCAGCGCGCATTTGATCGATCACTTGTTTGTAATCTGGCTCACCGAAAATCGCCGAGCCTGCGACAAACATGTCTGCGCCCGCTTCTGCAATTTCACGAATGTTGTCAACCTTCACACCGCCATCGATTTCTAAGCGGATATCACGGCCAGACTCGTCAATCATCTTACGAACGGCACGCAGTTTATCTAGTGTATGAGGAATGAATGATTGACCACCAAAACCAGGGTTTACCGACATCAGTAGAATCATGTCGACTTTATCCATAATAAACTCAAGACTTGCAAGTGGCGTTGCTGGGTTTAGTACCACACCAGCCTGACAGCCGTGCTCTTTAATTAACTGCAGTGTACGGTCTACATGATCAGAAGCTTCTACATGGAACGTAATCATCGACGCACCCGCTTTTGCGAAATCAGGAATAATACGGTCAACGGGTTTCACCATTAGGTGAACATCGATTGGCGCTGTGATGCCATAATCGCGTAGTGCTTTACACACAGGCGCACCAAAAGTCAGGTTTGGTACATAGTGGTTATCCATAACGTCGAAATGCACCACATCCGCACCCGCTGCGAGTACTTTTTCTACATCTTCACCGAGACGAGCAAAATCTGCCGATAAAATGGATGGAGCAATAAGAAAATCTTTCATACCTGACCTCAGTAGTAATGAGCAAACAATCTGCGCGCAATTCTACCGAAGCCAGTGGGGAGATCCACTATTTAGATATAATAGTGTGAGAATTAAGAGCTTGATTTATCCATGTCTGGGGCATGAAAAAGCGCAAGTAGCTCATCAACTTTATTACGACCGTTACCATTACGGCTAATGGTACGCTTTACTTTTACCACATTAAGATCCGCACCGTGATACAACCGACGTGTCAAGGTAGTGTCGTGGTTAGAAATCAACACAGGAATGCCACGTTCAGTCGCTGTTCTTTCAGCAATGTCGGCTAATGCAGCTTGGTCGTCCAACGTGAAACCATTACCTGCGTATGAGGTGAAATTTGCCGTATTTGAAAGCGGCGCATAAGGTGGATCGCAATACACGACGCTCCCTTTGCGCGCACGACGAAATGTTTCAGGATAACCTTCACAAACAAACGTAGCTTTTTTGGCTTTTTCTGCAAAAAACTCCAGTTCCGCCTCAGGGAAATACGGCTTTTTGTAAGAGCCAAACGGTACATTGAAGCCACCTTTTTTGTTGTAACGGCATAGGCCATTAAAACCAAAGCGGTTCATGTACAAAAACGCTAAAGAGCGGTACATCACGTCATCGGTTTTATTAAACTCAGCGCGAATGTGTAGGTAGGCTTCTTTGCGGTTGTTCTCAGCGACAAACCAACGCTTCGCTTCAGAGATATACTCTTCAGGGCGTTCTTTCAGCAGGTTGTACAGATTGATCAAATCTGGATTGATATCTGCAAGTAGATAATGGTCATAATCGGTATTCAGAAACACTGAGCCCGCACCAACAAAAGGTTCAACTAGCTTTCGAGCCGGCGGCAAATGACGTTGGATGTCTTCAACCAGTCCGTATTTTCCTCCTGCCCATTTAAGAAAGGCTCGTTGCTTTTTCATCTACTGCTCTATCTATCGACCAAAAATTAAGGCTGCGGAATGTAACATATTTTTCAGGGAAGCTCAGGTTTATTTCACTCGTTCAATTTCACGGTGAACCTGACGGAGTGATTTTGCCCAAGGACTCACCGACTTAACCGAATCTGGCAAGCTTGCGACGGCATCACGAGCCATTTGAATTGTCGGATAATCTTGATATGTGATGATATACCACTCGGTGTCATTACGAACGGTAGGATAAATTCGCACTTGATTATTCAGTTGATGCTCATTGAGAAAGGATTGTACATCTTCCATTGAGGTCATAGCTGCGAGTTGTAAAGTATAAGCTCTTGGCGATAGCGCTTTTAGTTCTTCACGGGCAAATGAAAACTTCACAACAGGTTGGTTTACGTCACCCTCTTCTGACTGAGCAGGTGCTTGCGCCATATCTTGATTCGGTTTTACGACTTTAATCAAAGGAGAGCTAGTTTCATCGGCGGTTTCTGTCTTCTCAATACCTACGACGTCATCAATCGCTTTTGTGTCTGCTGAATCAGTTTTACCTTCAAGCAATGCATCGACCACATTCGACTCAATCACCACTCTTTGTTGATTGTCATCACTGCCTACGCTCGCTACTTCTTCTGTCACTGCTGGCGGTAATGAATCAGAATCATCAACCGCACCAGACTTATCAGGACTGCTAGAGCCATCGGTTACAGGTTGCAGTGAAGACTGCGCTGCACTGATTCCTGACTCTTCAAAAGTTGGAATAGCCGTTTGCTCTAAACTGCCAGCAATTTGCTGCGCCTTATCATCAGGACTTGGTTGACTAAGCATCCACCAATAGCCACCAGCAGCAAGCAACAGTAATACTAATACCACCAACGCAATATTCAGGGGTGAACCGACAATCGAGCGGATAATGATCCTTTTTTCCACTTTCATCTCTCCTAACGCCATGATGTCCCCCGGTACTGGGTCGACTTTTTTAAATGCATCTCGAACCCGTTTCTCAGACTCATCATCGACGTAGCGCGCTACAAGTGACTCAAAGAAACGACGAGCTTCCACTTCGGACAACATATCAATATCAAGCTCAACAGGCTTTATCTCTTGTCCATAACTGAGACGTGCTAGCAAACCTTCTAAACGTCCAGACTGTGTAAACAGTAAGACATTGATGGTCCAATTTGGCTTATGGTGCGCCTCTAAGACCAGCATCCAAAGCTCAGAGATAAGTGTCTCACTCAATAAATGCGCATCATCTACAACAATTGCAATGTCACACGGCTCATCACCTAAAAGCCTTTCAAGGCTATCAAGTAAAGGCTCTTGCTGATTAAACAATGCGTCCGAAACTAGTTGACTCAAAATAAGGACGCGATGCTGCACATCGTCTTGATTAGAATGACAAAGTAACAAACATTGATTCTTGTTACTGGCACCCACTTCAAGGTATCGCTGCGCTAACCAAGATTTCCCGTACCCATCATGACCATTAATCGCAATGAGATTGGAACCAAAGTTAGTCAG
Source organism: Vibrio sp. 811 (assembly GCF_033339195.1). Taxonomy (NCBI): domain Bacteria; kingdom Pseudomonadati; phylum Pseudomonadota; class Gammaproteobacteria; order Vibrionales; family Vibrionaceae; genus Vibrio; species Vibrio sp. 811. The sequence continues at coordinate 19,664 of NZ_JAWOUB010000029.1, forward strand.
TAGACCTAATCTATCAAGCAACTCGATTTGAGAATCTAATTCCAGTACGTGAGCAACACTCATCTAATAACCTTAATACACTACAAGAATGACGCCCAAAGGCGCCATTACAAGGTTAAATATCGCGACCGAAGTCTATTGCCTGCTTGAGTACGTCTTGCGTCGTATCAGCAATTACCTCGGCAGTGCCAATGCCTGTAGGCAAAACCAATCGTAATTGACCAGAGAGGACTTTCTTATCTCGCATCATGTGCTTGATGAAGTCATCGAAATTCATACTGTCTGGAGTATGCACAGGCAGTTTTGCACGACGCAAAATCGCAACAATACGCTCAAATTGCTCTTCCGAGATCAGACCACGTAGATGCGACGTTTTGGCCGCCATAACAGTGCCGGAAGATACCGCTTCACCATGCAGCCAATTGCCATAGCCAAGTTCCGCTTCAATCGCATGACCAAAGGTGTGACCTAAGTTAAGCAAAGCACGGATGCCCGACTCTTTCTCATCCTGAGCCACCACTTCCGCTTTTATTTCACAGCAACGTGCGATCGCATAAGTTAGTGCTTCTTCATCCAACGCATACAAGCGCTCAAGATTGTCTTCTAACCATACAAAAAAATCTGCATCGTAAATAATGCCGTACTTAATGACTTCGGCGATACCCGCAGCGAACTCACGTTCAGGCAACGTCGACAGGCAGTTGGTATCAATGATCACTGCTTTAGGTTGGTAAAACGCACCTATCATGTTCTTACCCAACGGATGGTTAACCGCGGTTTTTCCACCAACCGAAGAGTCCACTTGGGATAGTAATGTGGTCGGTATTTGAATAAAGTCGACCCCACGCTGGTAACAGGCAGACGCAAAACCCACAAGGTCGCCAATAACACCACCACCTAACGCGATGATCACAACATCACGAGCATAACTCCCTTCCAGTAAGAAGTTCATTACTTGATTAAATACATCCAAGTTTTTGTACTGTTCACCGTCAGGCAATTCTAACAAGGATGCACTACAACCGAGCTGCTCGAGTTGCTTTAAAATTTTGTCTGCATACAAAGGCGCCACTGTGACATTACTGATCACAACAACTTTTTGTTTTGCATTTTTGTTTGAGAGAACTTGAGAGAGGTACGCCGGGTCCTCAAATAACCCGGCGCCAATAGAGATTGGGTAGCTACGCTCAGCTAGGTTGACCGTAATCCGTTCCATCGGTTTGCTCCAATTAAAAAAAAGATAAAGACTTATCTCTCTTCTAGCATTTTTACGATCTGGTTGGCTACCACTTTTGCACTTTGATCGTCAGTGCGAACAGTGTAATCCGCTACTTCTTCATATAAAGGATTACGTTCTTCAGCTAATTGCTCCAGTACTTCGCGAGGGTTATCCGTTTGAAGTAAAGGACGCTTCTTGTCGCGGTTTGTACGCGCAAGTTGCTTTTCAATCGTCGTTTCTAAGTAAACAACAACACCACGTGCCGAAAGACGATTGCGGTTTTCTTTGCTCTTAACAGAGCCACCGCCAGTCGCAAGCACGATGCCTTGCTCTTGTGTTAGGTCTTCAAGTACCGCTTCTTCACGCTTGCGGAAGCCTTCTTCACCTTCTACATCAAAAACCCAAGAGATGTCTGCACCAGTGCGTTCTTCGATCACTGTATCGGAGTCAACAAACTCCATATGCAGTTGCTGTGCTAGATGTCTACCAATTGTACTTTTGCCGGCGCCCATTGGGCCAACAAGGAAAATATTACGTTTCTCAGCCATGTTTAGCAGTAATTTACAACATTGATTCAATAAGATCGCCACAAGAAAACACAGCTAAACTGCTGTTCTACAAGGCTTGTGGCACCAGTTCCTCACAGATAATTCGTGATAAGACCCGAAATTATCCAAGCATGGTGCCACTATTGCAACTTTATTTTTGATTTAATCAGTTTTTCCCGAGACAGAACTACTGAATCACCACCTTAGGCGTGACGAAAATTAACAGCTCACTTTTACCAACATTTTCATAACTTCGACGAAAAAGCGCACCTAATAGCGGAAGATCGCCCAACAAAGGCACTTTGTCCACCGAGTTAGTAATGCTGTGCTGAAAAATACCACCAAGAACGACCGTTTCACCGTTATTCACTAACACTTGCGTCCCGATACGTTGAGTATCAATCGCAACAGCTTCACCAGTGCCTGTCTTCACGACTTGTCCAGGTCTATCTTGCGTGACACTTAAATCCAATACTAAGCGGTTATCCGGTGTGATTTGCGGGGTTACCTTCAAACTTAATACCGCCTTTTTGAACGTCACCGTCGTTGCACCACTTGATGATGACTCAAGATAAGGAATCTCTGTACCTTGTTCAATATAGGCAGGCTTCTTATTGGTAGTGATCAAACGTGGGCTCGAGATAATCTCAGCTTTAGACTCTTGTTGCAGAGCAGAAAGCTCAAGATCCAACAAGGTGTCTGAACCTAACTTTGCGACCTGAAAAGCAATGCTGGTCGCATTCGGACTGGTTGCAGCTAAGTTTACATTTAGGAAGTCATCGATCCCTACTCCATCACCGTCACCACCGTCATCACCCCCTTCTCCATTATAGAGACCGATCGTGGCGAGGTTGTTCTCAATAGAACCGCCCACTGTATTACTGCCATTAATAGACGTAAAACCCCAACGAATCCCTAACTCGTCCATGTTACCTTCATTGATGGTCACAATACGCGCCTCAATTTGAACCTGTTTAACTGGAATATCCAAAGACTCAATAATTTCTCGAATCACCTCGATGTTTTCAGGTAACTCTCTAATCAATAACGAGTTAGTTCGCTCATCAATGGTCATACTGCCGCGCTCTGACAGCATGCTGATATTTCCTTCTCCATTGATCATCTCCGCAATGTCTGATGCTTTAGCAAAATTAACTTTGATGATTTCAGATGAAAGCTCTCCCATTTCTTCCGTCAGTTTTTGTTTTTCTAACTGCTGCTTCTCACGCAAGTCCAGCTCATCAGTCGGAGCAACTAAAATCACGTTGCCATCAACACGCTTATCTAACCCCTTAACTTGCAAAATAATATCCAGCACTTGCTGCCAAGGGACACCATCAAGACGAAGCGTGAGGTTGCCTTCCACAGAGTCGGAGACAACCAAATTGAATTGGTTGTAATCAGCAATAAGCTGCAAGACGTTTCGCACAGGAATATCTTGGAAGTTAATCGAAATAAGCTTACCTTCTCTTTCTAAAATGCTTTTATCTGGGGCTTTCTCATTGGGTTTGATCTTCGCTACTTTGATTTCCAAAAAACGCCCCGTTAAACGGTAATCATGCATGTATTCTTCATTGATGTGCGCAACCAAGCGCGTCGTCGAGGTGTCGCGAAACACTTCTACGCTCTCAACCACAGTCGAAAAATCTTTCACGTCTAGGAGATACAATTGCTCGTCTTTTACTGAAGTGTTAAGCAAATCGATACTTAACCCTTCCTGTACACGCTTGATATCTACAATCGCGGCCGGTGACGCCAATTCGACGACAATCACGGCGTCTTTATCTTTATTAGTTCGAAAGTCGATACTTTTTAGGGCATTGGACGAAACTTCTTCAGCTGCCGCTAAAGGGGCTAAAAATACAAACAACCATAAGGAGAAGAGCCCAGTAAGTATCCTTGGTGTACGTGTTAATCCTTGTCTCATTTTCATTACTCAATATCAAAAATAAATGGGGCTATCTCAAAGCCAACTTAACTTTACGTTTTTGCCAACATCCTAAGCCGTCGGGCAACGTTTCATTAATCAACAAATAGGAGTGGCTGACATGGGTCACTTTGCCATTATTGCGTCCGAGGTATTGACCCGGCTTAACTTTATAGACGGTGCCATTGGGAGCCTGAACGAGGCCAGAAACCGTGTTATCCATGCCCATGACACCTTTCAAACGTAATTGGCTTAATGGGAATTTTTCTAATTTGCCAGTTCGCCTTCTTGAGGGCGGTTGCCAACAATCTTTTCTTGCAACTGGCTGAGTCGCGATGGTGGCTTCTTTGGGTAATTCAAAGGGTGCACGCTGTACTTCCGGTGCGTACGTGACTGCAACATACTTGTCTGCGGGCTTAAGCTTCTCGACCTCTCGACGCGCCTGTGTTTCCACTCCTCGAATAAAATCCGTCAATGATTCATCATTCGCCTGGCAGCCCATCAATAGAGAACCCATCAGTACCAGCAACAAAGACTTACTTGTCATTTTTCGTCTCCTCCGGCTTAAACTGATAGGTATTAGCACGCACCCGAAAGTGCAGGGTTTCGCTCTCTTGGCTGACACGTTGCCAAGTCACATCTTTAAACGTGATGATTCGAGGTAGCGTCGCTATCGCCTGAGAAAAATGGCCGATGTCATGAAAGTCGCCCGTTAACTCAATGTTTAAAGGGAGACGATAAAGGAAGTGCTCTGATTGTTTTTCGCCCCAGTCGATTCGGGTGAAAGTCAGCTTATTGTCGATGCCAAGCTCATTCACTGAAGCGAGCATTGTAGCCAGCTCTTTTTGCGCAGGCAGTTGCTGCAGTAATAACTCGTAACGAGTGGTAAGTTCATCCAATTGAGATTGAAGCTGAGGCAACGCTGCCACTTTGTTCGCTTTGATCTTCAATGCCACCTTGAGTGTCTGCTCCTGCTGGATCAAGTGATTCAACTGTTCTTCTTTCGGTTTAAGGTAAAACCAATAACCTAAGCCTTGAATCACCATGATCAGAAGCGCGATTACCACAATTTGGGGCAACAATGGCCACTCAGCCATTTCATCTATTTCGAGATCCTGCCAATCAACCACGTTGAGCCTCCAATTTCTTCTCCGTTACTTTGAACATGAAAGACACTTTGAATGTTTGAAACTCTTTCCCAAAGCGGGCTTTGCCGTGAACGATGGAATGCATTTCTACGTCGTTCAACTTGGCCGAGCGCTCCATGTTGTCCAGCATCGTGGCAAGTTTTGGAGTGCTATCTGAGATCCCAGAGATCTCAATTTCCAGATCATTCATTTTGATCTTGTCAACATATACACCTTCAGGGATAACGGCAGGCATTAAGTTCATGAACTCGGTCGTTTTGTTTCGTCCGTTTTGTAAACCTTCAACGACCTTTAGACGTTCGAGGATTTTGCTGTGCTCTTGCTCTGCAATTTTCATTGCTTCAATACGCTGGTCGAGTTCGGCAATGTAGTGAGTGAGGTAATCGAGCCGCTCCTGTTGTTGATCTTGTTGGTACTCAAAAAACTTTCCAATACCCCACTGGATGCCAACAGCGACCAACATGCCTAATGCGACCAAACTGATGAAACGACGTCGGTGCTCTTCTCTTTGATTCTCTCGCCAAGGAAGTAAATTAATGCGATAAAGCACGGGCGCCTCCTAGCCAATGAATGCCACGAACGGCCAGTCCGGCTGCTGTTGAGAAATGCTGCCAATCCACAGCACGACGCTTACGCTTAGACACCTTCATCTCAAATAGCCCTAGCGGATTTAGTAATTCACACTCTAACGACAATTGTTGAGACAACTCCTCTGCGAGCATGGGAGTGGAGGCCCCTTCCCCTGATAACCAGATACCCTTGATGTTTTGTGAGCCATTGATTGAGGTATAGAGCTGCATCTGGCGCTTTACTCGCTCTACGATTTGACGGTTAAACAGCTCTGTTTTCTCCTGAGCATCATCGGACAGAAAATCGACTGGAGAAGCGCTGTTTGCTCCGCGTGTGCCGTAAGCAAACTCTTTGTGAAACAGTTCACCTTGTTCGGTAAACATGGTGAAGGAGCTCGATAAGGTGCCAATATCGAGTAAGCAGTATTTGTTTTTGTCAGGAAAGCGATCGGCGGTGAGCTTCCAGATATGACCAAGGCTTTGCGAATGCACGTCCACTAAAACAGGTTTTAGTCCGGACTTTTGTAATGCATCAACTCGGCCTTCTACCACATCTTTTCTTGTCGCAAACACTTGATAGCTATCACTGCCACTCTGCCCGCCCTCCGCGCGAAGACGAACGAAGTCTAAACTCAGCTCTTCGACAGGGAATGGCGATTGATGAGAAAAGGCTTGTATCACTGCAAACTCAACTTCACTCTCTTCAAGATTTTGTTCTATTTGCAGTTTCTTGCTAATTACCGAGTTATCAGGAACTGAGACCGCAACTTTTTTAGCACCAAAAGGCAGTTCTTTTTTTATCTGCTTGAGGGTCTTTACAATTTCTTGATGATTTATGGTGTTATTTTCAGCGACAATACCTTCCTTTAGTAATATTTCTTTGTAACCCAACAGAGCGTAATTGTTGCCTGTGGGTTTAAGTACTACGGCTTTGAGGCTGTTATGGCCTATATCGATGCCGGTAACGATTAGCTTATCCATCTCTTACTCTCGCTCCGAAATTTCTTCGTGCAAAGGTTGTTATTAGCATCCAAATAAGAGTTAATATCTCTTATGTGCTAAATTTTTGACCTAAGAGTACAAGGGTTTGCCGTTACACAGCCTCAACCAATCAGGGATTCTCCGGTGAAGTTCATAAAGCGTTTATTATTTTTAACATTGATTTGCATAATTCTTGGAGTCACCACAATATTTGGCTTCTATCAGTACGTGAAGCCTGAATTGCCAGATGTTGCAACTCTAAAAGACGTTGAATTACAAACACCTATGAAGGTGTTTAGTCAAGACGGGAAGCTGATCGCACAGTTCGGTGAAAAGCGTCGTATTCCTGTTACTTATGACGAAATTCCTCAAGACTTAATTCACGCGCTCATCGCAACCGAAGATAGTCGTTTCTATGAGCATCCTGGTATCGACCCTATCGGCATCACTCGTGCAGCGGTTGTTGTTGCGGTTTCAGGCTCGGCTAAACAGGGTGCAAGTACGATTACGCAACAGCTAGCTCGTAACTTCTTCTTATCTAATGAGAAGAAGATCATGCGTAAGATTAAAGAGATTTTTATTGCTATCCATATTGAGCAGCTTTTAAGTAAGCAAGAAATCATGGAGCTTTATGTCAATAAAATCTTCCTTGGTTACCGCTCATATGGCTTTGGTGCTGCCGCTCAAGTGTATTTTGGTAAGAGCCTTGATGAATTGACGTTAAGTGAGATTGCAACACTCGCTGGTATGCCAAAAGCGCCATCAACCATGAACCCAATTTACTCTCTTGAGCGCGCAACAAAACGCCGTAACGTTGTATTAATGCGAATGCTTGATGAGAAATACATTACACAAGAGCAGTATGACGAAGCACGCAATGAGCCTATTGTGGCGCGTTATCATAGCGCTGAGATTGAGCTTTCCGCACCTTACGTAGCAGAGTTGGCTCGTGCATGGGCAGTAAAAGAATACGGTGAAGAAGAAGCTTATACCTCTGGCTTGAATATCTACATGACTGTGGATTCTAAACTGCAAGATGCTGCAAATACGTCTGCGGTAAATAACCTCTTGTCATACGATGAACGTCATGGCTACCGTGGTGCAGAAAGTGTGCTTTGGAAAGAAGGGGAAGCGGCCTGGGACAATGAGCAAATAGAAAAGCACCTGAAGAAACAGCCAACTTATGGTGACCTTTACCCTGCGGTTGTGACGAAAGTCGATGATAAGACGGCACAAGTATGGGTTAAGAACCATGAAGAGCAAACCATCCCTTGGACTGGAATGCACTGGGCGCGTAAGTACATTACTGATAACCGCCAAGGCTCAACACCAAAGTCAGCGCATGATGTGCTAGCGACAGGTCAACAAGTTTGGGTTCGCGAAGTAAGTGAAACCGATGAAGATGACAACACAACACTGAGCTGGAAACTGAGCCAAGTGCCGACAGCAAACACCGCGTTTGTTGCGATGAACCCAGAAAATGGCGCGATATTGTCGCTGGTTGGTGGTTTCAACTTTGTTCACAGCAAGTTTAACCGTGCAACCATGTCAGTGCGTCAGGTTGGTTCAAGTATCAAGCCTTTCATCTACTCGGCAGCAATTGACAAAGGGCTGACTCTAGCGACTTTGATTAACGATGCGCCGATTAACAAGTGGGATGCAGGTTCTGGTTCAGCTTGGCGACCAAAAAACTCACCACCGACTTATGGTGGTCCAACGCGTCTTCGCCTCGGCTTAGCTCAATCAAAAAACGTCATGGCAGTGCGTACACTCCGTGAAGTTGGCCTCGAGGAGACACGTCAGTACCTTACTCGTTTCGGTTTTGATATTAACCAAGTACCACGCTCTGAGACCATCGCACTCGGAGCTGGCAGCTTAACACCAATGAAAGTGGCACAAGGTTACTCTGTGTTTGCGAACGGTGGTTATTACGTTGAACCATTCTATGTAGAACGCGTGGAAGATGCATTCGGTGAAGTACTGTTTAAAGCCAATCCAAAGAGTGTTTGTCATAAGGATTGCCCGCAAATGAGCGAGCAGCCAGAAAATCGCTACGCTGATGAATTTGGCGAACAAGACGTCGCAATTGATGGCCTAGCAACAGACAATGCCCTTGAAAATGATGAACCTCAATATGCACCGCAAGTTATCTCTGAACAGAATGCATTCTTAATGCGTGAGATGATGTACAGCAACATTTGGGGTGGCGGTAACTGGCGTGAAGGCACAGGTTGGAATGGTACAGGCTGGCGCGCGCAAAAACTTGGTCGTCGTGATATCGGGGGTAAAACGGGTACAACGAATGATTCCAAGGATGCTTGGTACAATGGCTATGGACCTGGTGTCGTTGCGATAGCTTGGGTTGGCTTTGATGATCACTCACGTGCACTTGGCCGCACCACTGTTAACAGCAACCTAGGGCAAGGCCAAATTTCTGGTGCCGAGTCGGGTGCGAAAACCGCAGAGCCTGCTTGGATTGACTTCATGCGTGTTGCGCTAGAAGGGACGCCGGAGCAAGGTAAAAATATTCCAGAGGATATTATTCGAGTTCGTATTGATCGCAACAGCGGTATGCTAACGCACAAGGTAGATAGCACATCAATGTTCGAATACTTTGAAAAAGGCACGGAGCCTACCGAATACGCTGGCGACCGTTTAGAAGATAGTATTTATTCTTCAGGCTCTGGCGCAGAAGAACTGTTCTAAATCACAAAAGCACAAGGGAGAGCATCAAGCTCTCCCTTTTTTATGTCTGCTTCTTATGCTGCAGCATTCAATGATGGATAAGAAGCCAACACCTCTTTAATCTTCGCTGCTAAAGCTTCAAACCTAGCTCGTAATGGTGAGCCCGGACGGTATACGAGAACGATATTACGCGAGGGGGTTGGGTTAACAGCTGGTACGTAGCATACGCCATCTTTTTGCTTCTCATTAGGGATAGAAAGCTGAGGCAATAACGTAATCCCCGCACCGGCAGCAACCATGTTGCGTAACGTCTCCAAGCTGGTGGCTTTAAAACGCTCATCGTCTTTTGCACCAGCGGCAAAACAAAAACCTAACGCTTGATCTCGCAGACAGTGGCCGTCTCCCAACGCTAAAACGGTTTTACCATTCAGCTCCAACATATCAACATGGTCGAGAGAGGCCCACTCGTGGTCACATGGCACTGCGACACTTAATGGCTCTTGATACACTTCGATCTCTTTAAATGGCGCAGTTTCATCAACCGAAGCTAAAACTAAGCAATCTAGTTTGCCTTCTTCCAATTGACGCACTAATTGATGTGTCTGAGCTTCGTGCAGAAATAGCTCCAGCTCAGGAAATGCTTCTTTTATCTGCGGCAGAATTTTGGGTAATAGATAAGGCCCAACCGTCGGGATGAAACCAATATGCATCGGTCCAGTCATGGCTCCGCTTTGACCGCTTGCCATATCTCTGAAGGTTTTCACTTCACTTAAGATGCGTTTAGCCTGCTCCACCAGCTGTAACCCTGAATCGGTAAACAAAACACGTCGGCTGCTTCGCTCTAAAAGCGTGGTCCCGAGTTCATCCTCTAGTTTACGAATTTGCCCACTCAGTGTTGGCTGACTAACAAAACATGCCTCTGCCGCTTTGCGAAAGTGCTTATGTTCCGCAAGTGCAACTAAGTACTCAAAATCTCGAATATTCATAATTCACGCTTCGCTTCTATAACAATAGCTAATACCTATCAAAACCATAACACCAAACGATTAGAGCTATCAAAGGATTTTTACAATAATGGGCTCAACAAAACGAAACAGAGCGACGAAAAACGCTAAGCTCTATACGCATAATTTAAAATAGTTAAAGGAAATCATTATGTTTGTATCTAAAGAAGGTCAACAAGTCCCTCAAGTTACTTTTCCAGTTCGTCAAGGTGACGCTTGGGTGAATGTAACGACCGATGAGCTATTTAAAGGTAAGACCGTCATCGTATTTAGCTTACCGGGTGCATTTACTCCAACCTGTTCATCAAGCCATCTACCTCGTTACAACGAATTGTTCCCTGTATTTAAAGAGCACGGAGTGGATGAGATTATTTGTGTCTCGGTCAATGATACGTTCGTGATGAATGCATGGAAACAAGACCAAGAAGCAGAAAACATTACCTTCATCCCGGATGGTAATGGTGAATTCACCGATGGCATGGGTATGTTAGTGGATAAAAATGACATCGGCTTTGGCAAACGTTCATGGCGTTACAGCATGCTAGTAAAAGATGGCGTAGTGGAAAAAATGTTCATTGAGCCAAACGAACCAGGCGACCCATTCAAGGTGTCAGACGCAGATACGATGCTGAACTACATAGCGCCTGACTACAAAACGCAAGAATCCATCACGGTGTTCACTAAACCAGGCTGCCCTTTCTGTATGAAAGCGAAACAAAATCTAATTGACCACGGTCTTCAATATGAAGAAGTGATTCTGGGTAAAGACGCAACAACAGTTAGTCTACGAGCTATATCTGGTCGCACGACTGTTCCACAAGTCTTTATCGGTGGCAAGCACATCGGTGGTAGCGAAGAGCTAGAAGCGTATCTAGGCTAAGCTGTCCATAGCCTACACCCTCGGTCTCCGGTGCCTTTGGCTCGGAGGCCAACCCTAAACCACTTCTTCTACTAGTCTAGATAAGTAGTCATCTGCCAATAAGGTGACTACTTATCCAGATTCAACTATCCAATTCACTCTCCAAGCTCAATGTAGCTAGCTTGGCTTAAAACAAAAGCGAGAGTTCACGATGAAACAAGTTAATGTCGACGTAGCGATTATTGGTGGCGGGACGGCTGGTCTTGGTGCTTATCGAGCAGCAAAAGCTCATACCAACAGCGTGGTAATGATTGAGGGCGGTCCCTACGGAACAACCTGTGCTCGTGTCGGATGCATGCCGTCTAAGCTGTTAATTGCGGCAGCAGAAAGTGTTCATCAAATCGAAAAAGCACCTGGATTTGGGATACACCCGCAAGGTGAAGTACTAATTAACGGACGAGCAGTTATGGATCGTGTAAAGCGCGAACGCGATCGTTTTGTTGGCTTTGTGCTTGAAAGTGTCGATGATATTCCCGCTGAAGACAAACTATCGGGCTACGCGAAGTTTGCCGATGACCGCACTCTCATCATAGATGATCATACTCAGGTCACCGCACAGCGCATTGTTATTGCGACAGGATCTCGTCCAGCATATCCGGCAGCTTGGAATGAACTGGGTGATCGCCTAGTGATTAACGATGATGTGTTTGACTGGGATGACTTACCAGAGTCCGTGGCAGTATTTGGCCCAGGAGTCATCGGTCTTGAATTGGGTCAGGCTTTACACCGCCTAGGGGTGAACGTGAAGCTCTTTGGCCTTGGAGGACAAGTGGGCCCACTGACAGACCCAGAGGTGATGGCGTATGCAGATAAAGCCTTTAAGGAAGAGTTCTACCTTGATGCAAATGTAAAAGTCGAAAGCATGAAACGCATTGCTTCGTCAGACAATGACGGCGAAGACAAGGTCGAAATCCAATTCATCAACCATGATGGCGAATTAGAAACTTTCGTTGTCGATTACGTATTGGCCGCAACGGGTCGTCGTCCAAACGTCGATAAGCTGGCGATCGAGAACACCAATGTGGCTCTCGATGAACGTGGCGTACCAACGGCGGATCACTATACATTGCAAACTTCGGTAGAGAGCATCTTCATCGCAGGTGATGCAAGTAACCAAATTCCACTGCTGCACGAAGCCGCTGACCAAGGCCGTATTGCTGGAGACAACGCAGGCCGTTTCCCAGATATTCGTGCGGGTCTGCGTCGCTCACCAATTTCAGCCGTGTTCTCCGACCCTCAAATTGCTATGGTTGGCGAAACATATAAACAACTAGAAACACGTCTAGGCACATGTGGATGTTTCGCAACCGGTGAAGTCTCGTTTGAAAATCAAGGACGTTCGCGCGTCATGCTTCGTAATAAAGGCATTCTGCATGTCTACGGAGAGCAAGGCACTGGACGTTTTTTAGGTGCAGAAATGATGGGCCCGAATGCAGAGCATCTTGCTCACCTTTTAGCATGGGCGCACCAAAATAGGATGACGATTTCTGAGATGTTAGATATGCCCTTCTATCACCCAGTGATTGAAGAAGGCGTCCGCACCGCTCTACGTGATTTGAATGCAAAACTACACTTAGGGCCAGAAATGGTGAAACATTGTCTTGACTGCGGCCCTGGCTGCTAACGCTTTCAGGCTTCTATCTAAATATAAAGCAAAGCCTCGTCATCAACGAGGCTTTGCTTTACTACTTCGGCGCAATGAAATCTCTCTTACGCTGCCATCATTGCATAGCGGCTGACCATACAAATCGCGACAACACCGATCATAAAGAACCCACCAGCGATACTCAGCGCAAGTTTCAACTCTGTCGACATCATTATATTTCCTGTTAAAGACTGACAGCGCACCATACATCAATTACGTGCCACAAAGCTTTTACAAAGCTAACTTTCCATTTTTGGTTGTGTCATGGCGATCTAAGCCCGTGTAAGAAACGCTTTCCACCATTTAGTTAGATATATAATCTGAAGCAACACTAATGGTTTGGAAAACACTATGACTTGTCGCCGCTGCGAAGAACATTGGTTTTGGAAAAAACTTGGACGTTGCCAACGATGCTTGGATCAATTGACGGTACTTTCTGTACTGTGTTGGATTGTATGGTGGTTTACGCTCAAAGATGATCCACAAAGCATCGAGTCGATCGCTTTGATCTTTGCCGGCTTCGCTTTCAACGTTTTGTTGTTTTTACACTTATGGATGCGTTTTGTCATCTTGCCTTGGCAGCGTCGACGGGGACAAAAAAAGGCGAATAAAAAAGAGAAAAGTGACAGATAGAAAAAAGCCCCAAAACCAATGTCAGTTCTGGGGCTCTCTTAGATTCTTCTAAGAAAAAGCAGTGGTACTTTAATAGACCGGGCTTCCTCTCAAAGGTTCCAAATTTTTTCGATTTTTTTAGCGAATACTGATGTAAGTAAGCAGGAAAATGACTATGTCATTGAATGCTAATAAAATCACTCCACAACTTCAGTTCATGCCACATGCGTTTTTTGGATCACTTGCTCCATTAAATTGATCTCAAGCGCTACCTCATCACATGCATGTTGACGTGGGCACTGATCGCAATCTTTCAGAACTTTCTCCGGCAGTAATGACTTCGATGTCGGTAAAAAGCTTTGCTTCATAAAGAACTCAGGCGTTCGTGTTAGAACAAAGACTTTCTTGATCGCCATCTGGCGCGCTTTCTCAACCAAATAGTTCACAATCGCACTGCCCTGCCCTTGGCCTTGCCAGCCCGCTTCGATACCAAGAGAGCGTATTTCAGCCAACCCTGAGTCATACACATATAGAGAAGCGCAACCCGTCACTTCACCATGATGCTCAGCCACCGCGAAAGAGCCAATATCTCTCACGAGCTCATTACGAGAGCGCGGAAGATTCTCACCAAGGTTCGCCCAGTAAGCAACCATACCTTCCAACGTTTCAATGTCCGTCAAACGTGCAGGACGCACTTTCACCGCCGAGCTATCACGTTGGCTCAGGCGCTTATCCGCTTGTTCTACCGCGTAAGCGACCTGGTGAGGCGAAACACCACCCAAAGCACAACGCTTTTCCAAACACGAATCGATAGTCAGGATGTCATACACATCCGCTTCAATGACCTCTGAGAAGGCTTTTAACTCTTCGATAGACAGTTCTTCTAGCGCACAACCTTTAGCAATAGCACCAACGACCGCGACACCGACGATGTGGTGAGCTTCACGGAATGGGATGCCTTTCGCCACTAGGTAATCAGCTAACTCCGTCGAGTTTGCGTAACCTTGTTTCGCCGCTTCTAGTGTGCGCTCGCCATTCACTTTAATACCGTCAAAACACAGAGCTGCCATTTCCATGCAGTCGTTCCATGTATCTAAAGCGTCAAACAACCCTTCTTTATCTTCCTGCATGTCTTTGTTGTACGCCAATGGCAAGGCTTTAACTGTCATCATCATGCTCGATAATGCGCCATAGACACGCCCTGTCTTACCACGGATCAACTCAAGTGCATCTGGATTTTTCTTCTGTGGCATTAATGACGAACCAGATGTCACCGTATCCGCTAACTCAATGAAGTTTGACTCGCCTGAATTGTAGAAGATCATATCTTCTGCAAGACGAGAAAGGTGAAGCATAGAAATCGACGCCACCGACATCAGTTCCATCACATGATCACGATCTGAAACCGAATCGAGTGAATTACGCGTAGCACGTTGGAAACCGAGATTATGTGCTAATTGTTCGCGGTCAATCGGATAAGCCGTTCCCGCTAACGCACCCGAGCCAAGTGGACAAGTGTCGAGACGCTGTAAGGCATCATTCAGACGAGAGTAGTCACGCTCGAACATTTCAACATAAGCCAAGCACCAGTGAGCAAAGGTTACAGGTTGAGCACGCTGAAGATGAGTATAGCCTGGCAATACGGTGCCTTGGTGCTGTTTAGCAACATGGACCATTTGTGCTTGTAGGCGATCTAAAGCAATCAACAATTGCTGACCTTGCTGACGACACCAAAGTTTCAAGTCTGTGGCGACTTGGTCATTACGAGAACGCCCAGTGTGGAGTTTTTTACCTAAATCTCCCACTTTACTGATTAGCTGCTGTTCAACCCAAGAGTGGATATCTTCTGCATCAGAGCGAAGAATTTGGTGAGGGTCTTCCATCACTTCTAACTTCAGCTCATTTAAAGCAAGTTCCAGTTTTTGCTGTTCTTCTGCCGATAGCACATCAACAGAAAGCAGAGCTTTAGACCATGCGATTGAACCTACGATGTCTTGCTCAGCCAATCGGTAGTCAAAACGCAACGAATCATTGAACTCTTTAAATCTGGTGTCTGCCGCTTGGGTAAATCTTCCGCCCCATAATGCCATTGCGTCTCTCCTGATGACTATTGCTTACTCTAACGTTCTCGAATGAGTAGTAACCAATTTGATGGTCATTTGCTCACTTTTTCTTATGGGTCAACGTTACGGCAATTTCGATAAAAAATAAAGTATAAATTCAATATTTTTACATATATATTCAAGCCAAATTTAGGTACCCGCTTTTAGAAACCAAAAGACCCGCCTATAAATGGCGGGTCTTTATTCAATCCAAGATGGATGTTAAGGGATTATTTCTTCTGGCTGTTCAATGCACGAATACGGCTTGATAGCGAGTAAAGACGGATGAAGCCACCTGCATGGCTTTGGTCGTAAACTTCATCTTCACCAAAAGTCGCGAACTCTTCTGAATACAAGCTGTTGTCAGAACGTTTTTGCGTCACTGTCGCTTGACCTTTGTAAAGCTTAACAACCACTTCACCGTTAACGTCTTGCGCTAGCTCTTCTGAAGCAGCAAGGATCGATTTACATAGTGGCGTAAACCAACGGCCATCGTATACAAGGTGAGACGCTTTTAGACCTAGCTCCTCACGGAATTCGAATGATGATTTGTCTAGCACAAGCTGCTCTACAGCGCGCAGCGCTTCCATCATGATGGTGCCTCCCGGTGTTTCATAGCAACCACGAGACTTCATTCCAACAAGACGGTTTTCCACGATATCGATACGGCCAACACCGTGCTTAGCGCCCTTCTCGTTTAGGTAAACCAGTGCGTTGTATGGTGTCATCGCTTCACCATCAACTTCGACCACTTCACCTTTTTCTACTTTCAGCGTGACGTATTCCGCTTCATTTGGCGCTTGCTCTGGGTCGACAGTCCACACCCAGCAGTCTTCGTTTGGTGCGTTCCAAGTATCTTCTAAAACGCCGCCTTCCGTCGAAATGTGCCATGCGTTTGCATCACGTGAATAGATCTTAGTAAGAGACGCAGAGCAAGGAATATTACGCTCAGCGAGGTAATCCAAACACTCTTCACGGCTCACTAGGTCCCACTCACGCCAAGGTGCAATCACTTGTAAGTCCGGTGCTAGTGCAGCGAATGCACCTTCGAAACGCACTTGGTCGTTACCTTTACCTGTACAGCCATGACACAGTGCGTCCGCGCCCACTTTACGTGCCACTTCAACCTGCGCTTTAGCAATGATTGGACGCGCCATTGATGTACCTAGCAGGTACTTACCTTCGTAGTACGCGCCGGTTTTTAGCGTTGGGTAAATGTAGTCTGCGACCATTTCTTCTTTCAGGTCAGCGATGTAGCATTCAGAAGCACCGGAGGCTTTTGCTTTCGCTTCAATGCCTTCTAGCTCTTCGGCACCTTGACCAACATCGGCAACGAAAGCCACTACTTCACAGTCGTAGTTCTCTTTTAGCCACGGGATAATTACTGAAGTATCTAGACCGCCTGAGTATGCGACTACCACTTTATTTACGTTCACTTTGCTCATGTTTTTTCTCCAAACTTAACTGGCGCTGCGCTCGGCGGTCAGTGCCAACTACGACTTCCTAATATTGAATTCTTTTGCTGATGCTTATTGAGGCAAGAATTGAGTACCAATACTTTCACCAGCGAATAACTGTGCTAATTTTTCTGGGTAACGCCAGGTCGCGACTTCAATTGGACGGCCAAGATCATTGGCGGCCTCCAAAGCGGCTTTAACTTTGACGATCATGCCATCGGTGATCACATGTCCATCGATCAACGAGTTAGCTTGCTGCTCTGACAGGGTTTTGATCAAATGGCCTTTTCCATCTAATACACCACTCACGTCTGATAACAGGACTAACTCCGCATCTAATGCGCCCGCAACCGCGACTGCTGCTTGATCAGCATTCACATTCATCATCTGGCCATCTTTGGTTAAACCAATTGAACTGATGATCGGCAGTGCACCTGTGTTTAGCACCGCTTGTAATAGTGCTGAGTCACCCGGTGATGCTTTGCCTACCGCGCCGAGTTCTGGGTCAAGTTCTTCAACAAGACACAAACCACCATCCGCAAGGCTAAGGCCCACAGCGTTAAGACCGTCCGCAATCGCTTGACCTTGAAGTAACTTATTCGCAGTGCCTGCAAGCGCGCCTGCAATCACAGGAATTTGATCGTAAGGCGTTACGCGTAAACCGTTTTTCTTAACGGTTTCAAGCTGAAGCTTTGCCATCAACTCATCAACTAGGTAGCCACCGCCATGAACGATGGCGATTTGTCGCTGTGCCGATTTTTGGTAAGCCGCAATGGCACCAAAAAGTTGGCTTAAGGTTTGAGTGCATGATAGAGCTGCACCACCTAGCTTAATGACTAAAGGAGCTTGATTGGTTTGCGTCATCGCATTTCCCTCTTTCAACGACTACAGCAACGCTGTCAGTTCTGGGTAACCGTAATGAATATTGAGACATTGCATCGCTTGACTCGATGCACCTTTAAGTAGGTTGTCGATAGCTGAAATCACAATGATGTGTTCGCCTTGTACCTTCCAGCCGATATCACAGAAAGGGGTATTTTCGACATCCTGAATACGTGGAATACCGTCGCCTTTAAGACGCACCGCAGGCTTGCCTTGATAAGCTTGTTCAAACGCCTGTGCCACTTGTGCTTCTGTCACACCTTGCGCAAGCTTCATGGTGATAGTGGCAAGAATGCCGCGTTTAAAGTTGCCGAGGTGCGGAGTAAAAATCACATCGCAACCCAAGTGCTGAGCAATCTCTGGCTGGTGACGATGGTTAAAGACACCATAAGGTTGCAAGCTCACTTCACAGAAGCTGTTAACCATGGAGGCTTTACGCCCTGCACCTGATACACCACTGGTTGCGTTGATCACTGGCCATTGGTTGGTATCGAGCAACGCATGTTCTAATAAAGGTTTGATTGCAAGCTGTGAAGCGGTTGGGTAGCAACCTGCTACTGCAATCAAAGGAGTGGTTTTTATTGATTCTTGGTTCCACTCTGCTAAGCCGTATGCTGCTTTATCTAGCCAGTTGTTATGTTGATGTTCGAAGCCATAAAAAGTGTCGTAAAAGCCTTCACTTTTCACACGGAATGCACCCGATAAATCGAATACCTGACAGCCTGCCTCCAAGAAAGTTGGGGCTAAATCATGGCTGACTTCGTGAGCCGTTGCCAAAAACACCACGTCCGATTCTTGAGCGATTTGCAGTGGATCCGTTAGTGGTAAAACTGGCATATCAATGATGCCCGCTAGCTTACCGTGCAGCTGCGCGATGCTCTTTCCCGCATCAACACTGTTGGCGGAAACGTATAAACCTGATAGCGTGAGTTGTGGGTGTTTATTAACCATTAACGCTAACTCTGCGCCGGTGTAACCGCTGGCTCCAATAATCGTGGTTTTTAGCATTGTGTAACATCCATATACTTAAAGGCTCAAATGACTATTCATATTTAATTTTTGCTTTATTTTGATTTTTTATTCATTAAATATGATTTAATATGTGTTTTACATTTTTATGGTCTGTCTGTCAACAGGAGATTTGAAGAATCCATGCAATTACCAACTTTTCTAGAGGTCTATGAAGGACTCATCAGCACCTCTTCTATCAGCTCCACGGATCCGAGCTGGGATCAGGGCAATGCAAAAGTCATCGAAAAACTCGCATCTTGGTTTAAAGATCTGGGTTTTAGCGTTGAAGTGATCGAAGTCGAGCCAGGCAAGCACAATATGATCGCACGTATGGGTGAGGGTGAAGGTGGCCTTTTACTTGTTGGCCATAGCGATACCGTGCCATTCGATCAAGGGCGATGGAATTTTGATCCGCATAAACTGACGGAAAAAGACAACCGCTTCTACGGTTTAGGCACAGCAGACATGAAAGGCTTTTTCGCCTTTATTTATGAAGCAGTGAAGAAAGTCGATTGGAGCAAGCAGAGCAAACCACTTTACGTATTAGCCACTTGTGACGAAGAGACCACCATGTTGGGCGCGCGACATTTCACAGCAAACGCCCCATTTAAGCCGGATTACTGCATCATTGGTGAACCCACCAGCCTTGTGCCAATTCGAGGTCATAAAGGGCATGTGGCAAATGCCATTCGCGTAACAGGCAAGTCCGGTCATTCATCGGACCCAGCGCTTGGCGTTAACGCTATTGAGATCATGCATGAAGTCATGTTCGCCATGATGCAACTGCGTGACAAATTGATTAAAGAATATCACCATCCGGGTTTTGCCATTCCAAGCCCTACCCTAAACCTTGGACACATTCACGGTGGTGACAGCGCTAACCGTATTTGTGGTTGCTGTGAGCTGCATTACGACGTGCGTCCTCTTCCTGGCATTAGCCTTGATGGTTTAGAGAACATGTTGCGCGGAGCATTAAAAGAAGTCGAAGCGAAATGGCCAGGGAGACTGGAGATTATTCCATTGCATGAGCCTATTCCGGGTTACGAATGCCAACATGACCACCCATTTATTGGTGGTGTTGAAGAGATTTGCCAAACTAGTTCAGAAACCGTGAACTACTGTACTGAAGCACCATTTCTACAGCAGTTGTGTCCAACCTTGGTGCTCGGCCCTGGGTCAATCGACCAAGCCCATCAACCGGATGAGTTTCTATCCTTCGACTTTATCGACCCCACAATTGATGTGCTTTCAAAGGCGATGGTCAAGTACTGCTGTTAATACGCGTTTAAGCTCGAAAGTCTGTGCAGCTCGATTGAGCTGCATCTTTTTATCTTCACAATTTAGCGCTAGTCTTAACACTTATTTAACTTGTTATTTTGTAATTAATTTTCACTTCTTACTCTATGGCTGCCGTAAATTTGCTCTAAATCAGGAGACAGCGGAATAATTGCAAACTTAGTCTGCTTTATTTGACTATAACTGGTGCTTTTCGCTAGATTGGAGTCTTAACAAGGACAATGGATGTAGTTTTTTTACGAGGCAGGACGACAATGAACGAGAAATACGCCGCACTCAAAAGTAATGTGCGCATGTTAGGCCACTTATTGGGTAACACCATTCGCGATGCCCATGGCGAAGAAATCTTCGAGAAAGTGGAAACCATTCGTAAATTATCCAAATCAGCTCAAGCAGGGAATCAAGCAGACAGGGACAGCTTGATCGAAGAAATCAAACATCTACCTGATGAGCAGCTAACGCCCGTTACTCGCGCGTTTAACCAATTTCTAAACCTCACCAATATCGCTGAGCAATACCACACGATTTCACGCCATTGTGAAGAGCACATTTGCGAACCAGACGCGATTAACTCGCTGTTTTCTAAACTGGTACAAAACGATGTGAGCAAACTGGACACTGCCCAAGCGGTTCGTGATCTAAATATTGAATTGGTATTGACGGCTCACCCAACAGAAATTACGCGCCGTACGATGATCAATAAACTGGTCAAGATAAACGAGTGCTTATCAAAGTTGGAGCTAAGCGATCTTTCTTCTAAAGAGCGCAGAAAAACCGAACGCCGCCTAGAGCAACTGATTGCCCAAGGCTGGCATTCAGACGTGATTCGACAACAACGCCCAACTCCGTTGGATGAAGCAAAGTGGGGCTTTGCGGTCGTTGAAAACTCGCTATGGGAAGCAGTACCGGACTTCCTACGTGAGATGAATGACCGTCTAAAATCTTACCTTGGAGAAGGTTTACCCATTGATGCTCGCCCAGTGCACTTCTCCTCTTGGATGGGCGGTGACCGTGACGGTAACCCGTTTGTTACTCACAACGTTACGCGTGAAGTCTTACTTTTGTCTCGTTGGAAAGCCGCCGATCTTTATCTCAATGACATCAACGAGTTGATCAGCGAGCTGTCTATGACAGTTTCAAACGATCAAGTCCGTGAACTTGCTGGCGAAGATCAGCACGAACCATACCGTGCGATCCTGAAGCAATTACGCACTCTGCTCAATGAAACCAAAGATATTCTAGATGCTAAGATCCACGGTCAAAAGCTGGCTGTTAAAGCACCACTGCAAAAAGTCGAGCAACTTTGGGAACCGCTGTATGCCTGCTACCAGTCACTAAACGAATGTGGCATGGGTGTAATAGCCAACGGCTCACTACTGGATACACTACGCCGCGTAAAAGCATTTGGTATCCATCTTGTACGTCTTGATATCCGCCAAGAGAGCACGCGTCACTCAGACGTCTTGTCTGAACTAACTCGCTACTTAGGTATTGGTGATTACGAACAATGGAGTGAGCAAGATAAGATTGCTTTTCTAACTAACGAGCTGGCATCTAAACGTCCGCTTCTCCCTCGTGATTGGGAACCGTCTGAACCCGTCAAAGAGGTTTTGGATACCTGTAAGATTGTTGCAGCACAACCGCGTGAAGCGTTTGGCGCTTACGTTATTTCAATGGCACGTACCGCTTCTGATGTACTAGCCGTTCATCTACTGCTACAAGAAGCAGGTTGCCCTTACCGCATGGATGTGTGTCCTCTGTTCGAAACGCTAGACGATTTGAACAACGCAGAATCGGTCATCAAGCAGCTTATGGGGATTGACCTTTACCGTGGTTTTATCCAAAACCACCAGATGGTCATGATTGGTTACTCTGACTCAGCGAAAGATGCAGGTGTTATGTCTGCTGGTTGGGCTCAGTATCATGCGATGGAATCGTTAGTTAAAGTGGCTGAAGAAGAAGGCGTTGAGCTAACTCTATTCCATGGTCGTGGGGGCACAGTCGGTCGCGGTGGCGCACCTGCGCATGCTGCGCTTTTGTCGCAACCACCAAAAAGCTTGAAAGGCGGTTTACGTGTAACAGAGCAAGGCGAAATGATCCGCTTTAAACTGGGACTCCCAGATGTCGCAGTAAATAGCTTTAACCTATATGCAAGTGCGATTCTGGAAGCCAACTTGTTACCGCCACCGGAGCCAAAACAAGAATGGCGCGACTTGATGGAAGTGCTATCAGAAGTAAGCTGTGAGTCTTACCGAAATGTGGTTCGTGGCGAGCCAGATTTCGTGCCTTACTTCCGCCAAGCAACACCAGAACTCGAACTCGGCAAGTTGCCACTTGGTTCTCGTCCTGCAAAACGCAACCCTAAGGGCGGAGTAGAAAGCTTACGTGCAATCCCGTGGATCTTCTCATGGAGTCAAAACCGTTTGGTACTTCCTGCATGGCTAGGCGCAGGTGAAGCGATTCAATACTCGATCGATAAAGGCCACCAAGCATTGCTCGAAGAGATGTGCCGCGAATGGCCGTTTTTCTCTACTCGTCTCGGCATGCTAGAGATGGTGTACTCGAAGTGTAATATTGATATCTCTCGCTACTACGATGAGCGATTGGTGGATGAGTCGCTCCGTCCACTCGGTGAAAAACTTCGTGCTCAGCTTCAAGAAGACATCAAAGCGGTACTGAATGTAGAGAACAATGAAAACTTGATGCAGCATGACCCTTGGGGACTCGAGTCTATTCGCTTACGCAATATCTACGTTGAGCCATTGAATATGCTACAAGCAGAGCTGCTATACCGCACGCGTCAAACCGAAGAAGCCTCTGCAAACTTGGAAGAAGCGTTGATGGTGACGATTGCTGGTATTGCTGCTGGTATGCGCAACACAGGCTAATCGTTTCATTGACCCGTCCTGATATGGGTTGACACTTTTTAACTAAAACGCTCGATGTACTTCATCGGGCGTTTTGTATTTTAAA
>NZ_JAWOUB010000030.1:0-37681 GCF_033339195.1 Vibrio sp. 811
AGCGTTCAATCTGAGCCATGATCAAACTCTTCAATTTAAGATTTTGTTCGGCTCAATGAATACTGAACATTACATAAAAGTAATGTTTGAATTGACTGTGCTGAATCTTTCGATTCAATGGTCACTTCGTATCATTGAAACCTAATTTGAAGCCTAAGCTTCTAATTGGATTATCATCAACGAGTGCCCACACAGATTGATAGGTCTATATTGTTAAAGAGCTTGCTTCGTAAGCTTTGCTATCGAAGCGGAGGCGTATTCTAAGGAATTAACTTTCAGTGTCAAACACTTTTTAAAATTAATTTTTAGAAGCTTTCTTTCGCCTTATTGCCAATTGCTTTTGCGTTTCCGCTTTGCCCTGACAACGGAGGCGCATTATAGGGAGATGATTTTTCTTGGCAACCCCTTTTTAGAAAAAAACTTAAAAAAAAGCATCGAGTGATTAAATCTCACTCAAACGCTTAATTTTAGCACTCAGTTGTTAACTTCAAGTAGCAAATAGGCAATCAGTATGTGTCTACCCAGCTCTCTTTAAAGCTGGTGATATCAAGATCCAGTGATTGCGCCGCTTCGATTTGCTCGATAGCCTCCAATTCTTTATTTACACTGCTCATCGTCAGTGTGTTGTTGTCTAACTCAAACACTTGGCGTTGCGTGGTGTAATAGAACTTAAGCGTAGTGAGCGCTTTTACATTGTCATTGCTCGCGGCTGCTTTAATGTTTTTTAGTTTACGAAAGATTTTGTTGTGCAGTTGCTTGACTTTCCAAACGTACAGCACTTCTTCCATGTATGGTCGAGTTTTAATGTGATTCAATAAAGAGAGGGAAGTTGCAACTGCGAGAACGACACCAATCAAATTCCAATGGAAATTGCCCGTTGATTGTTCTGGTACGACTTCAGTGTTGCCAAACAAAACAATCAGCAAGGTACTAAAGGCAAGAGAAGAGATGGCGAGCAACGCAACAAAACCGCCAATCACAAGGCTTACTTTCTTTTTATAAATGTCTTTATTTATCTGTTTGATTTCCATATACCGCTCCTAACAGGTTACCTCTATTTTAACCAGCGCACTCCGCACGACAATCGAAGCTTTGTAAGTAAGTTCACATTTGCTATTAAACTCGCATCCCTTCCCTGCTTGGGTATATACTTCCGCGCATTCACTCTTCCTATATAGAGGCTAAATTCATGCGCTCTTTTGTTTTACGAGCTCGCGCGGCGCCAACCACCAGCAAAGCACTGTTAGAAGGTGTTGGTAATGAAGCGCATACAGAGATTCTTGCTCATACCATGATGAACACTATGTTCGTTGCTCAATCACACCGTGAAGATGTGGTTGTTCACTTGGTTTTGGAAAGCACAAAAGACTTCTCACGCACCATTACTATTCGCTCCAACGACATCACCAACATTGGCGGCTTCCATGAGTCAACCTTGATTGCAGCAGTGGCTCGCGCTTTGGATGCTTCGGTTGGTATGGGTAAAGAGCAACTTCGTGAAGTCGAACCTGGTATTACCGTTCGTACAGTGAGCTTTGAACGCCTAGTACAAGAGCTGGCAGAAGATCACCAACTATATATGCTGGATAAGAAAGGCGAATTTGTTCGTGATGCAGAAATTGGTGAAAACCCATGTTTCTTGCTAACTGACCATATACCGATGCCGAAAAAGTCTTTTAACAGCTTAAAGCGCCTTGGCACAGAGAAGATCAGCTTAGGTCCTAAGATGCTTTTCGCTTCTCAGTGTGTGGTATTGATCCACAATGAGTTGGACATACGCGAATTCTAGTTATTCACGCACACGTTGCTAGACAATGAAAGAGGACTCCATTGAGTCCTCTTTTTTGTTTCTGTAGGGATGCTAAGTTTACTTACCACCAATTCTCAAACGAGCAAAACGAACGTCTGGCGAGAAGAAAGTTCGGCTATCGTTAATTAACTGAGTATCACCCACTGCCTCAACTTCTTGCAGCATCTTGTAGAAGTTACCCGCTACCGTGATCCCACGAACTGGCTGAACGCGCTCTCCATCACGGCACAAGAAGCCACTCGCACCAAATGAGAAATCACCACTCACTGCATCCGCACCAGAATGGACACCTTGAAGCTCGACTAACTCTAGGTACTCTCCCGCTTTTACTTCTGATGCACTGCTGTTGCCAGTCGCAATCACTTTGTGATTCGCTGATACGTCTAAGCTCGATTTTGCACCGCGAGCGGCACTTGCCGTCGACACTGCACCCAAATAATTCGCTGTTTGGCTATTGTGCAATAGCGTATTTAGTTGGCCATTGGCGATCAACACATTGTCTTGAGTGGCAAAACCTTCACTATCAAACCCTGCGATAGCCATACCATTCGGCATGTATGCCGCATCGGTAAAGGTAATCAAGTCACTCGCAACACGTTGACCAAGCTTGTCACCCAGTGGCGTAATGCCTTTCATCGCGCTTACGCCAGAGAAAGCACTGCCGAAAGCACCGAATAAACTTGCTAGCGCATTGATGTGGAAGATAGCAGGGTAGTTACCCGTCGCAACCGGTGCGCCTTCAAGAAGATCGCGAGCAAGGTTGTAGCCACCTTCGATACAGTAAGCTGGATTCAACTCATCAAAACGGCGACCCAGTGACATTCTACCCGCCATTGACTGTTTGCCATTTTTTTCAAACAAGGTATACGCGTAACAAGTGAACGAGCGCTCGAAGTGTTGACACAATGTGCCTTGAGTATTGGCGATGATCAGTTGTGTTTCGCCATCGCTGTAACCATTGTAAGGTGCGCTAGAAGCGTGAGGCAGAGCCACTACGCCTTGCTCAAGTGCGAGAGAAAGTTCGATTTTTTCGTCAACAGAAGTTGTATCTTCTTGCGCAATCTCAGCAACATCAGTCGCGATTTGGCTGTTCACGCAACTAATAGTCTGATGTTCATCTTGCTTGGAAAAGCGAGCGCTTTGCAGTGCGTTGGTCAGCATCAAGTCTAAGCTTGGTTGCTCTAGTGATTCAGAATAACTTGTCGCGACACGAGCATCTTTAATAACTCGAACACCCAGCACTTGACTTGAGCTTACTTTGTACTCATCCAGCTTTCCTTGGTTCGCTTTCAGAGAAAAGCTGCTGTTGCGGTTTACAATGACGTCCGCTTCTGCACCTTGGCGTTTTGCTTCTGATAGGACGTAATCAACCGCATTAAGAAGTTGTTGTTCTTGGCTCATTAGTTACCGCCTCCTACCAGAATGTTATCGACTTTCAGTGTTGGCTGACCGACTGTTGTTGGTACTGAACCACTTACGGAACCACACATGCCCGGCGCAAGTGCCATGTCTTTGCCGACCATGCTGATTTCTTTCAACACTTTTGGACCCGTGCTGATCAGCGTTGCTGTTTTCAGAGGCTTGGTGATTTTGCCATTTTCAATGAGATAAGCTTCACGAACAGCAAAGTTAAACTCACCCGTACCCGGTTGAACCGAGCCACCGCCCATCTTCTTCGCATAGATACCACGCTCGATGCCTGCCAGCATGTCATCAAGTGAATGCTCGCCTTCTTCGATAAAGGTATTACGCATACGCGAGGTTGGTGCGAACTTGTAGTTTTGACGACGACCAGAACCCGTAGGTTCGTAACCTGTCTTCATGCCACCCATTTTATCGACCATAAAGCTGGTTAGCTTACCGTCTTTGATCAATTGGGTGCGCTGAGTCTTCATGCCTTCGTCATCAACATGAATCGAGCCCCATTCGTTGGTCATGGTGCCATCATCGACTGCATTCACCGCGGTGTGAGCAACCATTTCGCCCATCTTGTCGTGGAATACTGAAGCTTTCTTCGCAACCGAAGTGGTTTCTAGCAAGTGACCACACGCTTCATGGAAGATAACGCCGCCAAAGCCGTTACCAATTACCACTGGCATTTCACCCGATGGACAAGCATCAGCGCCAAGTTTTACCAACGCTTGTTGCGCGATAGTTTGACCTAGCTCTTTCGCATCAAGCTGTTCACTGAACTCCCAGCCAGCAAGAGCACCAGGACCTTCCATACCAGAAGACTGCTCATTACCTTTTTGAGCGACAGTATTACCAGCAACTCGGATGTAGTGACGAGTATCGTCAACGTGTAGACCTTCTGAATTGAAGATAGACACTTGCTGTTCGCGCTGAAGCACGCTGCCAATAAACTGGCTGATATGCTCACTCTCAGCACGTGCGGCTTGGTCAACTTTCAATAGAAACGCGATTTTTGAATCTAGGTTAGCATCCTTACTTAGTGGCATGCGGCAACCATGTTGGATTGGGTAGCGGTTCAAATTCAAAGAACCCGCTGACGCGATTTGCTCACGCTTGTCTTTTGCAGCAAGCAGCGAGGTTACGCGCTTTAGTTCGGCTTCATCTGTGCTGTTGGTGTAACCGTAAAGCACCTTATGACCGAAAAAAAGACGAATACCGATACCAAAATCGATACCCGAGTTAACCTTATCCACTTCACCAGATGCGATCTGGACAGTGTTGGTTTGGTGATGTTCAACGAATAGTTCAGCGAAATCAGCCCCCAAAAAGAGCGCATGATCGATCACTGACTTCGCTGTTACAGAATTAAGCATGAAGTCTCCTTGCTCGATGATCGTCTTAGCCTTCCTAATTAACTGTGAAAAAGTTCAACAAAGTTAAATTGGCAACACGTTAAATTTTAACAGTTTTTTAACCTTGTTTTGTGCTAATCCTTGCTTAACGAGACCACGATTATTTATTAAATATTCCAGGTTCTGCTCATTCACCAGAGCGTTGCACTAGTAAATTCCACCCAGCAAACCATTTAGGTGCTTACTTTATCACTCACCTCGCATAATTGAATACTCATTATAATTACGCTCAAAAAACGTATCCCTTCCGCAATGGTCCTGCTATCATCCGAACGAAATAGTCGGGGGGCCACACGACAAGTGTTGGCTGAGATCGAAATTCGAGACCCGTTGAACCTGATTCAGTTAGCACTGACGTAGGGAACTATGCACACTTTGCCTTTCGTCGCCCCTCTTAGGTAAGCGATAGCGATCGAAAAATCGATCTATCTGCAACGGTCAAAGTCAGTTCCTATACGTCTTGTAGTAGGAGCGACCATGACGCAGCAATCACAACCTCATTCACATCACACGCCAGCCTTGCCTACCCCTATCGTATTGACCATCGCGGGCTCAGACAGTGGTGGCGGTGCAGGTATTCAAGCCGACATCAAAGCGATGTCCGCAACCGGCAGTTTTGCTTGCTCGGTAATCACGGCGATTACTTCGCAAAATACCCAAGGCGTTTCTGCGATTTTCCCCATTCCTCTCGACCATGTAGAGAGCCAACTTGATGCAGTATTTACCGACCTCAACATCGTTGCAGTCAAAGTGGGCATGCTGGCAGATTCCAACATCATCAAAGTCGTTGCAGACAAAATTAAACAATACCAGCCAAAACACCTCGTGATTGACCCTGTAATGGTGGCCACCAGCGGCGATCTATTACTGGAACAGTCGGCAATCAGTACTTTAAAAGAAGAATTGATTCCGCTCGCAGACATCATTACCCCTAACCTACCCGAAGGCGCAGCATTGACGGGTAAGCCAATGCCTCAATCAGAATCTGAAATGAACGATATGATTACCGACCTTCGTGCGCTTGGCGCCAAAGCTATTCTGCTCAAAGGCGGTCACCTTGAAGAAAATGAAAACAGCAACGATCTGCTTATCATGCAAGACAGTGCCGAGTTAATTAGCGCCAAGCGATTTCCAACCAAAAACACCCATGGCACAGGCTGTACACTTTCTTCCGCCATTGCGTCTTATCTTGGCCAAGGCAACAACCTACACAAAGCGGTGCACCTGGGTAAGCAGTACATCAGCCAAGCTATCGCACACGCTGATGAATTGGATGTAGGTAAAGGCCATGGCCCTGTGAACCACTTTTTTGCGGGTCATACTTATGTTCGCTAACGCGATTGGCATTCAGCTTTCCGATGCTAGCCTGCGATACAAAGATAGCCAAACACCGACTTTAGCAGGAATGAACATGACCATTCCCGTCGGTAAATGGACGGTATTACTCGGACGAAGTGGCTGCGGGAAAACCACAATATTGCGTTACTTAGCTGGCCTACTGGATGACCAAGTTGACTGGCATGGCGAACTCATCACAACCGATGGCGCTGCACTGCATGACCGTATCGCTTACATGGCTCAACAGGATTTATTGCTACCGTGGTTGAATGTGTTAGACAACGTCTGCCTCAGTTCTCGATTTTCTCAAGAGCAAGCACCAGAGCAAAATAGACAACGTGCACTGACTTTACTAAGCCAAGTGGGACTCGCCGATTACGCGGATGCTAAGCCAGCTCAGCTCTCTGGCGGCATGAGACAACGTGTTGCCCTTGCTCGCACTCTGATGCAAGACAAGCCTCTGGTTCTGATGGATGAGCCTTTCTCTGCGTTGGACGCGGTTACTCGCCATAAGTTGCAGACCTTGTCTGCCGAATTACTGAAATATAAGACCGTTGTTCTTATTACCCACGACCCACAAGAAGCGGTGCGATTAGCTCACCAACTCTATGTACTGCAAGGTACGCCTGCGCAAGCTCAGCACTTGGTCGTTCCAGACTCCAAGCCGCCACGAGTTCTCGATGGAGAGTGCGCCGCGCTTCAACAAGCGATTTTGGATCAATTGGAGAAAGACTATGAGTGATATGACTCAGTACAACTCCGTTTCGGCACTTATTAGTAAAAAAGAACGCGTGACCCATCCGGCTCTGCGCTTAGTTATCAGCACTGCGGTGATCTTGGGATTGTGGCAGTTGGCTGTTGTGGTATTCGACATGCCAAGCTTCATCTTACCTTCACCAATTGAAGTGCTGGATAGGTTGGTCACTCGTTACGATGTCCTGCTCAAACATACTTGGGTTACCGCGCAAGAGATCTTATTTGGCTTGGCGCTTGGATTATCGATGGGTTTGCTGTTCGCATTGCAAATGCTGATGTTCGAGCCGCTGAAGCGTTGGCTATTGCCTATTCTGATTACTAGCCAAGCGATCCCTGTGTTCGCCATCGCGCCAGTGCTCATGCTTTGGCTGGGGTACGGCATTGCATCAAAAGTAGTCATGGCGGCGATCATCATCTTTTTCCCCGTCACGACATGTTGCTATGACGGCTTGCGCAATACGCCAACAGGTTACCTCGACCTTGCCAAGACCATGGGCGCGTCTAAATGGCAGCTACTTCGTCATATTCAATTGCCAGCCGCACTACCAACTTTAGCCTCAGGTATTCGTGTTGCCGTCGTTATTGCGCCAATTGGAGCAGTGGTCGGTGAGTGGGTAGGTTCAAGCGAAGGCTTGGGTTATCTGATGCTCCAAGCCAACGCTCGCATGATCATTGATGAGATGTTTGCAGCGCTGTTTATCCTCGCTGTGCTGTCTATCTCACTCTACTTCATCACCGATAAATTATTGAAAAAAGCCATCCCTTGGGAAAGCAAATAATTACAGAAAATAACCAAAGAAAATTGGGAAAGAAAAGGAAGAACCCCGTGAATAAAAACAAACTTATGAGCGCTGCTGCTCTACTCGCTTCAGTGGTATCAACCAACGTGCTTGCCGCTGAAAAAGAGATGACACTGATGTTGGATTGGTTCGTCAATCCAAACCATGGTCCTATCGTTATTGCCAAAGAGCGTGGTTACTTCAAAGAGCAAGGTTTGAAGGTCAACATTCAAGAGCCAGCAGATCCAAGTACACCTCCTAAGTTGGTCGCTGCTGGCAAAGTCGACATGGCGATTTCATACCAACCAAGCCTAACTATCGATGTCGCAGCTGGTTTGCCACTAATCCGCTCTGCGACTCTGATTGCTACGCCACTCAACACGCTGATGGTGTTGGATAACGGTAAGAATGAAAACCTTGGTGACTTGAAAGGCAAGAAGATCGGTATTGCGATCGCAGGCAACGAAGAAGCGACAATCGGCACCATGCTAGCTGAAGAGAACGTGAAGTTTTCTGACGTACAAATCATCAACGTAGGTTGGGCACTGTCTTCGTCTCTTGCGTCTGGCAAAGTGGATGCGATTTGGGGCGGTCTACGTAACTTCGAAACCAACCAACTTGCACTAGAAGGTTATAAAGCTAAGGCCTTCTTCCCTGAAGAACACGGCGTACCAGCGTATGACGAGTTAGTCTTCGTAGCCAATGCAAAAACCTACGACAAAGAAGCCATCAAGGCATTCAACAAAGCGCTAGAGCAAGCAACCACTTACATCGTTAACCATCCAAAAGAGTCGTGGAAAGAGTTCGTGGCTTATTCACCAGACACGCTCAACAACGAGCTTAACCAACGCGCTTGGAACGACACGCTAACTCGTTTTGCTCTTCGTCCATCCGCAGTAGATCTGAAACGCTACGATGATTATGCGCAATTCATGTATTCACAAAAAATCATCGAAACACTGCCAAAAGCGAAAGATTACGTACCGAGCTTTGACTAATTCTACTGACCTTAGGATCTCAGCCTAGGGTCTTTTGATAACGAGATACCCATAATGAAATACCAAGATTTGATCGACGCTTGCCGCCAAGATTGGCAAGAATACACTGAGCATGCTTTCGTACAGCAATTGGCGCAAGGCACTCTTGCTCAGCCTTGTTTTCTGCATTACCTAAAGCAGGATTTTCTTTTCCTAAAGCAGTACGCACGAGCTTACGCATTAGCGATCTACAAAGCGCGTACTTTGGATGACATGCGCCGCGCTCTCCCAAGCGTACATGCATTGCTCGATTCTGAAATCGCCCACCACGTGACTTACTGTGAGCAATGGGGACTGACAGAATCCGACTTAGAAAACGAGCCAGAAGATTTCGGCACTGTGGCTTACACGCGCTACGTATTGGATGCTGGCATGACGGGCGATCTTGTTGATCTATACGCGGCACTAGCACCATGCTCTATCGGTTATGCCGTAATCGGTAAAATGCTGATTGAAGATGAGAACACGGTAATCGAAGGCAACCCATACGCAAGTTGGATCAACCTCTACGGTGGTGAGGAATTCCAATCTGGTGTCGCAAAAGGTGCAGAACACTTTAATCAGTTATTGGCGGAAATCGACATCAATAGCCAACGCGGTCAAAACCTGATTCAGGTATTCAAAACTGCAACGCGTATGGAAGTGGCATTCTGGCAACAAGGTCTGAACGCTCAGCAAGATTAATCGGAGAGTCTCATGTTAATTGAACAAATCACCCAAGCATTAACCGCAGTACGCCAGCAAAAGCCGTTAGTCGTCAACATCACTAACTACGTGGTGATGAACAACACGGCAAACGCGCTATTGGCTATCGGTGCTTCTCCAATCATGGCGCACTCCAAGCAGGAAATGGCCGAGATGATGTCGTTCGCTGGCGCACTGGTTATCAACATCGGTACCCTAGACAGCGTTTGGACACCGCGTATGAGCTATGCCGTAGAGCAAGCCAATGCAAATGGTAAAATCGTTGTACTCGACCCCGTCGGTTGTGGAGCAAGCTCATTACGTACCGAGACATCACGTGAGATCGCACGCCTTGCAGACAAGTTGATCATTCGTGGTAACGCTTCAGAAATCATCGCTCTCGCTGGCGAGCAAGCACAAAGCAAAGGCGTTGATGCGTTAGACAGCAGCGACGCAGCACTTGGCGCAGCCAACTTCTTAGTCGCAGAGTATGGTGCAAGTGTAGTGATTTCTGGCGAGACTGATTACATCGTCACGAAAGAGCAAACCGTCCAGTTGAATAATGGTCACGAGATGATGCCTTACGTAACGGGCATGGGCTGCACACTAACGGCACTGACGGGTGCTTTCGCTGCTGTTGGTGATCACTCCGGACTTGCTGCTGCGGCGGTACTGGGCGTTGTTGGCGAAATTGCAGCGGAACAAGCTCGTGGTCCAGGTAGCCTGCAAATGAACCTGTTGGATGAGCTTTACCAGTTGGATGAAGAAACGCTGGCAAAACGCCTAAAGCTCCAAGTGAGCAAAGCTTTTCTCTAACAAATATCGGCCTCTCATTCCATCTAGATGAGAGGCCCAAAGGAAACAAAATGAACGCCTATCGTTTATATTTGGTCACCGATGACCAACAAGATTTAGCCACACTAAAGCGTGTTGTGAGAAAAGCCGTGGAAGGTGGCGTGACCATGGTACAAGTTCGCGAAAAACACGGTGATGTGCGTGCGTTTATCGAACGAGCTCAAGCCGTAAAGACTATCCTTGAAGGTACTGGCGTCCCGCTAATCATCAATGATCGTGTTGATGTTGCCCTTGCCGTCGATGCCGATGGTGTTCACCTCGGGCAGTCAGACATGCCAGCAGAGATCGCTCGTCAATTGATTGGCCCAAACAAGATTCTCGGCTTATCGATTGAGACTGAAGAGCAGCTGGCAGAGGCGGGTTATCTGCCCATTGATTACATCGGTTTGAGTGCGATATTCGCTACACCTACCAAAACCAACACCAAAAAACACTGGGGTATTGAAGGTTTGAAGATGGCGCTGAACACCACGCCCTTACCAATCGTCGCGATTGGTGGCATCAACGAAACCAACATTCCTGCCCTGAGTGCGACAGGTGTGCATGGTTTGGCTTTGGTTTCTGCCATTTGTCATGCAGAAAACCCAACCAAAGCAGCAGAGTACTTACTTTCTCTGATGGATTAAGACCCCAACGCTTAAGGATGAGCGCCTTTACCCTCCGGATAAATGTCATCAATTCATCACTCAACCTTCATTCTCTCGTCAAATTGACAGAGCGTTGATAAGTTTTTCACGCCAGATAACGTAAGATAAGCCCCTTATTTTCACGTGGTTGAATAACCCTCAATAAAAACAAAACGCTCTCAATGAAAACCAAAAAATATGGATTGATGATGCTCGCCTTGTTTGTTCTTGGCATCATCCCAATGTCGCTGTTTGGCTCTTATCACAATCTCACTTCACAGGTGCCGGAAAGTCTGGGTATTACTTTTACTTTGCTCACAGATTCTGCTGGTAGCAAAGGCTTTTTAATTACGTTAACACTGCTACTGCTTTCTTTATTTCGCTTTAAACCAAGTCGCATTGAGTGGATGCAAAAACTCTCAATGTTAGGGTTGTTACTGGTGATTGGTTTTGCCAGCAAAACGGGTCTAAAACTGATGACAGAAAGCCCGCGTCCCTACGCCGAACTGCTTGCTGCAGAGCAATTGATTGAGCACCCAGACGCGTTTTATCAGTTGGATACAAAGCAGCAAGCCAACGTAATTAACCAGATTTCTGAACACGTCAGTGATAGGCGAACGCGCCATTGGCAAGGCGAGAAAGACTATTCTTTCCCATCCGGCCATACGATTTTCGTTTCGATTTGTTTGGCTTTCTTTGGTGGTTTGTTCTTACAGAACAAGTGCTATATCTCTGCACTGTCATTGTGGATGTGGGGAATGAGCGTCGCATATAGCCGCTTATGGCTGGGCATGCATCGCCCTGAAGATTTAATAGGCTCAGTCTTGTTTGTCGCGATTGTATTTACTTTACTCCCGACATTTCAAATTAAGAAACAGATGCCATTTGTTTCTCTCGCTTCGCGCTAATGTGAACGATTACTAGATAAAAAAGAAGCCAGCGATTCGCTGGCTTCTTGCTTTAAAACGCTACTTTTTTCTAACCATTTCTTGGTGGTTCAAACGCTGTTAGTTCTAATTCTGGGCCAGTGTATTTTTCAATACGAACCAGCGCCGAGTTCGCAGCACAGCCGTTTGCAAGTCGAGAGGTCGGAATATCCAACGTTAACACGTTACAACCGCCGTTCTTACAAATGCCGGTTTTAGGATCCAAATCCGGCCAACCGCCTTCATGAATACACACTGAACCTTGCTTGATTCGGTCAGTCACTTCTGCACCAACCAATACTTGGCCACGGTTGTTAAACGCACGAACTAGATCGCCCGTTTTAATACCACGCGCTTTCGCATCTTCAGGGTGAATCCAAATAGGTTCACGGTTTGCAATTGCGTACTCTTCGCGAATCTTCGCGTAGTTGAATTGGCTGTGTAGACGATGCGCTGCGTGAGCGGTCATTAGCTGCAACTCGCCATCTTTCGCAGTACCCGTGTACTCGGTTGGTGCCATCCACGTTGGATGTGGAGGACAGTCTTCCAACTGATAACCTTCAATGGTTTTCGAGAAGATTTCGATCTTACCACTTGGTGTACCGAGTGGATTCATGATCGGGTCTTCACGGAAATCTGCGTAACGAACAAACTGTGCGTTCTTCTCGTTCCACTTCATCTCGATCAGTTGGTTATCTTCCCAGAACTTGCTGAAGTTCGGCATTGCTACGCGAGAGCCACGGCCACCTTGTTGCGCCGCCTTGTAGAAGCCGTACAGCCATTCCATTTCGGTTTTGCCTTCGGTGTATACGTCACGGCCACCCGGAGCTAGCATCTCTGCCATGTCCGCGAATACATCGAAGTCATTACGCGCTTCACCTTGCGGCTCAACCACTTGCTTCATTGGCACCAAGTGTTGGTTACTGTAGTCACCCGTCATCGTTAAGTCGTTACGCTCGAACGATGTGGTGATTGGCAGAACAATGTCCGCGTGCTTCGCAGCCGCCGTCCAGTAAGGCTCTGAAATCACGATCAGTTCAGGCTTTTGCCATGCTTTAATCAAGCGGTTGGTATCTTGGTGGTGAGTAAAGTTCGCACCACCTGCCCACCAAATCATCTTGATGTCCGGGAACGTCAGTTCATGACCGTTATGGTGGTAGGATTGACCTGGGTTTTCCAACGCCTCGACAATACGCGCCACAGGGAAGCTTTGCACCGCGCCAGACACCGCCCAGTCGTTCCCCGCAGAAGAGCCGCCACCCAGCGATGCCGAAATCGCAGGAAGTACGCCAGCATCACGAGCAGGGTTACCACCGTTTGAGTAGTGGTAAGAGAAACCAAAACCACCGCCCGGTAAACCGATTTGACCCAACATTGTTGCCAGTGTAACCAGCATCCAGTGACGCTGCTCACCGTATTGTTGGCGCTGCATGCCCCAACCAGCCATCAGCATGGTGCGGTTTTTACTGAAGATGTCAGCCAGTAGCTCAAGTTGCTTCGCAGGTACGCCACAGATTTGTGATGCCCATTCTGCTGATTTTTCTACGCCGTCTTCTTCGCCCATCAGGTACGCTTCAAACTTGTCGTAACCTGCGGTGTATTTATCGAGGAAGGCTTTATCGTGCTTACCTTGTTTCACTAAGGTGTGTGCGATACCCATCATCATTGCCACGTCGGTCATTGGGTGAGGAGCAATCCACTCCGCATTCTCGCCAAAGAACTCGATGGTTTCAGAACGAATTGGGTCAATCGCAATGATCGTCTTGCCTGATTTTTTCAATTGATGGAAGAATTCAAGACCAGCACAGTCTGTTGAGCTCCACGCGATTTTTAGGGTGTTGATTGGGTTTAAGCCCCAAAGCACAACCACATCACTGTGCTCTAGTACCACTGGGTACGTGGTTTGTTGCTCGTACACTTCGATAGAGCCCACAACGTGCGGCATGATGATCTGCGCAGCACCCGTTGAGTAGTCACCCAAGTGGCCTGAATAACCGCCCGCCATGCTCATGTAACGTTGCAGCAAGGTTTGTGCTTTGTGCAGCACGCCACTTGAACGCCAGCCGTAAGAACCAGCAAACACAGAAGCCGGGCCATATTCTTTGCGAATTCGCATGTGCTGTTCGTGGATCAGCTTGTAAGCCTCATCCCAAGACACACGCACAAACTCATCACTACCGCGCACACCTTCTGGCGACGATGGGTTTGCCAAGTAACCTTTGCGAACCATTGGGTACTTAACACGCGCTTTAGTGTGCACTTGGTCAGGACCGGTGCTTTGTAGGCTGTTTGGTACCGTTTGTGGCAATGCGTTCGTGGTTGAAACCAGCTTACCGTCTTGCACTTCACACAGCATTGGGCCCATGCGGCCCGCCGTTAGAATGCCTTTGCCGCGAGCATTAGAAGAAGCAACAGACATAGGTGCAAATGAAGTGAATGCCATTGCACCAGCCGCCATACCAGTGCCTTTTAGAAATCCGCGACGGGTCATATTAGTCATAATCTTATCCTTCTATTTATCGTTAGTGACCAACCACATCTTTCGCGTGGTGCTGGAAGAACTTGGTTAGAATTTCTAGGTTCTCGGCTGAAATATCAGTTCGATCACCCATACTTTTCGCTACCGGTCCCCATGCATTCACTGTGAAGTGATTTGAAGGAATTTTCGCGTGACAAGTTGCACAGTAAACGTTGTCCAACTCTTCTGCGTATGACCATACTGGTTCAAGCGTGTCAACAACTGGAGAATCAATAGCGCCAGTTAGAGAAACCGCGCGCCATTCGTTGCCGTAAACATCTGCCTCAAATTCACCAGTTTCAAGCGCTTGTTGGCCTTGCTCTGTTAGCGTTGCAACGATGGCACGTTGACCTTCTCCCATGTAAAGCACTTGCTCTGCGCCTTTCATTTGGAATGCGTTCAACTTAACAGTGCGGTTGTCGCCTTTAGAGCTGATTACTTCCAACTTCGTCGTTGGGTTAATTTTACCCATCTCACCCATTGCGATTTCAGTCACAGGGTAAACAACCTTGGCATTAGGTGATGTTTTTGTGGTGAAGCTCATCAACGTTTCAAATGCCTTGCTGTCTAGCTCTGCTTCTGGTGCAAAGTGCGCCACACCTTTATGACAATCGATACACGTTTGATCGTTTGCTTTCGCGTAAGCGTGCATCTTCGCCGCATCACGTGATTGCTCAAACTCTTCCATTGCATCGAAATCATGACACGAACGACACGTCGCTGAATCATTTTCACGGAACTGAGCCCATACCGTTTCAGCCATATCTTTACGATGTGCTTCATATTTCTCTGGCGTGTCGATCTTACCTGTCACAAATTCATGGTAGATGTCTTTCGACGCGCGAATTTTGGTGATCAGGTAATCCATTGGTTCTTGAGGAATATGACAGTCAGAACATTCCGCGCGAATGCCTTTCGCATTACTGAAGTGCACTGAGCCTTGGTACTCTTTGTAAGGGGTTTCCATAGAGTGGCACGAGAGACAAAATTCAGTATCTGAGGTGTAATGCATTACTGCCGCACTCCCCCCCAAAGTTAACCAGCCCACACCAATGCCGGCAGCAACCAGCAGTGCAACATATCGTTTTTTTATTGACATAATTAGCAACACTTCCAAATAAAATGTAATTATAGGTCGCAAATTACTACTTTATGGGTAGTCCTCTCTTGATCCACATCATTTCCGTGTTGCTCTGTATGCCTCAAGTATGAAATTTTGTTATTTGCATCTCAAAGATGAATATATGGCAATAATCCATTACCCAGCCAACTATTCA
The DNA here is from genome assembly GCF_033339195.1 of Vibrio sp. 811. NCBI lineage: Bacteria > Pseudomonadati > Pseudomonadota > Gammaproteobacteria > Vibrionales > Vibrionaceae > Vibrio > Vibrio sp. 811. Next base: position 15,432 of record NZ_JAWOUB010000030.1, read on the forward strand.
CCACATAAATCACTTTTATGAATGCAACTATTTGATTAAACAGATAAGAGGATGAGAGACTGAATCTCCACATTGATGCAGTAAGGACACGCATGTCAGTTTATATCGAGACGCACAGAAGCCAATTAAGACCCATCAAAGCCAGTGACTGGGAACTCTTTCAACGATTACTTTCCGAACAAGAGGTTATTGCGCTCTGTTTCGATCGTCCCAGCGAAACAGAAATAAGAGAAAAATTTGCTTCGCGATTATTACCATGGACCCCAAATTGCCAGCATTGGCTTTGCCTTGTAATACTCGATAAGCAATCTGAACAACCCATCGGCATCACTGGCTTTGCTATTGAAAACGGTAAGGCAGAGGTAGGTTACTTACTTTTGCCGGAATTTCATGGCCAACAGTTTGGAACAGAAACTCTTCAAGCGCTTCTATACTGGGCAACCTCGACACATAACATCAACCACTTTTCCGCGACGGTCACTGAAGGCAATATTGCATCAGAGCGTGTCCTGATAAAATGTGGTTTCGAACTCATTGAGGTCATTCCAGACGCATACCAAATTGGTGGCAAACCCTACGCCGATAAAATCTACTCACTACATAAATAAGGACGTATTTTGAATAAAGTAGTCATCATTACCGGCGCAAGCCGAGGCATTGGAGCCGCAGCGGCAAAAAAGCTGGCCGAGCAAGGCTATCGCGTTTGCGTTAATTACCGCACTCAGCAAGAGGCCGCCGACCAAGTTGTGGCAGAAATACAAGCAAACGGTGGAAAAGCGATTGCCATCGCCGCAGACGTAGCCGATGAGAAGCAAGTGCTCTCCTTGTTTGATGAAACAGAACGTGAATTTGGTGCAGTGACGCACTTGGTCAACAACGTTGGCATCCTATTTACTCAATCGCCTTTGTCAGAAATCAGCTTGGAACGCTTTCAGAAAGTAATGAACACCAATGTGAATAGCTGTTTTCTCTGCTGTCGAGAAGCGGCGAGGCGATTCAGTGCAGGCGGTGCAATTGTGAATGTCTCCTCTGGAGCATCGCGCTCAGGCGCGCCATTTGAGTATGTCGATTACGCCACATCAAAAGGCGCGATGGATACCTTAACTAAAGGGCTCTCGCTAGAGTTGGCAGAGCGCAATATTCGCGTCAATGGCGTTCGACCTGGTTTCATTTACACTGATATGCATGCCGACGGCGGAGAACCAAACCGAGTAGATAGACTCAGCCCTCAAATTCCTCTTAAACGCGGTGGCACGGTAGAAGAAGTGGCAAATGCGATCGCTTGGCTATTAAGTGACGAAGCCTCTTATGTCACAGGATCATTTATCGATATTGCAGGGGGCAGATAGAATGCAAGTCCATATCCGACAAGCGATTCCCGATGATTTAGACGAAATTTTTCAGCTTAATTTTCAAATTAATTCACTGCATTTTGCAAATGCGCCAGAAGCCTTTGTTGCGCCTTCAGAAGCTGACCGCGAATTTCTTGCACAAGCACTAGAGAACAAAGAGCGACTCTTTTTGATTGCCGAACGCGAACAGCAAATTCTCGGCTTCTTAACCGCGATGATCACCCAAAACGACACCGTCAGTTTTCTGATCAAAGACCCAATTTGTCGCGTGGGAACAATTGTTGTCGATGAAGCGCAAAAGCAGCAAGGAATCGGCCGCCAACTGCTCCAAACCTGTGAGCAATGGGCGCGCGATGCCAATGCCACACAAGTTCGATTGGAAGTGATGGAATTCAATCAGCCAGCACAGCGCTTTTACGATAATCAAGGTTTTAAAACTAACTCACGCATTATGCTGAAACATTTGTAACGATAACGACAATTAAGCGCTTTTCACGACTAAACCCACCTAAATCGCATTTATCGATGCAATTTACCCCCCTGATTTTAGAAAAAGACGATATGATGTGCGGATAAGGAGATTCGAACATGATTTATCTTTTCGATTGGGGGAACACCTTGATGGTAGATTTCCCTCACGCACAAGGAAAAATGTGCGATTGGGAACACGTAGAAGCTGTTCCTCAAGCCAGAGAAACACTGGCAATACTTTCCCAAAATCATCCCATCTACATTGCGACCAGTGCATCTGATTCCAACATGGAAGAGGTTCAGCGTGCATTTGTTCGCGTCGACTTAGACCAATACTTAAATGGCTATTTTTGTTTTGCCAACCTCGGTATCGCTAAAAACCTACCTGAGTTTTATCTCGCCATCGCAAAACAGTTAGGGGTTAACGTGAGTGGAATAACCATGGTTGGCGATTTACCTCACAAAGATATTTACCCTGCGATGAAAGCGGGCGTAAACACAATTTGGTTTAACCCAACGGGCGCTGATGCACCAGCCGAAGCCATTCCTAACCAAATTCGTTGTTTATCTGAGCTTATCCCCTAACCGTTACTAACCTGCACTAATCAAGGAAGATGAATGCAAATCAGATCCATCAAGGTGAGCGATATCGCGCGCTTCACCGCGCTGTGGAATCGAGTGTACTCCGAAGGGGAATTTTTGATTTCTCCCGCACCCGATAACGCAACGCTTCGCAGAATCCTGCAACGTGTGGAAAACGAGTCCATCCCTCAGTTTGTCGCGTTTGACCGCCAAAAACTTATCGGTAGTGTTGAAATCTACCCAGCTGAGATGTGCGGTTACGAAAGAGGGCAACGCCTTCGCGTCGGTATTCTTGGTATTCACATCGACAAAAACTACCGAGGCAAAGGATTGGGGCGGAAACTATTGGCAGTCGCGATCGCACGTGGTTGGGAATTTGGTTACGACCAAATCGCACTCTACGTATACACAACCAACACACCAGCGATTGCTTTGTATGAACGGTTTGGATTTGAACATCAGGGGGAACTTGGGGAAGTGACCTTGCCAAATGGTAAAGTCTTGATGAGTCAAAAAATGGTATTGTATAAAGCGCAAAGCCCTTCGAAAAACCCCGATTTGTAGAGTCACGATAACCGTTGTTCGCAACACTTATTCGGGATTAACACCCTTGCGTCACATACCCTCGAACAATTGAATCGTTAGAGGCTTGATTCACGTAGTAGAAATAGCATGCCTCTTCTGCCAGTGTGTAACCTTGCGGCCAAATGTACACCACGCGATCAACGCCCGATTTATCTAAGAACTGATAATCAGGAATCGCGACAAAATGAGCGCTGTTTGGGTGCTGCTGACCGATGATGCAAAAATCACTGCCTTTGCACGGCACGTCAATTTTCGAGTAGCCTCTGGCAGGCAGGTCTATTTCTAATAAAGCACGAATACTGTCGGCGCTGGCTTCTGGCATGCCTTTGCGTGTTTTGACTTGTCGGTCAATGTAGTGAACGTGCTCTTGGTCGTAAGCGTTATCAATCACAGATTGAGCATGGAAGAATTTGAGAGCCGTACCTAAAGAAGACTGAGAACTGTGCAGCATCGCAGCGTATGCTTGGCGATGAATATCGAGTAGTACTGGTAAAGCAGCTAATGCGATGAAAGCCAAAGTGGTGAGCACTATGGTGATTTCCATCAGCGTAAATCCCTTTGATTTCACGTTTCCTATCTCAACTAGCCCAAGACAATAGCCCCACATCCATGTGAGACCGAGCCAATATATCGCCAATTTCTTACGATTAAAGGCCCAAGGGGTAAGAAGAGACAAACACCACTCAAACTTGAGAACAGTAGCCAAAGAGCAGTGCAACAAAACGACGCTATGTATCAGATATTAGACGGTTTTCACTCTCTAGCTATTGAGTAAAGGCACATTATTTCGCACCAGACCACGACGAACATTCGTGCACATTTTGCCAAAACGACGAATCTCATCGAATTGCGGAACAATGCCGCGCTCCATAGCCGATTCCCAATAGCTCAGCTCTGAATCCACCATTTCCAGTAACTTCTTCGGACAACCGATGCACTGCCCTTCCGGCCCACACACAAAGGTTTCCGGTTCGTAAATCGGTAGTTCAGCTTTTACTTGGTCGATGATATTACGCATCGCGGTCATTCGGTCTGGCTTTGCCGTCATCACTCTGCTCCACGGATTAAGATGAGGCAGAATTGTACTCACTGGCACGTGAATGTCCCTACCTAATTTAGGTATATTCCGTTTTGATAGCCTTTTTTATCGTCAGATCTGGTTTTTTAACCACCAAATACACCGCCGTAGCTGCTAGGACAAAGCCAGAAATGCCCATCCAATCAAACGACTCTCCAAACGCGAGCCAAGCTTGAATCGCCGTCGTTGGCGGCACTAGGTAAAACACAGACGCCACACTCGAAGACGCCCCATTTCTCACCATGTACAGCAACAATAGAATCGCCACACAAGAGAGCACGACGACCAACCACAACACGGTCAAAATAAACTCCAGTTCCCATTGCACTTGCATGGTTTCAAACTGCATCGCAACAGGCAGAAACATGATGAGCGCGGCTAAATATTGCACTGTCGCACCACCAACCATATCCACTTGTTGGCAATGTTTTTTCTGATACAGCGTCCCTAGCGTGATACCAACCAAAGCCAATAAACACAAACCAATGGCCAACACTTTGTGCTGCTCGGATTGCCACTCCATTTTGCCCATCAACACCATAGCGATACCGACAAAACCAAGAGCCAAACCCAGCCATTGCGAGGGTTTAAATTCCTCACGAACAAACGCCACCAGCAAAGCCGCGGTTAAAATCGGCTGAATGCCCACCAGCAACGAACTCAACCCCGCAGGCATACCCAAAGCGATAGCGAAATAAGTACCGCCCAGATAGAAACCGTGGATTAACGCCCCAACCACGCAGCTGTGCCAAAAATCTTTTCCTGTCGGCAACCTTCTACGCAATACCGCCACAAGAACCAAAAACAGTAAGACATTGAATGCCATACGGATAGAAAGTAGTGTCGCTGGCTCGGCATATTGCAAACCAAAACGCGCACCAACAAATCCAGAAGCCCAAAGGATGACAAATACAAAAGGGATGGCTCGGATTAACATGTTCGCCTCACTCACGCTTGTTTTATGTTTTGAGATGCTGCTAATGTAATTAGGTACAGTGTTTTCAAAAAGTGACAGATGGAAGTGTTTTTATGGGTACAGATTTATTGGGAAGCGGTGAAGGGAATAAGTACCTCGTGGTGGAAAAACACCTCAAACAAGCCATCAATGGTGGCGTTTATCAAGCGGATGATCGACTGCCCTCCATTCGCTCATTGAGCCAAGAGTTAAACGTCAGCAAAAACACCGTGATTCGTGCATATCAAGAGCTGGAAGCGCAAAACTTGGTGTACTCGGTTCCCAAATCGGGTTATCGAGTGAAAATCGCCTTGCCGACCTCTCGCTCAATTCCGGATCCGACTCGTGTGGATTTGCTCTCGATCTGTAAAGAAATCCTCACGTACCCTGAATACCAAGAGCGTTTGCCCGCTGGCTCTGCCCACCCAAACATTGATTCCCCCGCGATCAAAAGCTTGTACGCCGAGATTGGCCGTCACAGCCGCCAGCAAACGCATGTACCGAGCCATTACCAGTTGCCACCCGGTGATCACCTCTTAATTAAACAACTGGCGAAAATCACGCAAGATTTGGGCACGCCAGCCAAATTGGATGAAATCATGGTGACGCACGGCGCGCAACAAGCAATAAGCCTAGCGCTGCGCGCAACGACACAAAAAGGCGATATCGTCGCGGTGGAGTCTCCTTGTTATTTTGGCAACTTATTGATGCTCGAATCACTCGGCCTCAAAGTGGTGGAGATCCCGAGTTGCCCACGAGACGGTATGTGCCCCGAAGCCTTAGCAAAAGCAATGGCGACATGGGACATAAAAGCGATCATCGTAACACCAAACTTCACCAACCCTACTGGTGCTATGATGCCGCTAGAAAAGCGTCAACAATTGCTCTTGGCGTCCGGCAATGTTCCTATTATCGAAGACGATGTGTTTGGCGGGTTAAGTTATGATAAGCCGTTGCCAAGCTTGAGCTTGCTCGATGACAAGCAACGCGTGATTTACGTAAATTCGTTATCCAAAACACTCGATTCGCGTTTGAGAATTGGTTGGATGCTGGCGGGGAGATATCGAGATCAAATTGAGCAATATCTACTGTGTGAGAACATGGGCAGTTTGAACCTGATGCAGTCTGCCGTGGCAACGTTTCTAACGTCAGGCAAGTATCGAACGCATACTGCGCGAATGGGTCGGGTTTATCAAAACAACATGCGCCGATTTATCCAGATGCTTCATCAATACTTGGATGAATACGAATCTCTAAAAAATCGATACCAGATCAACGCCGTGCAAGGCTCGTTCTTGCTTTGGTTGCGCCTGCCCGAAGACACGGACAGTTATGCGTTGTATCAAGCGTGCAATAAGCACAGAATCAGCCTACTTCCCGGCACCGTATTTGGCACTCAAGGGCAATATCGGCATTGCGTACGCCTCAGCGTGGCAAACTTTGGTCATGAAACCGATTGGAGTCACGCGATGCAAACACTGGCAAAATTGATAGCAAAGCATGTCTGTTAACTCGCTCTTAATAAATGAACTTATGCCCACACACGCAAACAGGTAACAACAAAAAACTCCACGCAAAGGTGGAGTTTTCTCGTATCGTTATCGCCCTCAGTGCGACTTAATTTGCCACATTCTCGCGACGTTTTCGGCTAAATTAGCAACGTTGACGTCGGCCTCTTTCATGGCCTCAGGTAAGCTCATCGCCCTTGGTACACAAGCAAACACCGCATCAATGCCGCACTCATAAACCGCCTGATAGTTGTCGCCCACACAGCCTGCTAATGCAATGACTGGTAAATTACACTGCTTGGCGACCTGAGCAACGCCCATCGGCGTTTTGCCATGTGCGGTTTGATGATCGATTCGACCCTCGCCTGTAAATACGATATCCGCATCCGCAACATGCTGAGCAAGTTTGACCGTTTCAAGCACAATCTCAATTCCCGGTTGCAAACGTGCTGGCGTGTACCCGAGCAAGGCCGCGCCCATACCACCAGCAGCACCCGCCCCTTCACGAGTCAGTACATGCTTACCCGTCGCTTGTTCCGTCAACTCGCCAAACTTGCGCAATGCGTTATCGAGCAGAGTAACGTCTGATACGGTCGCTCCCTTTTGCGGGCCAAAGATAGCCGACGCGCCTTTGTCACCACAGAGTGGGTTATCAACATCGCACGCTACCAACACTTCGCAAGTTGCTAAACGAGGGTCAAGACCAGAAATATCGATGGACGCAAGCGCCGCTAACCCGCCTCCATTTGGGGTAATTGCATGACCAGATTCATCAAGAAACGCCACCCCCAACGCGGTCAACATGCCCACGCCACCATCATTGGTAGCGCTGCCGCCCAAACCAATGATTAAACGTTGAATGCCTCTGTCTAGCGCGTGTTTGATCAGCTGTCCAGTACCAATGCTACTGGTCAGTTTTGGGTCGCGAGCGTCACTCGGCACAAGGTGCAACCCACTGGCCTCCGCCATTTCAATAACCGCGGTTTCGCCGTCGCCGAGGATGCCATAAAACGCTTCAACATCATTCCCTAATGGCGCGGTCACCGTTGTGAAGACTTGTTCGCCTTGAGTTGCATCTATCAAAGATTGAACCGTGCCTTCGCCACCGTCTGCGACCGGAACCGTAACAAACTCAGCATCATGCCATACGCGAACAAGACCCGTTTTGATCGCCTCGCTCACTTGTTTGGCGGTTAAGCTTTCTTTAAATGAATCAGGTGCAATTACCACTTTCATACGTATTTCCAGAGACTTATAAGAGAACGAGGCTCAAAATGTACACCAATGCCATTGCCGTGACACCTTGAACGAGCGTAGCAATGGTTTGCGCGCGGTACGCTAAGCCCACCGACATGCGGCTAAACTGCGAAACTACCCAGAAGAAACTGTCGTTTGCATGAGAAACCGTCATCGCACCAGCACCGATCGCCATCACCGTTAATACGCGGCCCATTTCTGAATCGAGCCCCAATTGCGTAAGCATAGGCGCAACCAAAGCCGATGTGGTCACCAATGCAACCGTTGATGAACCTTGCGCCGACTTTAGCGCAGCCGCAACGATAAATGGCATGAAAATACCCACGCCCAGCGCCGATAGCGTCGTACCTAAGTATTCACCTAGCGGCGTTGCTTTTAACACCGCGCCAAAAGCACCACCCGCACCGGTAATCAAAAGAATAGGCGCAGCAGCCGTAATACCTTGGCTGATTCGCTCGCCAAATTCTTCAATCTTGTTGTCTGACTTGAGTAGGCGAACAGAAAGGAATAGGCCAATCACCAATGCCGTTAGTGGCTGTCCTAAGAAAGTCAGAACATCAAACACAAAACCTTCGCCCAGCGGTAGGCTTGGGAATTTCGCGATAGAGCCAAAACAGATCAATAAGATAGGAACAAAAATAGGAGCGAATGCTTGGCTCGCCGTTGGCAATTTGCCGTAAGACGCTTTGAGTGCTTGCCAGTCTTGCTGAATTTCTTCTGCGGCTTCAATGCCATCTGGTTCAACATGTTGGAATCGGTTCGCCCACAACATCCCCGCTAACGCCGCAACCGCTGCAACAAACACACCCAAACCAATCACTAAACCAAGGTTAGATTCCAGGCCTAAGTTACCCGCAGCGGCAATCGGACCAGGAGTTGGCGGCACAAACGTGTGCGTTGCGTATAGGCCAGTTGCCAACGCCACACTCATCGCAACGCTTGAGGTTTTTAAACGCTTCGCGAGTGATTCTTTGAGCGAGTTCAGAATGACAAAGCCTGAATCACAAAATACTGGAACAGAAACGATGTAACCGATGATACTCATGGTCAATGTAGGGAAACGCTCACCCAACACTTTGATGACCGTATCGGCCATGGTGATCGCCGCACCACTTTTTTCCAAAATAACACCAATGATGGTACCTAAAACGATAACCAAACCAATGTAACCAAGGATGCCGCCAAAGCCAGAAGCAATGGTTTTGGCAATGCTATCTGCCGGTAAGCCGTAAGCAAATGCCGCAAGGAACGCCGCGATGATCAGCGCTAAAAAGGGATGTAATTTGAATTTGGTGGTCGTGAGCACAATAAATGCGATCACCCCAAGCAGGATTAATATAAGGTTCATGATAACTCCATTTATTCTTATTTTGCTGAGCGAGTCCGTGTTGGCTCACTCAACATGTAGGGACGCATGAATTATTAATCGTTTGCTTTCGAATTCCTTTAGGCGGAGTGACAAATGATGTGGTCAAAAAATAACGCGTATTGTGCAAATGCACAATGTCACGCCATTTTTGAGAGCCGAGTCGCAATATAAAGCTCCGCTAACCCCACAAAATTGGTGGTTGGTAGCCCCGTTATCTCGGTGATTTTTTCTAACCGATAACGCAGAGTGTTCCGGTGAATAAACAGCATTTTAGAGCATTCCGTCACATTGCCATTGCATTCAAACAACGCATCTAGGGTTTTCAATAATTGCCCGGATTTGTCTTTCTCTTTCAACCGTTTCACGCCATCAATAATTTGTTCACCTTGCCAAATATCCGCCAACGGCGCTAACAAAACAGGCAAACGAAGTTCATCGAACAGGTACTTACGTTTCTCTGGGTAGAACTGCTTGCCAATGGCTAATACCTGCTTCGCGCTTTGGTATGACAACGCGACATCTTTAGGCTCATTAAACAGCTGTCCTAGCGCAATGTGAAACGTATGCGAATCGTGATCGCTTAAACGCGACATCAACTTATCAATGCGTTCACTTTCGATTTGGCTATCCCACTGCTTGGCGGAATGACACGGTTTCAGCACCACAATTTCATTCACTGAGACAATCGCAACTAGGTTGTTACGCTCTGGGTATTCAAGCAGCTCAACAATATTGCGCACACTCTTCATGCTTTTCGAGGCGGACGGCGTCGAGACTTCAATCACCGTTGCCACCCGTGATTGAGTAACATCGATAGAAAGACGCATCGCCCAATCTTTCAGCTCTTCATCGGTCAATTTGCCATTGATCCAAGCCAGAATAAACTCTTCACGATGACGTCTGTCCCACTGAAATTTTTCCACCAGCGCAGCTTGCTCGATTGTCAGTTCAGCGGTCATTTTAACCAGTTTTGCAAAATCTCGGATTTTCTCCGGCTCGCCTGTGACGCCAACAATACCGACCACGTCGCCATGTAATTTCAACAACATATTGATACCGGGTTTGACACCCTGCAACGTCAAACATTGCTGCTCATTAAGCTCTAGCGAATCGCCATGATTCAGCGCCAGTACCGCGCCATCATGCACTTGCCCAACACGTTTAGGGTCGCCACTGCCAATGATGATGCCTGCCGAGTTCATCACATTCACATTGTGACCAATGATGGACATGGTTCGATCAACAATTTGTTGTGCTAAAGCGTGGTCGAGAATCACCATTTCGAGTTTCCAAATTGACCGTTTAATCACTCAATAAATCACAAATGGCAAACTATCGCGATGCTGCGGTTCTAAATAACGGAAGCAGCTCAAAGCATTATCCAATTAACCATATTTAAAAAGTGGATTAAACCTTCATTTTTAGCAGAGGGTTATATACTTAGAACAAAGGTTAGCAATGCATTCTTCACTGTGCATTGATGCCACTCGTCTACCTACAGAGGAGAGATCAACATGGAGTTACGGAATAAATCGGGGGAAGTTGCAAATATTGCTGATAACCTCACTTTGAAGGAAATCACAGAAATGGGCTACACCGTAGATTTATGCGATGAAGCATTTGCTCCTGGAGAGCATTGGAAAGCGGAAGGTAAAACGCAAGGTATGGGCGAGTATCCAGAGGAGTAAACGTCCTGACGAACCGGCGTACAAAAGCGTTCCACAAACAGAAAAACCGAGCGACTTAACGCTCGGTTTTTTACTTTTGAACTTCTTGAATAAACAAGCTCATCTCTTCAAGATAATTGCCGTTTGAGCATCCCCAGTCGGTGACCTCAATCAACTCAGTAACTAACTGTCCAGACTCATCATCTTGCACTCTCTGCACAAACGCTTCAAAACGTTCCAGTTGTGCCTGACTCTTAACGCCATGCACGGCATATTCTACAAGCAAGCCGTTGTACGTCTGCCAGCGCTGATCGCCCGCAACATCATTGCTTAAAATCACAGAGCACTTTTGTTGAATGCTTTCAACCGCATCATTTCTTGGTGGCGCGACTGTGGAACATCCAACTAAAATCGTACCTACCGCCAATAACGTAACTTTTGTCTTATTTATCATATCGTTTCCAACTGTATCGCCACGATATGGAAATCTTATTACACCTGATAAGGATCATCGATAGCGCACCGCAGATTAATTACTTAATAAACTGTAAACTCTATACCAGTCTTAACACTGCAAGCTCATAACTCCTATTAACTCACCCAAATGTAAACAAATAGTAAAATCACCTTTACGCGATGCAAAATCGACAAATGAGATTAGCGTTCCTTTCTCGCGACCAAGCGTGCAATAATCAACTGTCTACATAACGAAACCATTTGAAGGATCAAAATGACCGCAACGGATTACCTCAACGACCTCAATCAACGTTACCTTGCGATTCACCGCACCAAAGAAGATTTCTTTTGGGAAACTTACATGGGGATCAGCGATGACCATGATGGCTCGACGCAAGCACAAACGGCATGGACAAGCTTTTTAAGCAACGCCGAGCAAATTACTGCCATCAAACAACAACTTGAAGCCGCGGACTCAATTACCGACCCACAAGAGAAACAACAAACCATTACGGGTCTATCTGGTTGGCTGGCGATGTTTGAATCTCACGCTATCGAGGGCGAAAAAGCACAAGCGTTGAAAAATCAGCTCATTGCCTTTGAAGCTGAGCTCTTCGAGAAAAAACAGAACCACGTACAAACATTTACCGATGAGAACGGCGAGCAAGTAGAAGGTTCACTTCCAGTATTAAGCTCAACCATTCGCACCAGCAATCATGAAGAAGTTCGCCAATCGGCTCATCAAGCGTTGCTGAACCTTGAACAATGGCTACTGCAAAACGGCTTTATTGAACTGATCAAACTGCGCAACCAGTTCGCTCGCTCACTGGGTTATGCGACTTTCTTTGATTACTCCGTGCAAAAAACGGAAAAGATGAGCACTGAGCAGCTATTCGAGATTTTGGAAGATTTCGAACAACGCACGCGAGATGCGCACCTAAACAGCTTAGAAAACTTGGCGAAAGAGAAAGGCGCAAGCGCACTAGCAGGCTACAACTTTGTTTACTCATTCGCGGGTAACGTTATGCGTGACCTTGACCCATACGTGCCGTTCTCAAAATCTCTGAGACGCTGGGTAGAATCATTTGGTCGCCTAAATATTGATTACTCTGGCGCGACGCTAACGCTGGATTTACTAGATCGCAAAGGTAAGTACCCGAACGGGTTCTGCCACGGCCCTATCCCTTCTTTCTATAATCAAGGCGAATGGGTCGCAGCGCAGGTGAACTTCACCAGTAATGCCAAACCAGACCAAGTGGGCAGTGGCTACGATGGCATTAACACGCTGTTCCACGAAGGCGGCCACGCAGCACACTTTGCGAACGTAAAAATGAACGCGCCTTGTTTCTCGCAGGAGTTTTCGCCGACGTCAATGGCTTATGCAGAAACTCAGTCGATGTTCTGTGATAGCCTGTTAACCGATGCCGATTGGCTAAAACAGTACGCACTGGATGATGAAGGGAATCCGGTTCCTGATGAGATTATTCAAGCGATGATCAACAGTCGTCAGCCATTCAAAGCTTATGAAGAACGTAGCATCTTGGTTGTGCCGTACTTTGAACGCGCGTTATATCAACTGAGCGATGACGAGTTAACGCCAGAACGCATCACTAAGCTGGCTCGCGATTGTGAAAAACAGATCCTTGGTTTGGAATGCAGCCCTCGCCCACTGATGGCGATTCCACATTTGCTATCCGACGAAGCAGCTTGTGCGTATCAAGGTTATCTACTCGCGCACATGGCGGTGTATCAGACCCGTGCATACTTCCTTGAGAAGTTTGGTTACCTGACGGATAACCCAGAAATTGGCCCACTGCTGGCAAAACACTACTGGCACGCAGGCAATCACTTGTCTCACAACGAAACCATTGTCAGCCTGACTGGCGAAGGCTTCAATGCCAAATACCTTGCAGACGTGTGTAACCTGTCGCCAGAACAGGCATGGGAAGTGCAGCAGAAGAAAATCGACTCACTTGCGACGCGAGAGCGAGCATCAGTCGCTTCACTGAACGCCGCGATTAAAGTCGTCGACGGCAGTAAAGAGCTGGCAAGCAACGCCATCTCTGACGAACAAATGTGTGACGATTTTGAACGTTACATCGTAGAGACTTACGGTCGATAACACGCAGAAAGCCAGGAGCTCGCCTTCTGGCTTTTTATTCTTTAGCTAATGCAATAAGAAGGAAGATCCATGTACCAAGAAGTCATCAAATTTTGGTTCGAGGAGCTATCGCCCCAAAATTGGTTTGAAAACAACCCAGAACTGGACAAGTGTATTGCATCGCGATTTGCCTCGGTATTAGAACAAGCCGCTCGTTGTGAACTGTTTAATTGGCGTAACAGCGCACAAGGACGATTGGCCGAAATCATCGTCCTCGACCAGTTTTCACGTAATGTGTATCGCAACACCCCAAAAGCGTTTGCACAAGACCCACTCGCATTAGCATTGGCTCAAGAGGCAATTCGGTTAGGTTACGACAAAGAATTAGCGCCTGAGCAGCTAAGCTTTTTGTACATGCCGTTTATGCACAGCGAATCTCGCCTCATTCATGTCCAAGCTGAAAAATTGTTTCGCGCATCAGGGCTTGAAAATAACTACGATTTTGAGCTAAAACACAAAGCCATCATCGACCAGTTTGGGCGCTATCCTCATCGCAATGCGATATTGGGAAGAAAGAGCACTCCCGAAGAGTTAGCATTTTTGCAACAACCTGGGTCAAGTTTCTAAATAACAATGAATAATGAGTTAACCATGAGAGACCACGCAGTATGCTGGCCATGCTTGCTAAAACTAGACGGCGACGATGAGCTGATCTATACGCATTCCCAATCCGACTTGGACTCTGAATGCGAAGCCCTCATTTTTGGGCAAGATGATTACGTTATTGACTCAAATGGCAACACGTTCGAATTGAAAAACAATGGTTCGAACACCACTCTTTTACACCCAAAAGAACGAACGCTGTCCGTAGAAGAGGTTACGTCATTAATCCAATCGCATGAATTCAGCCTCGCGCAACGGTGCATTATCAAGATTCATTTCACCTCGGTGAGGCAAGCTGTTGAGGCCTTAGCTCACTAACTCAATCCCAACATGTACAACATTAAATAAAATTATCATTTTTATAATTTATGATAATTTCATGTAATCAACATCACGCCATATACTCTCCCACATCGAAACAAGACAACGTTCAAACACACATGTTGGGAGCAAACAAATGAAAATGAATCATGTCGGTATTATGGTCGGAGATATGGACAAAGCGGTTGAGTTTTACACGCAAGCGCTAGGTCTAAAAGTCGTTATGGGCAACACGAAAGTGATTGAAGAACGCGAAACGGCAATTGGCAGAATGTGTATTGCGGTCTTTGGGGAAGGCTTTAAAGGCTTCAACATTGCGCACCTTGTGACAAGTGATGGCATCGGCCTTGAGTTATTCGAAATGAAAGAGCGTCAAGAGCGCCATGAAGTGGATTTTTCTCGCATCGGTATCTTCCATTTCTGTTTGCAGACAGACGATTTTGAAGGTGCTATCAAACGCACCGAAGCACTAGGTGGCAAAGTTCGCATGGACATCATGCGTTACCATCCAGAAGACGATAATAAGCCTGCGAAAATGGTTTACCTAGAAGACCCATTCGGCAACCTATTCGAGCTTTACTCACACACTTACGAAGAAACTTACGCTTCTGATTACGAGTAATAGCCCCATCCATATTCCAAAAGGCTAGCAATACGCTAGCCTTTTTTGTTTGCTTTGAGTTGCAGTGTTTCTGCACTCGCTCTAGAAAAAAACATCTGGAATTTGATCATTTCTCTCACCACTTTTAAGGTCACTTTATACTTACCTCAACACAATGCAAAAAGGAGTGAAGCATGCCCACCAAAAATCCAATCGCCATCAAAGCGCTTGATCATGTTGTATTAAGGACCTGTAACCTCGATGCTATGTTGCATTTCTATCGAGACATTTTGGGCTGCCCTGTCGAACGCGAAGTAACGGAACTTGGTTTAACTCAACTTAGGGCAGGTAACGCATTGATTGATGTAGTGACGGTAGACAGCGAATTGGGCCAACTCGGCGGTAAGCCACCAGTTCAAAATGGTCGTAATATTGACCATTTTTGCCTGCAATTGGCGCCTTTTTCCGAGGATGAATTACTGGAATATCTGCGTGCGCGCGGCATTGAAACCGAAGAGTTTGCGAAGCGGTATGGCGCACAAGGGTTCGGTAGATCACTCTATATACATGATCCGGAAGGAAATGTCGTCGAGTTAAAACCTCAAGTGATTGATGAGTAAGCGAGTAAAAACCTTGTTATATTTTTAAAATAACAAGGTTAACTTCTCAAATAATTATTGAAGTAAGAACATATTATTAAGTCAAAATTCTAGCTGGCTCACCTCTTTCTTTTTCTCGCCACCACTGTTTATTTATATGTTCTTGATGAACGTAAAAACTCTCCCCCGGCATTGGCGTCAGCAGCGTTATATGTTCTTTTTGACAATGGGCAAGCAAATCTAAAATCGGTTCGTCCCAACGGTGAGTAAATAGCTCGTATGTAGCCCAATGTACGGGCAACAGTTTTTTCGCATTTAAATCGTGAAACGCTTGCACGGTATGGTGAGCCTGCATGTGTCCCCAGTTTTCGACCGGATAACCTTGGCCTTTCACATCGGCAGCCACTTCCAAACAGGCAATGTCGATTGGTCCACATCGCAGTGCGATCTCGGAAAAATGCGAATCGTAAGCTGAATCGCCACTAAAATAGAGCGTCTCTTCTTTTCCTTTGATGACCCAAGAAGCCCACAGGGTCGCGTTTTTATCGAAATAAGTACGACCCGAATTATGGTTAGCAGGCGTACAAATCAGTTCAGTTCCGGCATAGTGCACGCTATCCCACCAATCGAATTCCACGATGTTGTCTGCGCAAACGCCCCACTTTATCAGATGCTTGCCAACCCCTAAGGGCACATAAAACGTCACGGGTTTATCGGCGTAGAAACGTATGGTCGATGCTTCTAAATGGTCGTAATGATCGTGCGAAATCACGATAATTTCAGGAATCGGCAAACAATCTCTGGCATGGGTATTGGGAATATTGCGTTCAAACCACGCTTTTGCGATGAACGGAGAAGCGTAATCAAATACCGGATCAGTCAGAATTCGAATGCCATCGACCTCCACCAGCATGGTGGAATGGCCCAGCCAAGTAACGCGCATCGATTCACTTCTCTGCGCAAACTGCGTAGGTTGAATTGGGAAATGTGGCAGATGTTCGTTAGGACTCAATGGCGTTCTACCACCAAGATAGCTCCAACACACCTGCCAGAATGATTGCGGGCTAGGGATATTTGGCATCTCGTTTTTAACGCGGCCGTTTTCAAATTGAGGCGAGTGGTGAACACGGTGCGCCAACTGCGCATGGTAGGTTTGAGGGGAAATCAGTGAACTTGGCTTTTGTGTCTTTTGTTCACTCGTTAGGTATGTGCGCTTAAGTATCGTTTCAGACATATCGTAGTTTTGTCTCGCTTGCGAACGCTCAACAGTAGGTTTATTAAAACGTGCGTGTATGTCTATTTCGTGACCAAAATGAGGTGTAAGATGAAGATTCAGTTTCAATCAAACGTTTTCTATATTAAGGAAGCGGTTCTCAAACCTTCTGAATACTGCGTCGGTTTGAAAGGAGAAAGCTATGGTGACTTGCAGCCAATACGATTTTATTGAAATCGCCTGTATGTTTAAGCTCCCTATCGAGATCACACTAAAAAATGGTGAAACTCATCAGGGCAACGCGTTCGACACAGGCTACGACATGCAGCGACAAGAGTGCTTGTTTTTAGATATGGATGGTGAGCACACCGCCTTCCCGACTGAACAATTAGTCGCAATGCGCGCGCTCAAAGCCAATCCGCATTTTGATGAAGTGACGTTTGAGTAAACGTCCGTCTTTCATTGACACCGTCCAATAAAAAACACCTCTCAAGCAAATACAACTTGAGAGGCGTTCTCTTACACGATTCACCGGAACTTGTTGTTATTCACGCGACCGGATGAAAACCAGCATCGGCATCATGATCACGAACATCACTCCCACAAGCTGGAAGGTGTGCACAAACGCGACCATTTGCGATTGCTGCTGCAACATCTGTTGGTATTGGTCTAACGTAACCGGATCGGTAATAGAAAGCCCCTGATTGGCCGCCCAATCATGCAAGTTAGGATTATAAGGATTAATACCCTCTCCCAGCGCATGCCATTGCTGCTGACTATCACGATATTGGAACGTGGTGGCGATAGAAATACCAAACGAGCTACCAATGGTACGGAACAGATTGTAAATACTCGCCGCCGCAACAGATTGCTCTTTCGGAATCGTTAAATACGCCAAGGTGGATAGCGTCGAGAAGGTTAAACCAAGCCCCATCCCCTGAATCATACTCGGCATCACAATCCAAAATGTATCGATCTGCAGTGAGTATTGCGTCATCAAATAACTACCAATCCCGATGCAGCTTAAGCCAAAGACTATTTTGATTCTGGGATCGAATTGCGGATTGAGCTTAATCACTAAAATCAACATCGCCGCCGACGCCAACCCTCGCGGTGCCATTAATAAGCCAGTGGTTGAGACCGGATAATCCAGCAAGCTTTCCAACAGCATTGGTTGTTGAGTCGTCAGACCAAACATCGCCATCGACACCACGGCAATCATCAATGACGAGACCATAAGGTTTCGGTCTTTCAGTAGCCACAATGGCGCTATTGGACTTTTGGTTTTCCAACTGCGATAGATCCACATCACCAATCCCATGACTGCGAGCAATATCGCCGTCTGAATCATACGTGAGTCGAGCCAGTCGTCTTCATTCCCTTTATCCAACACAAACTGCAACGCGCCCAAACCTAACGCCATGTAACCGATGATCCACCAGTCAAAGTTAGGTTTGGATTTGTTGTCGATATGGATATAGCGATAAATCAAAGAGGTACAGATCAAACCGAATGGCAAGTTGATGTAAAAAATCCAGCGCCAGTTAATGTTGTCGGTGATCACACCACCTACAACTGGGCCCAAAATAGGACCAAGCAAAATGCCGATGGAGAAAATCGCCATCGCTTTGCCTTTTTGCTCATACGGATAGATCTGCACTAACGTCGACTGCGCCAATGGAATCACCGACGCGCCGAAAGCGCCTTGGATAATGCGAAATAGCACCATCTCTTCAAGAGACTGTGCTTGCCCACAAAGCGCACTGGCAATCACAAAACCGATCACAGCAACCAACATGACTTTGCGTTCACCAAAGCGCGACACCCAGAAACTGGTCATCGGAATGAAGATCGCTTCCGCCATGCTGTAACCCGTCAGCACCCAAGTAATTTGGTCTGCCGTTGCGCCCAACGCGCCCATCATGTGCGATAGCGACACGTTCGCAACGGTCATATCGATTAACACCATGATGGCAGAAAGCATCACGGCGACGGTGGCAATCCCCCGTTTGTCTGCCGTAATTTGATGGTTCATTGCACGCTACTTTGCAAATCAATGGTGACTTCTGAGCTCGCACCCACGCGAAGTTGCGGCGCATCGGCTGGTACTTCTAATGCCAAACGTACAGGGAAACGCTGTTTGATTTTAACCCAGTTACCCGTTGCGTTTTCTGGTGGCATCAAGGAGAACGATGTACCACTCGCAGGCGACAGCTGTTCTACCGTTGCTTTCCACACCACGTCTGGGTACATATCAATCACCACATCCGCATGCATACCAGGTTTGATGTGAGTAAGATCGGTTTCTTTAAAGTTCGCGCGTACCCAATAGCTGTCTTTTAAAATCACAGGGAACAGCGTTTGACCCACGCTAACGACCGAGCCTACGTGCGTATTGATTTCACCGGTAATGCCATCCACTGGTGACGTAATGTCGGTGTAGCTCAAGTTCAGCTCCGCTTGCGCTAACTGTGCTGCCGCTTGTTGAACGACCGCAGCCTCTACGCCTTCTTCACCACGGTTCGCAATGGCTTTTTCTACCGTCGCACGTGCTTGCTCTAGGCTCGCTTGGGCATTGGCGAGTTTGTTTTTCGCCGTATCTAAATCTTGGTCCGACGCCAGTTTGCGTTTCACTAGGGAATCCGTACGTTTGTACTCTACTTGCGCTTCTATCAGGTTAGAGCGCGCCGCATCTAAGCCCGCAACAGCTTCAGTTACCTGCTTATCGGCAACGTCATGTTGCTGGACCGCCAATTGGTATGCCGCTTTTGCTTGCTTCACTGCCAACAAATATGGGCGTGAATCTATCTTCAGCAGTAGGTCACCTTTGTTAACAGATTGGAAGTCTTTGACATCCACAGAAACCACTTGGCCTTTTACCTGAGGCGCTACCGACAAAATTTTTGCCCTAACGTAGGCATCTTCCGTGCTTGGATGACTGTCTGAATACTGCCAAGACCAATACATCGCACCAAATGCGATAACACAGAGAGTAAAGAAAAGAGTTTTTACCAGCTTAGATCTGGAGGAGGAATGCTTTGCGATGTCGTCGCTCATTTATATTGTCCACTTGTTCAATTATGTGATCAGTGTAGGACTTTTCGATCTTCCGACAATAAAATGATCTGCAAGGTAAAGATCCAATTTTGCATGTTGCTAAGTGGAGTAAATGATGTGCAATCAAAACGAGGATAAAAAAGAGGGGCAGTCCCCGTAACCACCCCCAAAGTCATGCCAATAATAGTAATGTGCGTGTAACTACTGGTTTTTCTTAGAACTTGTAACCGCCGCTGATCATAAATACCCAAGGGTTAATTTTGACGTCGGTTTTTTGCTTCACTCCACCTGCTTTATAAGTTGCTTCTGTCTCAATGTTTGCGTACCAAGCAGCGGCGTTGAGGAACCATTGATCGTTGATCATGTAGTCCACACCAATATTCGCTGCTAGACCGAATGAATCATCTAATTTCAAATCTGACAGGTCAGCGCCTTTACCCGTACTATTGAAATCTTCATCAAAGAATATGGTGTAGTTCAGACCTGCACCAACGTATGGACGGAACTTACTTTGAGACTCGCCAAAATAGTACTGCACCATTAGCGTTGGTGGTAAATGTTTGGTTTTCGCGATATCACTACCAACCAAATCTGTCGAAATGTCGTGGCTGAATGGTGTTGCTGCTAGAAGCTCTAAACTGATGTTGTCTGTGAACATGTAGCCAAACGTCAAACCAAGCTGCGTATTTGAGTCAACTTCTAACTCTTCTTGAGAACCAAGAATCTTATCGCTGCTGTCGTTTGGAACGACAGACGCCGCACCAACACGAAGAACGAAGTCACCTTGTTTATGAGCGAAAACACTTGGTGACACGAGTGCAGCAACCACTGCTAGACTGCAGATTGTTTTTTTCATTTTTATTTCCTTTCGTAGGGCTTCGTTATGTCGTACCCAAAGGGGTGCCTACTAACTGATCTGAGATTTCAAGTAAACTCAGCGCCTTGAAGCACACGGGTATCTATATCTTTTTGAGCTGTGCGCAATCTAGCACATAGAAACCCTACTATTTTGATGGAAATCAATTTGTGAAAAATATAGGTTTTTTGTATGGAGAAACGCCATATTGATCAACAAATTATGCAAATAGGATACAATTCTGTAATGCAAACTGTGCGTGTGAGTTGCCATGCATACCCATAAATGCGAATCCTCTCGTTAAGGCTCGTAGCCAGCAAAAACTTTTTTCGTCCTCTACGTCTTCTATTTTCAAAAAACAACCCACTTAAAACGCTCGTTTGCCCCCTTAAAATCGCGATTTGAGGGGTTTGTAAAGCACTGAAATACAAGTGGTTATTTTTCTGGAAAATCAGTCACTTGGAGTGCTAGTCTGCTCGCAGCTAAGGAGAAGACATGTTAAAAACCGATCTCATTTTTGAACGAGAAAACTTTTCTCATCACGATTTTCAGAATGCTACCTTTAAAAACTGCCACTTTTATATGTGCTGTTTCGACCATGCCGATCTGCGCGATGCTAAGTTCATCGACTGTCGCTTTATCGAATCCAAAGCGCTAGAAGGGTGTAGTTTTCGCTTCGCGAACTTAAAAGACGCTAGCTTTACGAACTGCATGTTGGCGATGAGCCTGTTTAACGGCGCAAATTGTATGGGCTTGGAGCTACGTAAGTGCGATCTCAAAGGGGCAAACTTCCAAGGTGCGAACTTTGCTAATCGCGTCAGTAACACCATGTTTTTCTGTTCTGCTTTTATTACTGGCTGCAACCTCACCTACTGTAACTTCGAGCGAGTGTTACTAGAAAAATGTGACCTCTTTGAAAACCGTTGGAACGGTGCGAACCTCGCAGGGGCAACTCTCAAAGGCTCGGATTTATCTCGCTGCGAATTCTCGCCAGAACAATGGGGAACCTTTAACGTTGAGCAGTGTGATCTGACTCATGTCGAACTAGACGGGCTGGATGTTCGCCGCGTTTCTCTGTTTGGTGTTAAAATTTGTGATTGGCAACAAGAGCAATTGCTTGCGCCTTTTGGACTGATCATTCTCTAAGGAAAGGCCATGAACCTGTTTAAAGACTTACCGAATAACCTCGACGAGGAAGTGTTCGAAGACCTGCTGACCCACAAAAACCTGCGTATAGAACGCATTGTCTCAACGGGGCAAACCTCGCCCGAAAGTGGCTGGTACGATCAAGAAGAACATGAATGGGTCTTGGTTCTTAAAGGAGCTGGAGAGCTGACTTTTGAATCAGATGTAGTGCAACGACTTGAGGCAGGCGATCACGTTACGATTCCAGCTCATACCAAACACAAAGTGAGCTGGACTGACCCAACGCAAGAAACCATCTGGTTGGCGGTGTTTTATCAATAAACACAAAACGATCTTAAGTAAATTACCACCTTCTAAAGAAGGTGGCTTTGTGTGAGCCCCCTAAAAGGGGGCCTTTGTTTAGTCCAGCGCCA